>NZ_JBFRFC010000020.1:0-83069 GCF_052114625.1 Stenotrophomonas sp. 2YAF26 | reverse complement strand
GAGCCGCATGGATGCGGCGACCGAGCTTACAGGGATGTACTTGCAGCGGCCCCTGCCACCGGACCCACCCCGCCATCCCTCAGGAAGCCTGCTGTTGCTGTTGCTGTTGCTTCGGCTGTTGAGGTTGCCGGCCAGCGGCCGGCACTACCGCTTCGGCGGGTGCAGGGCGCAGCCCTGCCGACTATTCCGGCTCGCGCTGCACCTGGCGCCACAACTCGCTGGCCAGCGCACGCACCGCATCATCGGCATCGGCGCGATGCAGCAGGCCGATCTCGTAGTTGTCGACCACCGGCAGGTCGCGCTCGCCATCGATGATGCGGTGTTCGCGGTTGACCGCGCGACGTGGCAACAGGCTGATGCCGATGCCGTCGGCCACCGCACCCTGGATGCCGCTCAACGAGGAACTGGTGAACGCGATGCGCCAGCGCAGGCCCAGCGCTTCGACGGCCTGGATCATCTCGTCGCGGTACAGCCCGCGTGGCGGGAAGGTGACCAGTGGCAGCGGGTCCTGCTGCAGGCTGCTGCTGCGCAGGCTGTCGATCCAGTGCATCGGTTCGCGCCGGCAATGCACGGCCTGGCGGGTGTTGCGACGCTGCTTGACCAGCACCAGGTCCAGCTCGCCATGGTCAAAGCCGTGGGCCAGATCACGGCTGAGACCGCTGCTGATTTCCAGCTTGACCTGCGGGTGGCGGCGGCTGAAGGCAGCGAGCATGCGCGTGGTCTGTGCGTTGACGAAGTCCTCCGGCACACCGATGCGCACTGCGGTCTCCACGGTGGCGCCGGCCAATGCCTGGGCCAGCTCCTCGTTCAGATCCAGCATGCGCCGGGCATAGCCCAGCAGGGTGTGACCGGCATCGGTGGGATGCACGTCGCGGTGGCCGCGCTCGAGCAGGCGGTGACCGGCGAGCTCCTCCAGGCGGCGGATCTTCTGGCTGACCGTGGACTGGGTAGAGTGCAGGCGGGTGGCCGCCGTGGTGAAGCTGCCGCAGTCGGCGACCATCACCAGGGCCCGCAGCAGGTCCAGTTCGAACATTGTTCTATTCGATTTGGCACTGTCTTGCATTTGAACATTTCACTTCTGGATACCCGTGCCGACTTCTACCATGCAGGGCAGGGGCCGGCAATGGCCGGCGCCATCGCGCATGAGGAGAGTCACGATGCATACCCCTCGCTCCCGGCAGCATCGTTCGGCATTGGGTCGCATGCTGTTGCTGTGCCTGCTGGTCATGGTGATCCCGGCGTGCACGGCGACTTCCCGAGGCGACGCCGATGCGCAATTGCGTGATGCCGCCAGCCGCGGCGATGTCGAGGCCGTGCGCGAGGCACTGGACGCGGGTGCCGATCTGGAAGCCCGTGATGGCCAGGGCCGTACGGCCCTGCTGCTGGCCACCCACGGCAACAACGTGGACGCGGCGCGTGAGCTGATCGAGGCCGGTGCCGACGTGAACGCCAAGGACGCGATGCAGGACAGCGCGTACCTGTACGCCGGCGCGCGCGGCCTGGATGAGATCCTGGCGCTGACGCTCGCGCACGGCGCAGACCTGCGCAGCACCAACCGCTATGGCGGTACCGCGCTGATTCCTGCTGCCGAACGCGGCCATGTCGCCACCGTGCGCACGCTGCTGCGCGCTGGCGTGGCCGTTGACCATGTCAATCGCCTGCACTGGACGGCGCTGCTGGAGGCGATCCTGCTCGGCGATGGCGGCCCGCGCCACGTACAGATCGTTCAGCTGCTGCTGGACGCCGGTGCCAACCCCGAGCTTGCCGATGGTGACGGCGTAACGCCGCTGGCGCATGCCCGGCAACGCGGTTACGCCAACATCGAAACCCTGCTGCGCCAACACGGCGCGACGCGCTGACAACCGCCCCTTCCACCCGCACGCTGCCGTGCCTACCAGGATGCTGTCCATGTTCCGTTCCCGTCCGTTGTCCCTTGCCATCCTTCTTGCCGTTGCACCGCTGTCGGCGTCTGCGGCAGAACGCGCCGATCTGCTGATCCGCAACGCCACGGTGGTCGATGTCGAACACGCGCGCAGCGTGCCGGGGCAGAGCGTTGTCATCMGTGGCGAGGACATCGTCGCAGTCGGCCCCGATGCGCAGGTGCGCAGCCAGTGGAGCACCAGTCGCCAGATCGATGCCAAGGGCAAGTACCTGATTCCGGGCCTGTGGGACATGCACGTGCACTTCGGCGGCGGCCCGGCGCTGGTGGAAGAGAACAAGGCGCTGCTGCCGCTGTACATCGCCCACGGCATCACCACCATCCGTGACTGCTCCGGTGATCTTCCGCAGCAGGTGCTGCAGTGGCGCGGCGAACTCGCCAACGGCACGCTGTTCGGTCCGCGCCTGCTGACGTCCGGTGCGAAGATCGAAGGCATCAAGCCGGTCTGGAAGGGCACGATCGAGGTGGGCAGCAAGGCCGACGCGGACAAGGCGATCGAGCGCCTGCAGCACGACAAGGTCGACTTCGTGAAGATCACCGACAGCACGCTGACCCCGGAACTGTTCCTGTACTCGGCCAGCGCCGCGCGCAAGGCGGGTTTCAAGGCTTCAGGCCATATTCCGATGGCGTTGACGGTGGAGCAGGCCGTGGATGCAGGCCTGGCCTCGATCGAACATCTGGACTATGCCTTCAAGGCGGGCAGCAAGGATGAAGCGCAGATCGCCGCGGATTTCGGCGCCGGGCGCATCGACCGCGCCGAAGCCAACCGCCGGCTCGACGCCAGCTTCGATCGCGAAACCGCGCTGCATGCCTATCGTGATTTCGCCAAGCGCGGCGTATTCGTGACGCCGACCCTCAACGGCGGCCGTATCCTCGACTTCCTCGACCAGGACGACCACGCCAACGATCCGTATCTGGCTTATATCGGCCCGGGCCTGCGTGCGACGTACGCCTGGCGCGTGGAGCGCGCTGCCAAGGCGACACCTGCGCAGATCGAGGCGCGCCATGCGCAGTACCACCAGGTGGCCGCAGTGCTGCCGCTGCTGCAGGAAGCGGGGGTGACGATCATTGCCGGCACCGATGCGGGCTTCCTCAATTCGTTCAACTACCCGGGTATCGGCCTGCACCAGGAGTTGCAGCTGTTCGTGAAGGAAGGCCTGAGCGCACCGCAGGCGCTGTCCGCCGCGACCCGCTCCGGTCCGGCCTGGTTTGGCCAGATGCAGCGTTATGGTGGTGTCGCCACGGGCAAGGCGGCCGATCTGGTACTGCTGACCGCCAACCCGCTGCAGGACATCGCCGCCACCGAAAAGATCGACAGCGTGATCCTGCGCGGTGATGTGTACGATCGCGCGGCGCTGGACAGGATGCTGGCCGACACCAAGGCAAAGGTCGCTGCATGGAATGCCGTGGCGAAGCAGGACCACGCTTCGCAGTGATGCGGCCGGTAGCGCCTAGCGCGGTGCCGGCCGCATGCCATGCAGCTGCGGCAGCGTGGTTTTCATCGCATCGATGAAGGCGCGCAGGCGCAGCGGTTGCTGTCGCGCAGCGGGGAACACCAGATGCACCGGCAGCGGTGGTGCCTGCCAGTCCGCTAAAAGCTGCACCAACCGACCTTCGGCCAGATCCTCGGCCACCAGCCAGGCCGACACCACTGCGGCCCCCAATCCCGCACGTGCGGCCTGCTGCACCACGAACAGGTTGTCACTCAGCAGGCGCGGCGTGATCGACAGCGTGTGCGCACGGCCCTGCGCATCGTGCAGCAGCAGACGTTCGCGGTAGTAGGTGACCAACGAGATCCACGGCAATGCCTGCGCCTGTTCGGGGCTGGTGATCGACTCCGCATCGGCCAGCGACGGTGCGGCCACGACAATGCGAGGTACTTCGGCCAGCGGCAGGGCAACCACGCGCGGTTCATCGACCGCGCCGACCCGCACCGCGCAGTCGATGCCTTCGGCGATGAAGTCCGGGCGGCGGTCCTCGAGGATCCACTCCAGGCTCAGTTGTGGATGCTGGGCCAGGAAGTCGAGCATGGTGGGCAGCAGCTGTGCCTGGCCGAACGCATGCGGCACCATCACCCGCAGGCGACCGCTGAGCCTCTGTGTCTGCCCGTGCAGCTCGGCCTGCAGCGCTTCCCATTCGTCCACCACCCGCTGCGCATGGCGTTGGCAGCGCTGGCCGTCCTCGGTCAGCAGCAGGCCGTGGGTAGAGCGCTGCAGCAGGCGCAGGCCCAGCTGCCGTTCCAGGGCTTGAAGCCGACGGCTGACGGTGGGCTGGGTGGTGCCCAGCTGCACGGCGGCGGCCGAAAGGCTGCCGCTGTCGACGATGCGCAGGAAGGTACGCAGCAGGTCCAGGCGGTCGCCGCCCGATGCAAGGTCGTTCATGCGCATAGCGTATGTAAAGTATGTTGTTGAGCCTACTACAGACGCCTTGCGAATGTAGGCACGCTGGGCTCCAATTCTCTCCCTGGTGCCTTCCATGCCCGCTCCCTCGCTCTCAGCCGTCGTCTCTGCGCCACGCGCTGCGCCCGCCCCATCACTGGTACTGGCCATGGCCGCCGGCGCGGGCTTTTCGGTGGCCTCGCTCTATTACAGCCAGCCGATGCTGGGCCTGATCGCGCAGGATCTGGCTACGGGCGAGCGTGCCGTGGGCCTGGTGCCGACCCTGACCCAGCTGGGCTATGCGCTGGGCATCCTGCTGCTGGCTCCGTTGGGCGACCGCTTCGACCGGCGCAACCTGATCCTGCTGAAGTCGGTGCTGCTGGCGTTGGCCCTGGGGGCGGCCGCCTTGGCCGGCCAGTTGCCGGGGCTTCTGGTTGCCAGCCTGCTGGTGGGGCTGATGGCCACGCTGGCACAGGACATCGTGCCGGCCGCCGCGGTGCTGGCACCGGATGCGCAGCGCGGGCAGGTGGTGGGCAGGGTGATGACCGGCCTGCTGCTGGGCATCCTGCTGTCGCGCGTGGTCAGCGGCGTGGTGGCCGAAGCCTGGGGCTGGCGCGTGCAGTTCGGCCTCGCAGCGCTTTCGGTGCTGACGATGGGGGCGGTGATGGCACGCGCACTGCCGCACTTCGCTGCGACCAGTACGCTGCGTTATCCGGCGCTGCTGGGTTCGTTGCTGGCGCTCTGGCGTGAGCAGCCGCAGCTGCGCCGCGCCGTGGCCAGCCAGTCGCTGCTGGCGGTGGGCTTCAGTGCGTTCTGGTCGACGCTGGCGCTGATGCTGCACGCACGGCTGGGCCTGGGCAGTGCCGCCGCGGGTGCGTTCGGCATTGCCGGTGCTGCGGGTGCATTGGCGGCACCGGTTGCCGGTCGTTTTGCAGATCGGTTGGGCAGCCCCGCGGTCGCGCGGTTGGCGATTGCCGTCGCCTTGGTTGGCTTTGCGCTGTTGCTGGTCGATTCGTGGCTGCCGGCCGTGGCGCTGCTGCCGTTGCTGGTGGTCAGCGCGCTGCTGTTCGACTTCGGTTTCCAGTCGGCGCTGGTCGCGCACCAGACCCTGGTCTATGGCCTGGTGCCGCCGGCGCGCAGTCGCCTCAATGCACTGCTGTTCACCGGCATGTTCATCGGCATGGCTGGCGGCGGTGCGTTGGGCAGCCTGGCGCTGGCTCAGTGGGGTTGGCACGGCGTGGCGTGGCTGGCGACGATCTGCGCCGGTGGCAGCCTGCTGATTCGTCTGCGTTGAGGGTGGTTCGGCAGGGCTGCGCCCTGCACCTGCTGTAGTGCCGGCCGCTGGCCGGCAACCTCAGCAACGGCAACGGCAACGGCAGAAGCTGGATTCCGTCGGAGGGCGGGGCGGTGTCGGATTGCGGGGACGCCGTRAATCCGTCCATGGAGGCTTGGCCGCGCCATCCMTGGCGCGGACACCCCGCAATCCGACACCGCCCCACCTTCGACAGTTTTCCGGTGTCTGATGGATCCATCCCAAGCTGGATGAATCTCCATCAAAATCCAATATTTCGATAATTGAACGAAGAGCATCCACGCATGGCGTGGATCTACGTGTCGACCAAGGTCGACACCTACCAAAAGCAGGCCATGTCATCCAGACAGATTGCGGAGATCTGTCGAAGGCGGGGTGGGTCCGGTGGCAGGGGCGTGAGCCGCATGGATGCGGCGACCGAGCTTACATGGACGTACTTGTAGCGGCCCCTGCCACCGGACCCACCCCGCCATCCCGCAGAAAACCCGCTGTTGCTGTTGCAGTTGCCGTTGCTTCGGCCGTTGATTCGGCAGGTGCCGGGCGCAGCCCGGCCGAAACACCTTCACTCCTGACCGGTGTCATCCAGGCTGATGATTCCGCGACGCAGTGCTTGCGTTACCGCGTGCGTCCGGTCGCCAACGCCCAGTTTTTCCATCAGGCTCTTCATGTGTGCCTTCACAGTCTGCTCGGAAATCTGCATGCGTTCGCCGATGCGCTTGTTCGACAGGCCGCCGGCCACGTGGCGCAGCACTTCGGTTTCGCGTGGCGACAGCCGGTCTTCCACCACGTGCGCGGCGATGCTGGCCGCCACTTCCGCCGGTATCGGTGCGCGGCGGCCACTGGCCACGGTGCGGATGGTGGCCACCAGTTCGTGGCGCAGCATGTCCTTCAGCAGGTAGGCGCTGGCACCGGCCTGCAGCGCACGCACGGCGCGCACGTCGCCGCGGTAGGTTGTCAGCACGATGATGCGTGCGCGGGGATCGATCGCACGGATCCGCACGATCGCTTCCACGCCATCCATGCGTGGCATCTGCAGGTCCATCAGCACCACATCCGGGCGCAGCTGCTGGTAGCAGGCAAGAGCCTCCTCACCGTCGGCTGCTTCGCCGAGCAGGCGCAGGTCGGCATGTGCGCCGAGCAGTGCGGCCAGGCCATCGCGCAACAGCGGATGGTCATCAACCACCAGCACGCCGATGGGAGGAAGGGATTCAGTCATGGGAGGTTCTGCTCCAGGGCCAACGCCAGCGCGGTGGACGTCGGTGATACAAGCGACGGGCCGGCACGGACAGCGCGACTTCGGTACCCAGGCCGGGGCGTGTCCACAACTGCAGCTCCGCACCCAGCCGTTGTGCGCGCTCGCGCATGCCCTGCATGCCCCAGTGTCCGCCGCCGGCGTTGTCATTGGCGATGCCGACGCCATCGTCGCGCACATGCAGCAGGAAGCAGCGGGCGCCGTAGGACAGTTCCACTTCGATGGCACTGGCCTGCGCATGCCGCAGCGCGTTGCGGATGGCCTCGCGCCCGATCAGGAACACTTCCTCGGCGGCTTCGGCCTGCAGCGGCGGCGGTGTGCCTTCCATGGTCAAACGCAGTGGATTGGTGCCTTGGCCTGCATATTCCGCATGCACGTCGGCCAGCGCAGAGGCGAGATCGCGGCCGGCAAACGGTGCGTCGCGCAGCGCGTTGACCCGTTCCCGGCCTTCGGCCAGATTGCGCTCGGCCAGCAGCATCGCCGACTCCAGCTGGGTGCGTACCGGCTCTGGTGTCTGTGCCGACTGGCTGATGGCGTGCAGGCGCAGGATGAGTCCCTGGCTGCCCTGCAGCAGGGTGTCGTGCAGATCGCGCGCAATGCGCTCGCGCTCGCCGTTGCGTTCCTGCAGGCGGGCGCGGAACAATGCCGCCAGCTGCCGGCTGCGGACCCGCACGGCCAGCGCCAGCGCAGCCATCACCACGCAGACGCACAACAGTTTGAACCAGGCGGTCTGCAGGAACGTCGGTGCGATGTGGAAGCTGCGGCTGGCTGGCGTGCTGCTCCAGATGCCATCTTCGTTGGCTGCTTCCACCTCGAAGCGGTAATGGCCCGGTGCGAGGTTGGTGTAATAGGCGCGCGTGCTCGCGCCGGCCTCCTGCCAAGCGTCGTCCACGCCGGACAGTCGGTAGCGATAGCGGTTGCGCTCCGGCCGCGCCAGCGACAGCGCGACATAGTCGATCTGCAGCTGGGTAGTGCCGGCCGGAAGGCGCAGTCCCTCCTGCAACGGGGCCTGTGTACTGCCATATAGCACGTCACCGATGCGCACGCCAGGCGCCATGGTGTTGATGTGCGACTGCCGCGTGTCCAGCCACGCCAGGCCTTGATTGGTGGCAAGCCACAGCAGGCCATCAGCAGCCAGTACCGCAGTGGGGATGGGGCCGCTCTGCAGGGCGATGCCCGGCATGCCGTCAACCGCGTCGAACAGGCGGGGGGCTATCGCCTGGTCGTTGCGCAGTGCGCTGCGCAGGGTGGCAACCTGCAGCCGCACCAGGCCGCGGCTGCCGTTGAGCCATAGCAGCCCGTTCGCATCGGCGACCATGCCGGTGATGCCTTCCAGCACGCCGGCCATGTCGGTGCGCACCGGCAGGAAGCGGCCGTTGCCGAAACGCGCGGCCAGGCCGGCCTCGCCGGCGACCAGCAGCAGATCCTTGTGCTGCAGCAACGCGGTTACCGGGCCTGCCGACAGTCCTTCGGCGGCGCCGAAGGTGTTGACCGTGCCGCCGTGCAGGCGGCGCAGGGTGCCATCGGCGTAGCCCAGCAGCAGCGCACCGTCATCGGTACGCGCCAGCGACGAACAGGCCTGCTCGGGAAGCCGGGTTTCGCGACGCCAGCGGTTGTCCGTGTAGTGCAGCACCGCGCGCTCGCCGGCGCAGGCCCAGGCCTGGTCCGCATCGGCAAACAGCAGGGCGTGCAGTGGCTGCCCGGTGAACGGTGCCGGCAGCGGTATGAGGGTGGTGTGGCCGCTGACGGTGCGCGCCAGATTGATCCAGTCGAACTGCCACACCGGAGTGGGTGCCTGTCGTGCCGCGGCCTGCAGCTGCGCAGCACTGCCGCCCAGCAGCGGACGCCGCAGGTCGAACAGCTTCAGGTCTTCGCCATAGCCATACACTCGGCCATCACTGGCGCGTACCAATGACCGGTAGGGATCGGTAGGGCCCACGGACAAGGTCTGCACGCTGTGCGCACGGAAGCGGTTGAGGCCGAGGTTGGTGCCTACCCAGATGTTGCCTTCGCGATCGGCAAGGACCGGCACTGCCGACGTCGCGGTAAGGCCCTGCGCGGCATCGAAGCGCTCCATGCGCACAGCCTCTTGGCCGTCGAAGGTGACCCGGGCCACGCCACCGTGCGGGCTGAGCGTGGCCCACAGGGCCCCGTCGGCCGTGAACTGCAGGCGCGAGGCGACCAGCCCGGGCAGCCGCCGTGCTTCACGTTCCTCGGCGGGCAACAGGCCATGCGCGTTGGCCAGCGGCGACGTGCCGCGCACGCGGTCGGCCAGCCAGATTTCGCCGCGCGGGCTCTCAACCAGCGAGGCCATCTGCGAGACCGCGATGCCGGTGGCTTCGAAGCGGGCCGCGCCAGGAGGGCGACGCCATATCTGCAGGTCCGCCAGCACCCAGAATGTGCCGTGGCGGTCCTGCAGCACCCATTGCACGCGTCTCTGCGGCAGGCCGAAGGAAGCCGGCGGCTCCTGCCAGCGACGTCCATCGAACCAGCGCAGGCCGCCATTGACGGCAGCCCACAGGCGGCCGTTGCGGTCATGCGCGAAGCGGGGGACCACACCCACCGGCACGCCCTGCGGGCGGCCGAAGCTGCGCAGGCGTTCCTGCGTGAACTGGCTGATGCCTGCCTGGAAGTAGCCGATCCACAGGCCACCATCGCCGCCATCGAGGCCGAGGGTAACCATGTTGGTGGAGGGAAAACGGGTGCCTGTCGGTGCGGCCTGCCGCTCGAAACGGCGGCCGTCGAAGCGGTACAGGCCCGAACCCGTCGCCAGCCACAACATGCCCTGGCGGTCCTGGACGATATCCCAGATATCCCCCGGGGCGCCCTGGCCGACGCGCCAGGCGGTGTGCTGATAGCCGGGCATGCCATCGCTCACTGCGGGTTGCTGCACGGCGAAGACGGGCAGGGCAGTCAACAACAGCAGGCACGACAGCAGCGCCGGCAGGCGACGCAGGAAGGGGAAGGGGCGGCCACGCATGCGGTCATTCTGGCAGGTGCGGGGCAGGCCGGGGTGACCCGTTCGGGGTAGGCGTACCGCTTCGGTGTCCGCTATTACGCCGTGATGGATGACGGAGCCCGGCGATGCAGCGCTTGTATGTGATGTTCCCTGACCGCGGCCCCGGACTGGGACTGCTGTGGCTGCGCCTGTGCGTGGCAGGGGGGCTGTTGGCGGGCGGAAGCCCGGCCGGTGCGCCGGGACTGATGTGCCTGGCGGCGATCGGCCTGCTGCTGCCCGGGCTGCTGACCCCGCTGGCAGTGCTGCTGGCAGTGTCGGGGTTGTACGGGCAGGGCGCGGCGCTGCCCTGGCTGCTGCTGCCGTTGGCCCTGCTCATGCTGGGGCCGGGCGCGTATTCGCTGGATGCGCGGTTGTTCGGCCGCCGCCTGCTGCAGCGCCGGCCTCCCCCGAATGGGTGAGCGCCGGCCTCGACCGACGGGGGTAGGGCGATCGCAGCCGGCGGCACACCATGGGTGCTCCCGTCGCGGCGCTCCTTCATGGCTACCGTCCAGCCTCCTGCCCTGTCCGCAACCACCTTGGCACCGCACCAGTCGGCTGCCCTGCAGCGTGCGCTGCGCTACATCGACGAGCACCTGTCGCAGCCGCTGCGGGTGACCGAGCTGGCTGCCGTTGCCTGCGTAAGCCGGTTCCATCTGGTGCGGTTGTTCCGCATGGGCACCGGCGCCAGTCCGCTGCGCTACGTGCGCCGTCGGCGCATCGAACGCGCCACGCAGCTGCTGCCGACGGCCGCGCAGTCGATGACCTGCCTGGCCCAGCATCTTGGCTTCTTCGACCAGAGCCACTTCGTCCGCAGCTTCCGCGCCGAGACCGGCTGCAGTCCCGGCCAGTATCTGGCCGATGGCGCGGCACGTTTCCAGCCCCCTGTTGTTTCCTCCACCGGAGTCCACCCATGAGCCTCGCCACCGCCACCCCCGCCAAAGCACTGCTGTCACCGGCCGACCACGCCCTGATACTGATCGACTACCAGTCGCAGATGGCATTTGCCACCCACACCATCGACATCTCCGCGCTGCGCAACAACGTGTCGTTGATCAGCAAGGGTGCCAAAGGCTTCAAGGTGCCGGTGCTGCTGACCACGGTGGCCGAGAAGTCGTTCTCCGGCCCGATGTTCCCGGAGCTGCCGGCGATCTTCCCTGGCCAGGCGGTGTTCGATCGCACGTCGATGAACACCTGGGAAGACCAGCCGGTGATCGATGAGGTGAACCGCATCGGCAAGCGTCGGCTGGTGCTCGCCGGCTTGTGGACCAGTGTATGCATCGTCGGCCCGGCGCTGTCGGCGCTGGAGCAGGGGTTTGAGGTCTACGTGATCACCGATGCCTGCGGCGATGTGAGCGAAGAGGCGCACGAACGTGCGATCGCCCGCATGGTGCAGGCCGGTGCCGTGCCAATCACCAGCGTGCAGTACCTGCTGGAACTGCAGCGCGACTGGGCGCGTGCTGAAACCTACGACCTGACCACCGGCATCGCCCGTGACCATGCGGGTGGCTATGGCGTCGGCATCCAGTACGCCAAGACCATGTTCGGCGCGCAGGAAGGCGGGCACTGAGCGTGCGCGATGGCCATGGCCTCGACCTGGCCTTGTTGATCCTGCGGGTGGCGGCGGGAGGATTCCTGCTGCCGCATGCGCTGGGCAAGTTGTTCGGCTGGTTCAACGGGCCGGGCCTGGCAGGTTTTGCCGGCGAACTGCGTGGCTTCGGCCTGCCTGCTGCGGCCCCGTTGCCACTGCTGCTGGCGCTGCTGCAGGTGGCGTCCGGCACCGCGGTGATGGTGGGCTGGCAGGCCCGGGTCGCCGCGCTTGTCGCTGCCGCGTTCATCGCCTTCACCGCACTGCTGGCGCTGCCCAAAGGATGGTTCTGGATGCGTGGCGGTGCCGAGTATCCATTGTTGTGGACGCTGGCATTGCTGGCCATCGCCCTGGCCGGGCCCGGTGCATGGGCGGTGGATGGGCTGGTTCTTTCTGGAGACATCGCGTGAACAACGAACCTCTCGATCCTGGCCGCCGCAATGTGGTGCTGGCCACCAGTGCCGCGCTGGCGCTGGGCCTGGCTGGCGGTACCGCTGCGGCCATCCAATCCCCTTCCAAGGAGCGTCGCATGAGCACACTGGTCATCCGCAATGCACGCATCACCACGCTTGATCCGCAGCAGCCACTTGCGCAGGCACTGGCCGTGCAGAACGGCCGTATCGTTGCCGTGGGAAGCGACGAGGACATCATGCGCGGTTGGGGCAGCGAAGCCACGATCGTCGATGCGCAGGGGCGGCGCATCGTGCCCGGCCTCAATGACAGCCACACCCACCTGATCCGCGGTGGCCTGAACTACAACCTGGAACTGCGCTGGGATGGCCTGCGTTCACTGGCCGATGCGATGGCCATGCTGAAGGCGCAGGTTGACCGCACGCCCGCGCCGCAATGGGTGCGCGTGGTGGGTGGATTCACCGCGACCCAGTTCACCGAAAAGCGCCTGCCGAGCCTGCAGGAGCTGAACGACATCGCTCCGGATACGCCGGTGTTCCTGCTGCACCTGTACGACCGCGCGCTGCTCAATCGCGCCGCGCTGCGTGCCTGTGGCTATACCAAGGAAACGCCGGACCCGCCCGGTGGACAGATCGTGCGCGATTCGCTGGGCAACCCGACCGGCCTGCTGCTGGCCAAGCCGAATGCACTGATCCTGTATGCGACCCTGGCCAAGGGGCCGAAGCTGCCGGTCGAGTACCAGGCCAATTCAACCCGCCATTTCATGCGCGAGCTGAACCGCCTGGGCATCACCTCGGTGATCGACGCCGGAGGCGGTTTCCAGAATTACCCCGAGGACTACCAGGTCATCGAGCAGCTGCATCGCGATGATCAGCTGACCGTGCGCATCGCCTACAACCTGTTCACCCAGAACAAGGGCAGCGAGGTCAGCGATTTCCGTGGCTGGAGCGAGATGCTGCAACCGCGCCACGGCGATGACCTGCTGCGCCACAATGGTGCCGGCGAGATGCTGGTGTTCTCTGCAGCCGACTTTGAACTGTTCAACGAGCCGCGCCCGGAACTGCCACCGGAACTTGAGCCGGAGCTGCACGATGTGGTGAAGCTGCTGGTGGAGAAGCGCTGGCCGTTCCGCATCCATGCGACCTACGACGAAAGCATCAGCCGCATCCTCGACGTCTACGAGCAGGTCAACCGTGAGGTGCCGTTCGATGGCCTGCACTGGTTCATCGACCATGCCGAGACCATCACCCCGCGCAACATCGAGCGTATCCGCGCACTCAACGGCGGCATCGCCGTGCAGCACCGCATGGCCTACCAGGGCGAGGCATTCGTGCAGCGCTATGGCGTGCAGGCGGCGCGGCACACGCCACCGGTGAAGCGGATGCTGGCCGAGGGCGTGCCGGTCGGCGCCGGCACCGATGCTACCCGCGTGGCCAGCTACAACCCATGGGTGGCGCTGTCGTGGCTGGTGACGGGACGCACCGTCGGCGGCCTGGCCCTGTACGGTGATGAGAACCTGCTGGAGCGCGAGCAGGCCCTGCGCCTGTGGACACAGGGCAGCGCCTGGTTCTCCGGCGACGAAGCGGTGAAGGGCACGCTGAAGGTGGGCCAGCTGGCCGACTTCATCCTGCTGTCGTCCGACTTCTTCCGCGTCGATGAGCAGCAGATCGCCGACATCACCAGCCTGCTGACCGTGGTGGGTGGCCGCATCGTGCATGGCGACGGCGACTACGCCGGGTTGGCGCCGCAGCTGCCTCCGGCGATGCCGGACTGGTCGCCGGTGAACCGCTTCGGTGGCTACCACGTCGGTGGCGGGGCGACCGGGTTGGCTGCGGCGCACCGTCATCACCATGGTGTGGCCTGCGGCACCCACGGTGCGCATGGCCACGCGGTTCGTCATCCGGCGCCAACCAACGACCTGACCGCGTTCTGGGGCGCGATGGGGTGTTCGTGCTTCGCGTTCTGACCTTGGCATCGCTGGTGTTGCCGTCGTTGGCGCTGGCCTGCGACGGTGGCGCCTGTACCACGGTTGGCGACGGCCAGTTGCAGTGGGATGCATCGCTGCGCCTGCGTGGCATGTACTACGCCCCGACCCGGTTTGGCGTCGGTGCTGGCGACGATGGCTACGGTCTGCTGCGTGCGCTGGCTTCTGCCTCCTTCGCGCAGGGTGACTGGCAAGCGAAGCTGCAGCTGGGTACGCATGCCGAGCGCGGCAAGGCCGGTGGCCCAGGTCGTACCGATCGCGGCGCGCTGGACGTGCAGCAGGCGTACTGGCGCTGGTCCGGCGCTGGCATGCACGTGCAGCTGGGCCGGCAGGAAGCGGGCTATGGCAGCTCGCGCCTGTTGTCGGTGCGCGACGGGCCGAACATCCGCCTGGCCTTCGATGGTGCGCGGGTGGGGTGGCAGGGCAGGCTGGGCGCACTGGACCTGATGGCGCTGCGACCGGTCGAGAACCGCCCGGGTGCTTTCGATGACCGCGGTGAGCGCGGTGCACACCTGCTCGGCGCGTATGCGACCACGGCCAAGGGCGCTGGCATCAGCCAGTGGGACCTTTACCTGCTCGACTATCGTCGTGAGGGCGCGCGCTTCGCCGCGGGCAGCGGCACCGAGCGGCGGCAGACCCTGGGCGCGCGCTGGTTCGGCCAGTCGGGTGCGCTGGACTGGAATACCGAACTGGTGGCGCAGGGCGGTGAACTGCGGGCGGTGACCGGCGATCTGGACATCCGCGCCTGGACCCTCGCCACCGATACCGGTTGGCGCTGGAGCGCGCTGCCGCTGCAACCGCGGCTTGGCCTGAAGGCCGACATTGCCAGCGGCGACGCAGACCCGGGTGATGGTCGTCTGGGTACCTTCAATGCGTTGTTTCCCAAGTCCGCCTATTTCAGCGAAGCCAGCCTGTTGGCACCGGCCAACCTGATGGATCTGCAACCGACGCTGGCACTGCGCCTGCATGAGGCGGTGACCACCGAGCTGGGTGTGCAACTGGCGTGGAAGCATCGGCGCGCCGATGCGGTCTATACCACGCCGGCACCGTTGGCAGCGTTGCCCGACAGTGCCGGAGGCGCACGCCGCATCGGTACCCAGTACAAATCCGAAACCCGCTGGCAGGTCAACGACCACTGGCAATGGCAGCTGCAGCTGGCCTGGGTCGACGCGGGTCCTGCACTGACGCAGGCCGGCGGCCGGGACACGCTGTTCGCCTCAATCGTTGGAGCATGGCAATGGTGAACGCATCGGCGTCACAACACTCCCCGCAGGTCGATGGCGCATGGTCGCCGTTGAAGATCCGCATGTTCCGCTCGATCTGGCTGGCGATCCTGGCCAGCAACATCGGTACCTGGGTCAACGACGTGGCTGCGGCCTGGGTGATGGCCGAACGCACCGGTTCGGCGCTGATGGTCGCGCTGGTGCAGTCGGCGACCACCGTGCCGATCGTGCTGTTGGCGCTGGCGGCCGGGACCCTGGCCGACATCGTCGACCGCCGCAAGTACCTGCTGTTCACCCAGGGCTGGATGCTGCTGGTGGCGGCAGCGACCGCCGTGCTCACGGCATTGGACCTGCTGACCCCGCAGCTGCTGGTGCTGCTGACCTTCTGCATGGGCTGCGGTGCGGCGATGGCCATGCCGGCACAGGCCGCGATCGTCTCCGAGCTGGTTCCGCAGCCGATGCTGGCCTCGGCCGTGGCACTCAACTCCATCGGCATCAACATCGCCCGTTCCATCGGGCCGGCCATCGGCGGGGTGATCGTGGCCCAGCTGGGTGCGGTGTGGGCCTTCGGGTTCAACGCCATCACCTTTGCCGCCATGCTGTTCGTGGTGTGGGGCTGGAAGCGTGATCCGAAGGCGTCCAGCCTGCCGCCCGAAGGGTTCGGCGCTGGCCTCAAGGCGGGCCTGCGCTATGCCAGCCGTGCCGGTCGCCTGCAGGCGGTACTGATCAAATCGGCCGGTTTCTTCTTCTTTGCCGCGGCGATGAACGCAATGCTGCCGGTGGTGGTGCGCGGGCAGATGCAGGGCGGAGCGGGGCAGTACGGCGTGCTGCTGGGTTGCATCGGCATCGGTGCGGTGGGCGGTGCGTTGCTGCTGCCGAAGCTGCGGGCCAGGCTTGACCGCGACCTGCTGGTGCTGCTGGCCACCTTGTCGCTGGCGGCAAGCCTGGCCGGCCTGGCGCTGACCCGCAGCTGGTACGTGTTGCCGCTGGTGATGCTGGTCAATGGCTTTGCCTGGATCACCGTACTGTCTTCGTTGCAGATCGCAGCGCAGACGGCGGTGCCGGCCTGGGTGAGGGCGCGTGCGCTTGCCCTGTACATCATGGTGTTTTCGGCCGGCATGGCGGCCGGTGGCCTGAGCTGGGGCGCACTGGCGCAGCGCACATCGCCGGAACTGGCATTGCTGGTGGCCGCAGCAGGCGCGGTCATCGGCGGCCTGCTGGTGTGGCGCGTGCGTATTGCCGGCGCCGAGGATCTGAACCTGAGTCCTGCCGGCCACTGGCCAGCGCCGGAGCTGTCGGTGTCGGTGTCGAATGATCGTGGACCGGTGCTGGTGACCATCGAATATCGCGTCGATGCCGCCGACCGCGCCGCGTTCCAGGCGCAGATGCGCACGCTGGGAACGATCCGTCGGCGCGATGGCGCCGTGGTCTGGGGCGTGGTCGAGGATGTGGCGACCCCGGGCATCCATCTGGAGTATTTCGTCGCAGCGTCGTGGTTGGAGCACCTGCGCCAGCATGAACGCATCACCGCCGACGACAAGGCGATCCAGGAGGCGCTGCGCGCGCTGCATCGCGGTGAGCGCGCCCCGGTGGTGCGTCATTTCGTCGGCGGCCATGATCCGCTGCCGGCGGCAGCGCCCCATCACCACAGCGACATCTGATGGCCCCGTGGTAGAGCCGGCCGCTGGCCGGCTGATCGCGACTTTGATCGAGGTTGATGGGGTTGCCGGCCAGCGGCCGGCACTACCGCAGGCACGGCGGCGCCGGAGCGCCGCCGCGATACGTCATTTACGTGCGAACGCCAGCAGGTCGGCGTTGAACTGATCCGCATGGGTAAGGGTGAGGCCGTGCGGTGCACCGGCATACACCTTCAGTTCGGCGTCCTTGATGATCTGCGAGGACAGCTTGGCCGAGGCGTCGAACGGTACGATCTGGTCGTCATCGCCGTGCACCACCAGGGCTGGCACGTCGATCTTCTTCAGGTCTTCGGTGTAGTCCACTTCCGAGAATTCGTGGATGCAGTCGTACTGGCCCTTCACGCCGCCCAGCATGCCCTGCAGCCAGAACGAATCACGCATGCCTTGTGTGACGCTGTTGCCATCACGATTGGCGCCGAAGAACGGTGTGGCCAGATCCTTGAAGAACTGCGACCGGTCGCCACCGGTGCCCTTGCGGATGCCGTCGAACACCTCCAGCGGCGTGCCGGCCGGATTGCCGGCGGTCTTCAGCATCAACGGCGGCACGGCGCCGACCAGCACCACCTTGGCCACGCGCGTGCTGCCGTGGCGGCCGATGTAGTGAGCCACTTCGCCACCGCCGGTGGAATGGCCGACCAGGATCGCGTCCTTCACGTCCAGCGCATCCAGAACGGCAGCGAGGTCATCGGCGTAGGTGTCCATGTTGTTGCCGTCCCAGGTCTGGCTGGAGCGGCCATGGCCGCGGCGATCGTGGGCGATCACGCGATAGCCGTTCTGGCCCATGAACAGCATCTGCGGATCCCAGGCATCGGACGACAGCGGCCAGCCATGGGCGAATACGACAGGCTGGCCGGTGCCCCAGTCCTTGTAGAAGATGCGGGCGCCATCGTTGACGGTCACGAAATTGCTCATTGCAGGTTCCTTGGCGGAAGGGAGGAAAGACGCCTGCGGGTTCGCCGGCGCCTGCGGCAGTACAGCGCAGGATGGGCTGCGTGCATTGCACGGCTGTGGCGGATTGACGTGTTTGCTGTGATGACGCGACTCGCTCTGGCGGCAGGTCGGTGCTGATGGCAACCATGGCCATCTGACGCGCGAGGGCCAGCCATGAAGATGCCGATGTGGGGAGTGTTGCCTGGACTGCTGTGGGCGGCTGTCGCGGCGGCGCAGACCAACGTCTACAAGTGCACCGATGCTGAGCATCCGGTCTATCAGCAGACGCCCTGCCAGGGGCGGGCGGAGTGGCGCTGGGAAGTGCCCAGTGCCGAGTCGAAGGCGCGTGGGCCGCTACCTTCGGCCGTGCCGCCTGCCCGCAGCGCAACCACGCGGACGCCACGGCGCGGCCGCGCGCAGGGCGCGCTGATATCGATCACGGCCGACCCGCAAGCGTGCGAGCGGGCGCGCCAGCAGCAGGTGAAGGCGCTGGCCAAGCCGCGCAGGCTCGACTACCTGCAGCGCAGGCAGCTGGATGACGCGGTGCGCGAAGCCTGTCGTTGAGTACAACGAAAAACGGCACCCGAAGGTGCCGTTCTGGTCTGCAGCCGGGTAAGCCTCAGCGGCCGTCGCTGGCGGCGGCGGGCGCCGCTGCTGCATCCGGCTTGGGCAGGCTCAGCTCCGGGTTGCCCTGTTCGGCCTGCAGGATCTGGATCCGGCGCTGCAGCGCATCGAGCTGGCTGTTGGTGCTCTGCACGTCGGTGCTCAGGCTGACCGCTTGCTGCTGGGCCTGCTGCAGCGCTGCGCTGACCTGCGCCGACTGCGCCTGCTGCTGTTCCATTTCCTGCTGCAGGGTACGCAGGCGTTCTTCGTTGTAGGCCACCAGGCGCTCGGTGTAGCGCTTGCCGGCTTCCAGCCGGGTGGTGTCGATATAGACCTGCGCCAGCTGTTCGGACTGCTGCGCGAATGTGCGGTAGACACGTTCGGCGTTGTCGACGGCATCGGTCTTGATCACCCGCCAGAAGTTCTTCTCCTGGAACAGGGCCACGTAGTAGGTCAGGGTATTGGCGTTGAACAGCAGGCTGGCGCCGTAGTTGCCGTTGTAGGTGGTACGCAGCTCGGTGAGCTGCTGCGCATCCATCAACTGCTTGAGTTCGTCGACGGTGTTGCGTACCACCGGTGCGGCCTTGGCCGGCTCGACGGTGGCAGTGCGATCGCCACGTGCGGCCAGCGCCGACGGCGCCACCACGATCATGGCCACGGCCAGCAGTGCTGCGCCGCGCGGATACCGGGCGAAGACGGTGCCCCCTGAAGTTTCTCGCATGTCTAGACCATCCACGAATGTAGTGTGGGTTGAGTTGAAAGTGGTTCCCCGCCGCGAGTCTAGCATGGGCACGGACGCCGCCAACCCGCGCCCGCGCGGCTCAGAAGACCAGCTGCGCCGAGCTGCACTGGATCGACTGCATGCTGACATCGGTGCGGCCCAGTTCCAGCCCGAGCAGGCTGGCCAGGGTGTTGGTCAGCAGGGTGCCGACGCTGTTGAGTACGGGCTTGAGCGCCGCCAACACCGGGTTCAGCAGCGCACACAGCAGGCCACTGCAGGTGACGTTGTTGCCGGGGGTGGTCACGCCGCCGCCGTTCTGCCCATCCAGGAATCCGGCCGGGGCGGTCTGGATGTAGGACGCCAGGTTGGTACGCACGCAGCCGTTGTAGTCGATCAGGTTGCCCAGCAGGCTGTCGCAGCGGTTGATCAGCAGGCCGCCGACCAGCGAGCCCAGCAGGCCGTCGAGCAGGCCCAGTCCCTGGCCAGTCACGGTGGCGCGGTAACCGGCCCAGACCGATCCATCTTCCCAGCAGGTGGTCAACCCGAGTGGGCAGGGTTTCGGTACACCCTTGGTAACGGTCCAGTTGCCCAGTGGTGCGAGGTTGCGTGACGGATCGCCATCGCGCAGCAATGGAATCACCTGGTCCACGTTGTAACGCCCGCCGCTGGGGAAGGCCGCCTGCAGGTAACGGTCGGCCAGTGCCTTGGCGGTGTCATTGGCGCTCATGCCTTGCTTGGGTGAACTGAGCATGCCTGACAGCACCCGCAGCAGTTCGTTGACCAGGTCTGACACGGCGGTGCCGACGGCCAACGGGTTGATCCGGGTCGAGCCGGTCTGGCCTGCGGCCAGGGTCAGGCTCTGCGTGCTGGTCAGTGCCGGCAGGGTGACCTTGTCGTTGATCAGGGGCTGCCCCAGAAGCTTCAACAGCTGCTCGTTCTGCAGGGTCGCGTCACAGACGTTGCTCTTGGAGAAGCGATCGGCCGCGTTGACCTTGCCGACGCAGGCGCGCAGTACCGAGGAATCGACCTGGACGGTGGCCGTCGGCGGCGTCGCACCGCACTGGATGCTGGTCAGTGTCCCCATCGCATTGGCCACATCCACGTGCAGTGGCAGATGCAGGCGGGTGCCGAGCAGGTTCAGCAGCGGGCCGATCGCGAACAAGCGGTCGCTGTCGACGTCCACCATCAGCCGCACCTGCGCGTTGTACGCGCGTGCGCCCACACCGCCGATGGCGATCGACGGCGGCTCCACCACGCCGGCCTTGACGTCGATGCCCAGCAGGTTCAAGCCCTGCACCTGCACACCATTGCCATCGTTGGCGATGGAGATCGCGGCGGTGACAAGATCCAGCACGTTGACCCTCGATTCCAGCGCGCTGCCGATGGTGCCGTCCGGTGAGATAACCTGCGCGAACAGGCCGCCGCCGCCGTTCTGGCTGCCCAGCAGAATGTTCAGCTGGTTGATGTCCAGCCGCGTGCCGACCAGGTTGGACAGCGCCTGCAGCTGTACGCCGACGGCGGTCTCGCGGCCCACCACCGTGGCAGTGGCATTGACCAGCTGTGCCAGTGATATGCGGTTGACCGACAGCAGCCGGTTGAAGTCGGCCACGCTGAGGTCGGCGGTGACCGGGATGCCCAGTGCCGCCAGCAGCCCCGACGGGGTGACGGTGGCCTGTGCCAGGCCGTCGTAGGACAGAATTGTTGCGTTGGTGACGTCCAGGCCGACCAGCCGAAGGGTCGCCATCAAGGGGGAGTTGCCATTGGTGCGCAGCAGCTGCGAACCCACTGCAAACACGGCGGTGGGTTCCGAACGCTTGGCCACCGCCTGCACGCGCAACGTGGGCAGCCCGCTGTTCTGGCCGAAGAACGGCAGAACGCCGCGTTCGGCAATGACCCGCACCGCGTTGCGTGGATTGCCTGCGTCCACGCTTGGGCTGAAGTGGTCAGCCGTTCCGCGGGTGGCATTCCAGTTGCCACACTGGATCTGCACCTGCCCAGGGAAGGTGTTCTGTGCGAGCGCATTCTGCCGGGCCGCGCTGTTGTCGGCGTTGTCGGGCCGGCACAGGTCCAGCCGTTGTGCGCCTGCCAGCGCAGCCAGATCGACCACCTTCTGCGCATCGCGCTTGGCCCAGAACAGGAAGCCGATCTCGATCAGGCCGAGCATGGCCAGCAGCGCGATCATCACCAGCATCATGGTGACCGACATACCGCCGCGCGGGCGACTGAAGCTGATGTGGCGTGCTCGGTTCATGGCGGGCCTCAGCGTCCGGATCGGGAGGATCCTGCGGACTTGGCGACGTCGGTTTCGAAGAATTGCGGAATGTCGTACTGGAAGCTCTTCAGGTAACGCGCGTAGCTGGATGTGGCCTGGTCGCCGAGGATCGGCAGGCGGGCACCGGCCACCTCGCCGGACGCTTGCAGGCGGAACAGGCTGCGAGTGGTGTCACCGATCTGCGAGGTGTTGGGCTGCAACTGCGTGCCGCCGAAATCAGGCTTGGTTTCAGGGGCTGCGGGGGCTGCGATGGGCGCTGCGGCTGGTGGCGGCGATACGTCCACGGTAGCCAACGGCTCGCTGTGCAGGGGAGCGGCTGCCGGCGCGGGCGCGGCACCACCCAGCATCTGCCCGGTCAACGGTTGCTGCGGCGTCTGCGCCTGCACAACCGCAGCGAGAGACAAGCCGGCAAGCACCGGCAGCAGGCAGCGGATCAGCGGCTTCGAGGTCATGGCGTGTTCCCGGTGGGATGGTCGGTGGAGCCGAAGCGTTCCAGCATCGAGGGCGGCAGTCGTGGTGGGTCGCGTTGGTCGCGGCCATCGCGGCGCGGTTCGGCGGCCAGGCGTGGGCTTGCGTTGGCGGGGGTGGTAGCTACCGAAGCAACTGGCCGTGTCGCTGCCGCCGCTGCAGCAGTGGCAGCGGCCTGGCGTTGCTGCAGCCGCGCGCGGATCTGCTGCGCCTGCTGTTCCACGCTGCGGCGGGTCTCCTCGCTGAAGCTGGCCTGCTGGGCCAGCCGTTCGACGGTGGCAGTGTCGCCACGCAACAGTGCCCACAGGGCAAGATTGGCGGTGGCCTTGGCATTGCCCGGCGACAGTTCCAGCGCCTTGGCCAGTGGCTCGCGTGCCTGTTCGAAGCGGCCGGCACGAAGCCGTGCATAGCCCAGGTCGCCGAGGTAATCGGTGTTCAGCGGGCTCAACTGGGTGGCACGTGCCAGCGCCTGTTCGCCGCCCTGGTCGTCGTCGCGCAGGGCAGCGATCAGGCCCATGCCGTGTGCAGCGGCCGCGGCCTGCGGGCCATTGCCGAGCTCGCGGTACAGCGCCAGCGCCGCATCGACCTGGCCGGTCTGGCGCAGTGCGTCGGCCTGCAGCAGGCGCAGTGCCGGGGTATCGCCGTAGCGCTGGCGGAACGCATCCACGTGCGCCAGCGAAGCGTACCAGGCGCCCTGCTGCTGCATCCGCTGGATCAGTTCCAGGTAGGCGTTGCGGCTGTCCTGCGGGGCCGGGGTCGGCTCGGCCAGGCTCGGCGCACGCAGGTACTTCGGCGTGGTGGAGCTGCAGCCGGCAGCAGCGGCAGCCAGGGCAAGCAACAGGCAGGCAGGGCGCAGGACAGGCATGAAGGTCATCCCATTTTCGACAAGGTAGTGGCCAGCGCGACCAGCGCCGGTCCGGCCAGCACCAGCATCAGTGCCGGCAGCAGGGTCAGCATCATCACCACGGTCATCTTCACCGAGAGCTTGCCGACCTTTTCCTTCAGCGCGTTGCGGCGCTGCTCGCGCAGGCGGACGCTGAACTGGCGCAGCGGTTCCTGCACGGCACCGCCGTGGGCGTGCACCTRCAGGATCAACTGCACAAGGCTGGACAGATCGTCATCGCCGTACACATCGCTCAGCCGGCGCAGCGACTGCGCGCGCGTGCGCCCATGGGTGTAGGACACATTCGCTTCCTGGATTTCCCCACCCAGCACCGGCAGTGCGTCGCGCAGCTTGTCGCCCAGTGTCTGCAGGCTCTGATCCATGCTGTAGCCCACGCCCTGCAGCAGGCGCAGCAGGTCGATCAACAGCGGCAGCTCATTGTTCACTGCGCGTCGCCGCCGCTTGACCCATGCACTGAGCGCGAACTTCGGCAGCAGCAGGCCAGCAGCCAGCGCGCCGATCACCACCATGATCCTCGACAACCCCGTGGCGTCACTCAGCGTCAGCGCAATACCCAGTACCAGCACCGCCAGCAGCAGCCGCAGGCCGAGGTAGATGGCGGTGCCGCGGCGAGTGTTCCAGCCGGCGAGGTCCAGCAGCAGGCGATCCTCACCGGCCAGCAGCGCCGCTTCCAGGCGTCCGCCGCTCAGTCCGCGGCCGAACTGCTCCAGCCAGCCGAGTGAGTCCTTGCGTGCGTCAGCCGCTGCGTCTTCGCTTTCGCGCGGACGCAGCGCTGTTTTCAACGTGGCCTCGCTGCGGTCCTCGCGATGGCTGCGCACCCAGCTGCCAAGCCCCAGCAGGGCCACGCCGGCGGCCAACACCAGCAGGGCAGCCACGAACCAGATGCTGGCGCTCATTGGATGCCTCCTGCGTGGTCGGGGATGTTCATAGTGATTTGGCCAGGCGGTACAGCAGGAAGGCGCCGGTCAACTCCAGCGCCAGCGCGATCAGCAGGATCTTGTGGCCCAGTGGGTCATGCAGCACCGGCTGGAAGAACTCGGGGCTGGAGATCGCCATCAGCACTGCGCTGGCCGGTGGCAGGAGGCCCAGTACCCACGCCGACATGCGGGTTTCAGAAGTGGTTGCGGCCAGTTCCTGCTGCGCCTGTTCCAGGTCACGCATGAAGTCGCCCATGCGCTGCAGGATCTGGTCGGCACGGCCGCCGATGCGCACGCTCACGCCCATCACCACCGCCAGCACCTTCAGTACGTCCATGCGGTAGGGCTGTGCGGCCAGGTTGAGCGCACGGTCAAGGTCCATGCCGCCACGTGCATAGCGCACCGTGGTGTCGAGCAGGCCGCGCAGCGGCGCGTTGGTCTGCATCGACGCGACCTGGAAGGCAGCCTGCAGGCTGTTGCCGAGCGCGGTAAGGCGCACCAGGTTGTCGAGGAAGTCCGGCAGCTGGTGCAGCAGCTGCGCCTGCAGCTTGCCGATACGGCGCATCAGCCACAGCCAGCAGCCCAGCACGTACAGCAGCAGGGTCAACGGGAACATCCAGAAGGTGCCCAGGCGCAACACCGCGAACGCGGACAGGGCGATGCCCGGCAGCAGCATCAGCAGCGGCAGCTTCCAGCCCGGTGCCAGGCCGGCACGCTGCAGCAGCCCGTTCCAGGGCAGGGCGCGGCGACCCGGCGCAGGCAGCGACGCCTGCCGTGTTGCATCTGCCGGCGCGGCGGCAGCGCCGGTGCCGCGCGCCAGCTGCTGCTCGGCATGCTGCAGCGAGGCCTGGCGCTGCTCGCGGCTGCTGGCCGTCCCCCACAGCCACACCGCCAGCGCCAGCAGCACCGACACGATGCTCAGCACACCCAGCAGCAGGCCGGTACCCATGCTCAGAAGTCTCCGTACAGGGATTCGCGCAGCAACTGCCGGAACGGCTCCAGCTTGTGCGAATGTGGCTGGAACCCGAGGCCGATCCAACGGTCGATTTCCTTGCCGCTGCCATCGATCTGCACTTCGTGGCGGAACATCTCCTGGGTGGTGATCAGGTTGTCGCTGACGCCGGTGATTTCAGTGATGGACACCAGCACCCGGCGGCCGCTGCCCAGGCGCGAGATCTGCACGATGAAGTCGATGGCACTGGCGATCTGCCGGCGCAGGCTGTCTTCGCTGCCCTGGAAACCGGCGAAGCCGGCCAGCATCTCGATGCGGTACAGGCAGTCGCGCGGCGAATTGGCGTGGATGGTGGCCATCGATCCGTCATGGCCGGTGTTCATCGCCTGCAGCATCTCCAGCACCTCGGCGCCACGCACCTCGCCGACCACGATGCGGTCCGGGCGCATGCGCAGGCTGTTGCGCACCAGGTCGCGGATGCTGACCGCGCCCTGGCCTTCGGCGCCACCGATGCGGCTCTCCAGGCGCACCACATGCGGGTGGTTGAGCGAGAGCTCGGCGGTGTCTTCCACGGTGATGACGCGTTCGTTGGCCGGCACATAGCTGGCCAGCGCATTGAGCAGCGAGGTCTTGCCCGAGCTGGTGCCACCTGACACCAGGATGTTGCAGCGGCCCAGCACCATCGCCTTCAGCAGCGCCTGCATCGGCGCATCGAAGGTGCCCTTGGCCAGCAGCTCGTCGGGGGTGAACGGATCCTTGCGGAACTTGCGGATGGACACCATCGGCCCGTCCACCGCCAATGGCGAGATGATCGCGTTGAGGCGGCCACCATTGGGCAGGCGTGCATCGACCATCGGATTGGAATCATCCAGGCGGCGGCCGAGCGGGGCGATGATGCGGCGCAGGATGCGCAGCAGGTGGGTGTCATCGGTGAAGCGCTGTGGCGCGCGTTTGAGCTGCCCGCCCTGGGAGACATGCACATCCTTGAAGCCATTGATCAGGATGTCTTCGATGGTGGGGTCATGCAGCAGGTCATCGAGCGGGCCGAACCCGGTCAGCTCCTTGACCAGGCCTTCGGCCACCACCTGCATTTCTTCTTCGTTGATGGGGATGCGCCATTCCTGGATGAAACTGACCGTCTGCACTTCCACCCAGCGGGCGATGGTGTCGGGGGCCCAGGAATCGATGTCGATGCGCTCGTCTTCGATGCTGTTGAGCAGATGCTCGTGCGCGGCCGACAGCACCTTCTGGTACTGCTCGGTCTGTGCGAACGGCAGGCTGCCCGGTGCATGCTCCGGCACCGTGCTGCGGGCGACAACGTGCGGGAACGGGGTCACTTTGTCTTCCATTGCGATCCACCCAGGGCAAGGGCAAGTCTTTCCCGCAGGCCGTGCGCCTGGACCGGGCAGGCAGCCGGATCCAGGCGTTGCACCAGCGGGGCGAGGGCACGCAGGTACGGGTCGCGCGGCGCATCCTGCAGCAGCAGATGGCCATGGCTGGCGGAGGCGCGTACCCGCGACCGCTCGGGCAGGGTGGCCAGCAGCGGCAGCTCGAAGCGGCGCGCGATCTGTTCGGGGCTCATGCCACTGTTGTCGTCGTGGCGGTTGATCACCAGCTGCAGTCGCTTCTCGCGGTCGCGCTGGCCGGAAAGGTGCTTCAGGGCGTGGTCCAGCGACACCAGGGTGGCGATCGATGCGTCGGCCACCAGCCAGATTTCATCGGCCTGGTCCAGCAGCAGCGGCGGCAGCTGCCGCAGCGGGCAGCCACCGGCATCGCACAGTACGCTGGAAAACACGCCGCGCAGTCGTTGCAGCAGCGCACCAGGATCGGACGGCGGCAGTGCGTCGCTGCCACTGGCACGGTCGAGCAGGACCAGTCCGCTGGTGTGCCGGGCCATCGCCGTGCGGGCCAGGGTGGCATCGATGCGGCTGGCATTGCGCAGCGCATCTTCGTAGTGGAAGCGGCTGTCCAGGTTGAGGTACAGGGCGAGGTCGCCGGCCGGCTGCGCCAGCTCCATCAGCAGCCCGTCCTGCACGGCGGCATCGCCCTGGGCCAGGGTGCGGGTCTGCTGTGCGAGCACCGACAGGTGTGCGGCCAACGTGCTGGTGCCGACGCCGGCGCGCACGCCCAGCAGCACGATCAGGCGCGCCTTGTGCGCCTGCTGTGCGCTTGCGGCGGGGCGCGGTGACAAAGCGCGACGCAGGGCGGCTTCGATGCCGGTGTTGTCACTGTCCAGGTCCAGTACATCGCGCAGGCCGGCGCGCAGCGCCATCACCACGCCTTCCACCTCGCCGGCGCTGGTGGCGCCCACGGCCACCAGGGTCAATTCGGGTTGGGTCTGCTGCAGCTGCTGCGCCAGTACCGTCGATGCCGAGGCATGCTCCCGGCGGAAGTCCAACAGTACAAGGTTCTGCGGGCCACGCTGCAGGTCCTGGGCCGAGGTCGGCTCGCTGCTGTCCTGCCAGTGCAGTGCCGTGGCAGGCGGCAGCTTGGCAGCCAGGCGTGGCAGCAGTTCACGGTCGATCCCGTACAGGACCAGGTTCATCGGTGGTCCTTGCGGGTGCAGCGGCAGGGCAGTGGCGTAGGGCATGGGCGTAGTACCGGAGACGTCATGCAGGTCAGCGCGAGAAACCGGGAACCGGATCGCGGCTGATCGGGCCAAGCAGCCACGCGCCCCATTCGGGCATGTTCGGCTTGGCTTCGCGATCGCCGGGCAGCGGCAGTTCGGTATTGCGGGCAATCGGCTGTACCAACCGCGGGGTGACGATGATCACCAGTTCCTTGTCCTGGCGCTTGTAGTCGAAGTTGCGGAAGAACGTACCGATGATCGGCAGATCGCCGAGCAGCGGAATCTTGTTGACCGTCGAGGCCACGGTGGAACTGACCAGGCCGCCGATGACGAAACTCTCACCATCGCCAAGCTCGACGGTGGTGTCGGCGCGGCGGGTGGTGATCGAAGGGATCTGCACGCCGTTGAGCGCGATCGCATTGGTGTAGTCCAGGTCGCTGGCTTCCGGCGCAACCTTCAACGCAATGCGGTTCGGTGAGAGCACGGTGGGAGTAACGGTGAGGCCGATGCCGAAGGGCTTGTAGGTGACCGTTGTCGTGCCGAGCCCCTGCGGCTCCAGGATCGGCAGTTCGCCACCGGCCAGGAAGCTGGCGCTCTGCCCGGACAGCGCAACGAGCGTAGGCTCGGCCAGCACGCGCGCCATGCCGTTGGCCTGCAGCAGGTCGACATCGGCGTTCCACAAGCCCTTGGTCGAACCGAACACCAGCCTGAACGCCGAGGAGATCGGGGACTCGCTTTCGTTGCTGGACTCACCTTCCTTCATGCCAGGCAGGATGCCGGTGTTGCCTGGCAGCTGCCCGCCCGGCCGCGCGAATCCATAGGCGAAACCACCGTTGCGGTTCTGGAAGTTGATGCCGATCTGCTTCAGCGCGGTCTTGTTGAACTCGACCACCTTCACCTCGACCTGCACCACGCCGCCGCTGCTGATGGTGGAGGCATCGGCCAGGCTGCCGTCCTTGCCGAGCGCCATCACCGCGGTCTTCTGCTCCTGCATGTGCGCCAGCACGCTGTCGCTGCTTCCCTGCAGCAGCCCCTGCTGGTCCTGCTGGGTGAACACCAGTCCGCTGGAGCCGGCATCGGCGGCGCCCTGCACGGCACTCTGCACCCGCACCTGCACGCGCTGCGGTTCGCTCTGCTTGCGATGCCAGAGCAGCAGGGTGGTGGTGCCGGGGGCCTTGCCTACCAGCAGCGCCTGGCGTGCGCCGCGCAGCATCACGATGTCAGCTACGCCGGGGTCGGCGATGGCAACCCGTTCCAGGTCGGCCGGCAGCGTCCATGGCCGCTGTTCGCGGGTCTGCAGCAGCAGATCGTCGGCAGCCACGCTCGCACCCGGTGCCAGCAGCACCAGCAGCAGGGCCAGCCAGCGCTGGCGGACAGTGGGGCGTAGGCGGTGGCGACGTTCAGTCATGTGCGCTCTCGGCAAGGGTCAAAGGGAGCCACGGGGGGCAGCAGTGTCGCCGCGGATGATTTCGATGCTCGCCGGTCGCGGCGTCGAGCGACGCTGCACCGGTGCACGCGCCGGCGTTTCGTGGACGCTGCGCTGCACGCTGCTGCCGCGGCCAGCCAGCGCATCGCCATCCAGGCCGGCGTAGGCGTTGTTCTCCGGTCGCTGCAGGGCCTGCTGCTGCTCGTTGTCCAGGCCGCGCACCGGGTCCAGCACGCCGCGCGCCTGTGGGAACAGCGCCACATCCGGCAGGCCGGTATCGGCGGGATTGCGCAGGGCGAGGAACAGCTTGCCCTGCTGTGCGCCGAGCAGCAGCCGGTTGGCGTCGGCCACCGGCACCGCCAGCACCGCGGTGCGCGCCGGCTGCGTGGCATCGCTACCGTTTGCGTTGCTGGGGGCGCTGCTGGAACCGCTGGTGATATCGGCTGCACGTGAGTCGTTGCCTGCCGTGGCCGGGGCCTGGCCCTGGCTGCTCGTCGGGGCTGCCGCGATGTCCTGCTGTCCGTAGCTGAGCACGCGCAGGCGTGACAGCAGCAACCGCGTCTGTGCGATGTCCTGCTGGCCGTTGTAGCTGGTAGCGGCGCTGCGCAGGTTGAGGAAGACGTCAACGAAATCACCGGGCAGGATGCGGTTGCCTGCCGCGACCAGCTCATCGACCGGCACCGCCAATGCCCGTTCACCCGGCCGCAGCTGCAGCGAGAAGCCCTGTGCGAGCAGGCTGGCACCAATCGCGCTGCCTTCGCTGATGTCCTGCACCGGCACCTTGCCGACCACCGCTGCCAGGTCGGCAACGGCCCCCGGCACTTCTGCGGTGCGTTGCGTCAGCCGCACGCCATTGGCGCTGATCGGCTCGCCGGCGGGTAGCCGCGCGGTGGCTTCAACGACACTGAAGGTCTGCGCATCGGCCTTCACGATCGTGCTCGGGTTGTCCGCCGAGGCCGCAGGCTTCCGCCCGATCACAAAGGCGACCACGGCCAGCAGCACGGCGAGCGCGATCAGCGCGATGGCGGCGATGCGGGTCAACTTGAGCATGAAAATCGTCTCCTGTACCGATCGTCAGTTGCTGCCGAGGTCCAGCTGGGCGACCGCGACGCTGCGGATGGGGGCCTGCATCACCCAGCCATAGAGCGTGGCGGTGCCGGGCAGGAAGGGATGGGACGCATAGTCGTAGCTCACCGTCACGGTCATGCATTGCACCGTCGCCAGGCCGGCGCAGGGCGCCTGCGGCGAGACCACGATGGCGCCGGTGCCGCCGCCGCTGCAGTCCGGGTTCTGCCCGGAAAACTGCAACAGCCACTGCATGGAGCGGCGGGCCGCCAGGCAGGCGGCGGTGCGCCGCTCGCCGGCGTTGCCAAAGCGCAGCGAAGCACGCGCGCCCTCGGCCGAGGCCGTCGCCAGCGTCTGCTGCGCGGCCATGATCAGCACGCCGGAAAAGGTGAGCAGCAGCAGCGGCACCAGGCCGAGCAGCAGCATCAACGCGAATTCGATGCTGGCCACGCCGCGTTGGCGTTGGCGCGCGAACGCTTTCATTCGACGCCTCCATAGGTGGTTGCCAACACCCAGCCAATCGCCGCGAAGGCCAGGTAGGCTGCGTAGGGAATGCCCTGTCGCCCCTCGCGCGCGGCATGCAGTTCGCGCAGGGCAGGGTGGCCATTCAAGTGCGTGCTGGCGCGGTTTACCTGCATCTGCAGGCGCAGCGGCAGGTGGCCGGCCAACTGCCGACCGGCCAGCAACAGCACGGCGTGGGCGCCTGCGGCCAGGCTGGCCAGCACCCACACCGGCAGCAATGCCTTCCAGCCCAGCAGCAGGCCGAGCACGGCGAAGAACTTCACATCGCCGGCGCCCATCCAGCGCACCGCATAGAACGGCAGCAATGCCAGCAGGCCAACGACTGCGCCCAGCAGGTGTGGCGCCCAGGCCGTGCGCGTTGCATTGAACTGGCCGGCGATGATCAGGGGCACGGCGATCGTGCACGCGGCCAGCAGCCAGGTGTTGGGCACGCGGCGGGCGTACAGATCGCTGATCGCAATCCGCAGGCACACTCCCATGGCCAGCAATCCCAGCAGTGTCATCGCACACCCTCGTTGTCCGTCACTGGACAGTTGCAGAACCCTTCATCGGCCACCGCGGCCGCCATCGAAGCGACCGCAGGTGCTGCACCCTGCGCGCTGGCTAGGTGGTGGTGGCGTCGGTGGCAATGGCCTGCAGGCGGGTGAACAACGTGGTGAAGAACGCGGTGATCTGGGTTCTGCCCACCACGATCAGGATGCCGGCGATCACGGCGGCCAGCAGCCCGTATTCGAGCGCGGTCACGCCATCTTCTTCTTTCAGGAACTTGCGGATCGATGCGTTCATGACGGTTGTCTCCCTCTACCTGTCAGTTGCTGCAGGACACCTGCATGGGCGGTGGCCCGGCTCCGCCGGGACCGTCCGTAGGCCCCCGCCATCCTGGCGGAGGAGGCACGGCGGGCAATCCCGCTGTGCTCAAGCAGGGTGATCATTCCCGGGCAGGGCAGCGGCCGCGCAACCACGACCACCCAGCTCCAGGCCGGTGGTCGAAACGGTATCTCGTACGTGCATGGTCATGCTGTCCCCCTGGGTGTGGCCGCTGTCTGCGTGCCCGATCACCGTGTATTCGACTTTGCCTGAATGGCGGTTCCCTGCAACCGGAACCTATATGCAAATTCGGCAGATTCGCTGGATGCCTGAATATTCCGGCGCGAATCTGTGACGTAAATCCGTTCCTGCGCAAAACGATTCATGGTCGTGCAGATAATGTGATGCCCATCCGCGCGCATGCGAAAACCATGCCATCGGCGCGCACATTTTCTTCACGCAATTGATAATTCCGCAGCGTCGAAACATCCTGTTTACGACCGCCGATTATCGGGCATACTCGCATTCAAGGTTTTGCATTTTCAGGGAGGGACGCGCGTGCATCGCAGCGTCCATCTCGGCAACGGACGATGCTCTTGGAAACGGCGTGCGCCCTGTCAGGCAGTGGGGGCGGGGTCGTGCGGCAGGCCAAACGGGGGACGACACTGTCATGGTCGATGGTGGGGTGGAAGACAACGACGACGGCGATCTCAGGTCAATCGACCTGGCCACGCTGAGCGGCGTGCTCCGCGTGTGCGATGTGGAACTGTTGCTGCTGGATGGCAATGGTCCGCGCGCGGCATTTGCTTCGCGCGTTCACGAGGAAGCCCTGTTCTGCAGCATCACCTGTGGCTTCCACTGCCGCGGCCGTTTCATGCTGCCGCCGGACTGGGCAATGCTCGGCTACCTGCACACCACCGATGATGCATTGAGCTGGTGCCATGGCGTGCCGCTGACGCCGGGCATGGCCTTGACCGTGATGCCCGAAGGCATCAGTGAATTCACTCTCAGCCCTGGTACCCAGATGACGCTGATGCTGGTGCCGGTCGCGCGCGTGCAGCGCAAGTTGACCGAGCTGAGCCTGCGCAGCACGCCACCGGCGGGGCAGGCGCTTTCACTGTTCAACCTTGGCGATGATGCGATGCCGCTGGTACGCCATTACCAGCAACTGCACGCGCAGCTGGGGCAGGGTGGTGGGCTGCAGCCGGAAGAAACCGAGCGCCTGCTGCACGAGCATGTCCAGGCGCTGCTCGGTGCCGGCCCAGCCGATCGGCCCAGTTGCAGCCGCGCCCGCCGCACGCATTACCTGATCGCGCAGCGGGCGGAGAACTTCATGCGCCTCAATCTTCGCCGCAATATCTACATGAATGAAATCTGCGACGCCGCCGGCGTCAGCGAGCGTGGCCTGCGCTATGCGTTCGAGGATCTGTTCGGCACCTCGCCCAATCGCTACCTGTCGATGCTGCGGCTGTGCGCGGCCTGCCGCAGCCTGTCGATGGCCGATTCCAACCGGCGCTCGGTCAAGGCCATCGCCCTCAGTTGCGGGCTGTGGGATCTTTCCCGCTTTGCCGACAACTACCGGAAAGTGTTCGGCGAACTGCCGCGTGACACGTTGATGCGCGCGCCGGCACAGCTCGGCCAGCCAGCCTGAGGGGTATCGGCCGGGCTGCCGCCCGGCACCCGCAGAGGCAAGGGCAACGGCAACTGCCGAAAGCAAAAGCAGGTTTCCTGTGGAATGGCGGGGTGGGTCCGGTTGCGGGGGACGCCGTAAACCCGTCCATGGGGGCTTGGCCGCGGCATCCATGCCGCGGACACCCCCGCAACCGGACCCACCCCGCCTTCGACAGTTTCCCGCGCGCTTTGGATGTAGCGCCGGGCCATGCCCGGCCGAGGGAAAGTCGGATCATCAATTTCGATTTAGATCGAAATAATCACTGAAAATCAAAGATCGATCATGTCGACAGTGAATGCACGACGGCAGATCCAACCGTCGTGGGGAAACTGTCACAGGTGGGGCGGTGTGGGCTTGCAGGACCGTTGGCGCCATGGATGGCGCCATCGAGCCCCCATGGACGGGTTTACGGCGTGTCCTGCAAGCCCACACCGCCCCGCCAACCCGCAGAAAACCCAGAGCCGGCTGTTGCTTTGGCTTTGGCTTTGGTTTTCGCCTCTGCGGGTGCCGGGCGGCAGCCCGGCCAGCCCTCCCTGCCGGATTTGCATATGTGGCTGCCGAATCCGGCCGTGGATTTGCCGGAATGCGCGATTGCCCTGCCGGAATGAAGTGCTCAGCCCTCGCTGAAAGGCGCGAAATGTCAGTCACCTGCCTAACGGCAAGTCCACTGACATTCAAGTTGTCCGCCTACGGGGGAAATGCTCATGAACCGCATCTACCGGCGTGTATGGAACCGCCAGCTCAATGCTCTGGTTGTGGCCTCGGAACTGGCCACCGGCGATAGCGGCGGTACCGCACCGCGCGACCGTCGTGCCAGCCTTCTGGTGCCCAGCACCCTGGCCATGGCACTGCTGTGCGTGCTGGCCAGCGGACCTGCGGCGGCGACAGAGGCCAATCAATCGCTGCGCGACCTGCAGGCGCTGGCGGCCAAGTACACCCAGCCGATGCCGGTGAAGGTCGATGCCGAAGTGGCGCTGGCCGCGGCTGCACGACAGGCACAGGCGAACCCGGCGATCAGTGCCAACGCACGCGTCGGCCTGCAGCTGAGCACAACGTCATTGCCGGTCGTGCGCGACGTGCTGCCGGCCACCGTGCAGGTCAAGCTGGCGGCCGGCGCCGCGCCGCGCCAGGTGCCTGCACCGGTGCTGGGCGCCGACGTGCGCGCCAACATCGGTGTTGGCACTGCAGCCGCTACCCGTGTCGATGCCGCGCTTGCGGCGAACGTCGCACCGGCCGCACAGGCGCCGTTGGGTCTGGCCGCCAACGCGGCAGCAAAGGCCGATGTCGGCATCGCCGGCAAGCCGGTTGCCAGCATTGACGCCGGCACCCAGGTTGCCGCGGCAGCGGGTGTAACGCCGTCCGGCTTGAAGGCGGCCGTGGATGGCAAGGTCGATTCGCAGCTGGTCGTGGCCGGCAATCACATCGAAGGCCAAGGCCAGATCGGTGCCACCGCAGCGGTCACGCTGCCTGCCAAGGAAGAGCTGCCGGGTGACACCGATGACCGCGCGATCACTGCAGCGTTCGATACCGGCGTGGCAGGCAAGGTACGGGTGCAGGGCAAGGACGGCGAGGAAATCGTCGCCGATCGCAATCTCAAGCTGGCCGGCACCGCAACCGTCGCCGCGCAGAACAGCGCGCTGGGCCTGGGCGGCCTGCTCAACGGCGTCGGCACTGCGCTCAACGGCGTTGGCAGCGCGGTCGGCAGCCTGCTCAATGGTGACCTCAACGGCACCGTCGGCAACCTGACCGGCGCCGTCGGTGGCCTGGTCGGCAATACCCTGGGCAGCCTCGGCCTGACCTCGCCGTCGGCCATTCCGCCGACCAGCCCGAAGGCGCCCGCCGCTGCCGACCCGAACGCGGGCCTGGTGATCGGTACCGGTGGCCTGGTGGGCGGTGTCACCGAACTGCTCGGACCGACCACCGCCAGCCTGTTCGGCGGCACCGGTTACCTGTCCAACGGCAACCTCAAGCTCAGCACCGCCAACGTCATGCAGACCTATTCCACGGTCAACGTGCTCGGCCTGCCGGTGGTCAATGCAACGCCTGTCGGCACCACGCTCAACGGACTGGGTGGCGCGGTCACCGGTGGCAGCTCGCACCTGACCCTGATCGGTGGCGTCACCTCCGACAGCTACATCTACAACATCAACAACGGCAATCCCGGTGGCCTGCTCGGCCTGCTGCTGCCGACGGACTCGCCGGCCTGGGCGGCCAAGTGCCTGGACATCGCGCTGGCGGACATCTCCTGCTGGGCGGTCAACGCAGCTCAGGACTACCAGGTGCTGATGGGCGATGGCGCCTATGCCAACGGCTCCAAGGAAGTGGTGATCGGTGCCAACGCCCGCCATGAGCTGCCCAAGGTCGATGCCAACGTCGCCTTCCCGGGCGCGGGCGCCAATGATCCGAGCGATCCGACCGGTGTTCCCACCGCCGACTATGCAGCACGCATGGGGCACTCGGTGGTGGTCGGCGACAGTGCCAGCGGCACTGCCAACGGGCAGACCCTGCTCGGCGCAGAGAGCACCTCCAACCAGGCCAACTCGGTGGCGCTGGGCTATCGCTCGGCCGCACTGCGCGGCGCGCAGGCCAGCTACAGCGCTTACGGCCTGACCACCGCACAGGTGTCGGCGGGCGAAGTGTCGGTGGGCACCGCAGGCGGTGGCGAGCGGCAGATCACCAACCTGGCGGCCGGCAGCGCCAACACCGATGCAGTCAACGTGGCCCAGCTGAAGGGTGCGATCAGCCAGATCGACGCGGTCGGCGCGGCGGCGGTCACCTATGACCTGGATGGTGCAGGCGACCCCGACTACCGCCGTGTCACCCTCGGCAATGGCACCGGCACCACCACCATCGGCAACCTGGCCGCCGGCGCGGTCAACGCCACCAGCAGCGAGGCGGTCAATGGTGCGCAGCTGTTCGCCAGCAACGACACGATGGCAAAGTTCTTCGGCGGACGCGCAGCGTTCGATCCGCTCACCAGCACTTTCACCGCACCGCTGTTCGAGATCAGCACCATCTCCACCGGTGGCGCCGTGGCCCCGGGGCTGTATGACAACGTCACCGACGCCTTCGATGCGGTGGATGGTTCGCTGGTCAACCTCAACACCCAGATCAATGACATCCGCAACACCGGCACCCGGTACCTGCGGGTGAACTCGACCGGTGCCGACGCCGTGGCCAGCGGCGCCGAAGCAATCGCCGTTGGTGCCGGTGCCAGCGCAACCGCCGCCAACAGCATCGCGGTCGGTGCCGGCAGCCTGGCCGACCGTGCCAACAGCGTGTCGATCGGTGCCGCGGGCGCCGAACGCCAGGTCACCAACGTCGCCGCCGGCACCGCCAGCACCGATGCGGTCAACCTGGGTCAGTTGCAGGCTTCAGAAGAGGGCGCGCTGCGCTACGACCTCAACGGCGACGGCAGCGTCAACTACGCAAGTGCGACGCTCGGCCAGTCCGGCACCGCCACCACGCTGCGCAACCTCGGCCCGGGCCAGATCAGCGCGGCCAGCAGTGAAGCAATCAACGGTGCGCAGTTGTTCGCGGCCAACCAGACGGTGGCCACCCACCTCGGCGGCGGCGCTGCAGTGGATGCCAATGGCGTGGTCACCGCGCCGACCTACACGCTCAACAACGTCGCCGCCAATGGCACGGTCAGCCAGGGCAGCTACAACGACGTCGGCACGGCCTTCGATGCGGTCAGCAATTCGCTGGCCAATGTAGCCGAGCAGACCGATGACCTAGACGCGCGCGCCGTGAAGTACGACGTGGACGGGAGTGGCAACGTGGTCGATACCGTGACCCTCAGCGGTACCGGCGGTGCACCGGTGAAAGTCACCAACGTGGCCGCCGGCAGCATCCTGGCGGGCAGCAGCGATGCCATCACCGGCGACCAGCTGTTCAGCACGCACCAGACGGTGGCCAGCTACTTCGGTGGCAGCACCGTGTACAACGGCAGCACCGGGCTGTGGACCGCGCCGACCTTCAACATCTCCACCATCGCCACCGATGGCACCATCACCGGCAACGACTACAGCAACGTCACCGCTGCGTTCTCTGCAGTGGACGGCTCGCTGCGGGTGCTCAACCAGCGCATCAGCAGCGGCGGCGGCAGCCCGTACCTGGCGGTCAACTCCACGGCTGCCGCAGCCACGGCCACCGGTGCCGAAGCACTGGCGGTCGGCCCGCAGGCCAGCGCAGCCGGTGCGGGCAGCGTAGCGGTCGGCAACGGTGCCAATGCCAGCGCAGGCAACAGTGTTGCGCTGGGTGCCGGTTCGGTGGCCAGCGTCGGTGCGCAGACCGGCTATACCGGTGCCTATGGCCAGGCCGGCGCCAGCAACTCGTCCGGTGAGGTGGCGGTGGGCAGCAGTGGCAGCGAGCGCAAGATCACCCACGTGGCCGATGGCTCCGACGACCACGATGCGACCAACGTCGGCCAACTGAAGAACGGCGTGAACTACGCCATCGACCAGTCCAAGGCCTACACCGACCAGAAGATCCAGAACATCACCAACGTTGCCGGCAGCTTCCGCGCCAACAACAGCAACAACCTGGCCGATCCGGCCGCCACCGGCGCCAACTCCGCCGCGGGCGGTGCCGGCTCCACTGCGGCCGGGGCCAACTCGACCGCATTGGGCAACGGCTCGCAGGCGCAGGCCGACAACTCGGTGGCGCTGGGTGCGGGCTCGGTCGCCAACCGCGCCAATACGGTGTCGGTGGGTGCAGCCGGTGCCGAACGCCAGGTGGTCAACGTGGCCGATGGTTCGCAGGCGACCGATGCGGTCAACGTGCGCCAGCTGCAGGCTTCGCAGCAGGGCACGATCCGCTATGACACCACTACCAACGGCACCACCAACTACAACAGCGTGACCCTGGGCAGCACCAGCAGCGGCCCGACCACGGTGCGCAACGTCGCTGCCGGCACCGCCGGTACCGACGCGGTCAATGTCGACCAGCTGAAGTCGGGCATGGCGCAGACCCTGGACTGGTCCAAGGCCTACACCGATGAGCGCATGGGCGGCTTCGAACGCGACCTGCGCAAGACCGACAACCGCGCATCGGCCGGTATCGCCTCGGCGATGGCAACCGCATCGCTGCCGCAGCCCAGCGAGGCAGGCCGCAACATGGCCTCGATCGCCGCCGGCAGCTACAACGGCGAATCCGGCGTGGCCCTGGGCATCTCCGGTGTCTCCGAGGGCGGTCGCTGGATCTACAAGTTCAGTGGTTCCACCAACAGCCGCGGCGAGGCCGGTGTGGCCGTCGGTGCCGGCATCCAGTGGTGATCACCTGCGCCGGGTCGCATTCGCGGCCCGGCGCAGCGGGCAACGTCTACAGGGGGAATGACATGAAACCGCATCGCATCGCTCGCAGTGGCCGCGTCGCCGCCACGCTGGGCCTGATCCTGGCCGCGGGGCTGCTGGTTGCCTGCCGCAGCCACGCACCGGCCGCCGACGGCCCCGCCGACAGCACCGCCGTCACCTTCCCGGAGGCCAGCGAGGCATCGCTGAAGGAAGGCATCTATCCGGATATCGCCGACCTGCGCCGGTTCGCACCGGGCATGAGCAAGCGCCAGCTGTACACGTTGCTCGGCACCCCGCACTTCAACGAAGGCATGTGGGGCGTGCGCGAGTGGAACTACCTGTTCAACTTCCGCACCGCACAGGGCGCGGAGTACTTCACCTGCCAGTTCCAGGTGCGCTTCGACAACAAGGGCATCGCCCAGGGCGGCTACTGGAAGCCTGAATCGTGCGCAGCGGTCCTCGACCCGCCGCGTCCGCCGCCACCGCCGGCGCCCTTGCCTGAGCAGCCGCTGCGGCTGGCTGCCGATGCACTGTTCGGCTTCGACAGTGCCGTACTCAGTGCCAGCGGCCAGCAGGCCGTGCAGGGTGTACTGGCGCAGGTGCGTGAGGCTAGCCAGGTGCAGTCGATCCAGGTGGTCGGCTACACCGACCGCATCGGCAGCGCTGCCTACAACCAGACGCTGTCGCAGCGACGTGCCGAGGCGGTGCGCACGGCGCTGGTACAGGGCGGCGTATCCGCGGCGAGCATCAGCGCTGAAGGGCGGGGTGCTGCCGAACCGCTGGTGCAGTGCGACCAGCGCAACCGGCGCGAGCTGATCGCCTGCCTGGCGCCCAATCGCCGGGTGCAGATCGCGGGCGTGGCCCGGTCGCACTGAATCCCCGCGTCGGGGCGTGCCCCGGCATCCCGAGTCCCCCCTGTTCTGCCGGCAGGACGTGGAAACGTCTCCCCCGTTTTCCACGCCTGCCGGTGGGCAGGTTTCTTCCCTGGTGCACCTGATGAATGCCCAATTCCTGCCCTTGTCCATGAAGACGGAAGCCACTCTCAGCGTGTACGGCCAGCTCGGCAACCATGCGGTCGTGCGCATTCCCGGGCGCCGGCTGCCGGGCCTCATCCTGCAGGCCGACACCGTTGCCGGCTTCCTCACCCAGCTGCAGGAAGCACAGGCGTGCCTGCGCAGCGGCCGCGCGCAGCGTGCCGACGCCGAGCTGGACATGCTGGTCGACATGCTCGAGCAGTGGTACGCGCTGATCGAATCGCGGCTGGCCGATGCCGGCGAGGCCTTGTAGAGAAACAGGGGACGGAGGGGATCAAGTCGTTTCCCGCACAACCGGGGCATGAACGACTTGATCCCCTCCGTCCCCTTTTCTGTTGCTATGCGCGGGCGCGGATCATCCAGCAGGCGGTTTCCACCCGCACACGGTCACCGTCGATGGACGGTGCGAACGCGGTCAGCGCCTGCTGCAGCAGCGCTTCGGAGCGTGCGGCCGGCAACGCACGCAGGGCCAAACCCACAGGTCCGAGCTGGCCGACGTAGCTGGCCAGCGCATCAGGGCTGAGGAAACAGGTCAGGTCCAGCGGCGCGATGTCCACGTCCTGCCATCCGGCACGCTGCAGCAGCTGGCGCACCCGTTCGCCATCGGCGAAAGCGAACTGCCCCGGTGCACCCGGTACCCGCGCCGGCAGCACCAGCTGGTCTGCAAGGGCGCGCTCGGCGGTGGTCATGAACGGATTTTCCTGGGCGCTGCGCCAGGCGATGCAGCGCAGGCCCGCGCCCGTTCGGGCGGCACGGTGCAGGTTGGAGAAGGCGGCCTGCGTGTCCTCGAAGAACATCACCCCGAAGCGCGACTGGATCCAATCGTAGCGCGCCGTTGCGAAGGGATGGCGCTGGGCATCGGCAACGATGAAGTCGATCCCGCGCCCGATCGCGGCGGCGCGCTGGCGGGCCAGGTCAAGCATCGGTGCGGAGATGTCCACGCCCGTGCAATGGGCGTCAGGGCGTGCTGCGGCGGCGCTCAGCGTACTGGCGCCGGTGCCGCAGCCCACGTCCAGCAGTTCCGTGACGGTAACCGGCAGCTCGTCGCGCAGGGCATCGGCCATCGGTTGGAACAGGTCGTCCAGCAGGGTCTGCTGCGCGACCCAGTTCTCGCCGGCGGCGCCGTTCCAGAGCGTGTTCTGATCGAGCGGGAGTGAATCGTCCATGGGCTTGCCTTGCGCGGGGAGTGCGACCATGGTGGCGCTTGAAGCCCACTTGAGGTCAAGCACGATGCAGGAACTGGATATCGGTGAGGTGGTCCGCCGCAGTGGCGTGCCGGCCTCGACGCTGCGCTACTACGAGCAGCTCGGCCTGTTGCAGGTGCTAGGGCGTCGCGGCCTGCGCCGGCAGTACCACGAACAGGTGCTGGATCGGCTGGCACTGATCGGCCTGGGGCAATCGGCAGGCCTGTCGCTGCAGCAGATCGGCGCAGCGATGCCGCAGGGGGCAGGGCTTGCACTGGATCGCACGGCATTGCTGGCCCGGGCCGATGCGCTGCAGCTGCAGATCCGCAGATTGCAGCGGGCGCAGGATCGGCTGCGGCGGGCTGCCGCCTGTCCACACGCCGAGGATGCTCGGCGCTGCGCCTCGTTCCGCAGGTTGCTGCGAGCGCAGCAGCGCGTAGCGCGCGGATGAACTGCCGACACCCGCTCAATCGCGGGTGCTGACTTCCCAGGTGGCATGCAGCACGCCCGGCACCTGTTCCATCCGCGCCAGCACCACGTCCAGTTCGTCGGCGCTGACTGCGGTGCTGACCAGCACTGCGATCACATCAGTGGGCGCATCGGCGTGCTCCACCAGTTGCACGTCGCCAACGGGGTACTGCGCGGCTTCCAGCGCATCGACCAGGCGCTCGCGCACGCGCGGCACCGCGTCGGCATCCACGCTCAGGCGCACTTCGTAGGTCGCTTCGCTGGCGGCTTCGTTGATCGGGATGCGGTTGATCGCGTTCACCAGTGGCCGCAGCAGGGTATTGCCGGCGATGATCAGTACGGTCAGCAGCACGCCTTCGGCCAGCATGTCCGCGCCGGTGCAGCTGCCCACGGCAGCCGAGCACCACAGCGTCGCGGCGGTGTTCAGGCCGCGCACGTTCATGCCTTCCTTCATGATCACGCCGGCGCCGAGGAAGCCGACGCCCGAGACGACGTAGGAGATGACCCGCACGGCCTCGGCGCTGCCGGCGATGCGCATGCCCAGGTCAACGAAGGCGGCAGCGCCGACAGCCACCAGCACGTTGGTGCGCAGGCCAGCGGTGCGTTGCCGGTACTGGCGTTCGGCGCCGATCAGAGTGCCGAGCACGAACGCCGCCAGCAGGCTGACCACGGTGTCGGCGAACGGGCCGGGCTGGAAGGTTTCAATGAAGCGCATGGCCGCAGTCTACCTCCCGCAGGTGACAGTAGAACCACGCCACGCGTGGAGGGGCAGGGGGCATCATCCACGCATGGCGTGGATCTACTCGTCGACGCGCTCGCCCATCATTTCGCGCTGGCGCTTGTCCAGTTCCTCCGCATAGCGCTTGCGCACGAATGCTTCAGACACCACGCCCAGCACCTGGCCATCGTCGGCCACCACCGCCAGCTCGTCGGCCTGGGTCTGGTCGAACCGCTGCATCACGGTCACCACGTCGGCGCTGGCGGCGAGTGCCACGTCGCGGTTCTCGGCGAACGTACCTACGACGTCCTCGGGCTTCACGCCGTCGCCGAACAGGCGCGGAATCTGCACGATGCCAGCGTAGTGGCCTTCACTGTCGATCAGGATCACCCGGCTGCCCGAGCCCAGCGGGAAGCGCTGGCGGAAGGCGGCGGCATCGAGGTCGGCCGGGGCGGTGGCCACACCCTTGCGCATCATCCGCCCGGCATTGAGGTTGTGCACCCAGYCGATGTCACGCGCGCTCTTGATGGTTTCCCCGCGCAGGTGCATGCGCCAGGTCGAGAAGGAATAGCCGAACCACTGCCGCACCAGGGTGCTGGACACCAGCACGGCGCTCATCACCACGCTGGTCAGCAGGAAGTCGTGGGTGCCTTCCAGCACCAGCATGGCCATGGTCATCGGCGCGCCAACCACCGCCGCGGCCAGTGCAGCCATGCCTGCCAGCGCTGCCGACGTGGCGTCGACCACCGGGACGCCGGTGGCCATCGCCAGCAGCCCGGCAAACAGCGTGCCGACCAGGGTGCCCATGAACAGCGAGGCGAAGAACAGGCCGCCGCGGAAACCGAAGCCCAGCGAAATGCCGGAGGCCAGGCATTTCAGCGTCAGCAGTCCGCCGATCCAGATCAGCGGCAGATGGGTGGTCAGGTCCAGGTGCAGCGCTCCGTGGCCGGACGACAGTACCTGCGGGCTGGCCAGGGCCAGCGGAATCAGCAGCAGGCCGCCCACCACCGGGCGCCCCCACAACGGCAGCGGGCTGCGCTTGACCGTGCCTTCGATGGAGGCGATCAGGCGCATCACCACGATGCCGACCATCGCACAGCAGCAGCCGAGCAGGCCGTAGATCGCATAGTCGGCTGCGCGCACGTCGATGGTCGATGCCGCCGGCAGCAGATAGGCGTCCACGCCGGCCTGGTCGGCAACGAAGGCACCGGCCAGCGCGGCCACCGCAACCGGCGCCAGTGCCGCCGGCGTATAGGCACCGATGACGATCTCGAAGGCGTAGAAGGCCCCGGCCAGCGGTGCACCGAAGGCCGCGGCGATCGCACCGGCCGCGCCAGCACCGACCAGGATGCGCACGTCGTTGCGGCGCAGGCGCATCACCCGCCCCAGCTGCGAACCGCTGCCGGCGCCCATCTGCGTATACGACGCCTCCAGTCCGACCGAAGCACCACAGCCATTGGAGACCAGGGTCTGGGTCAACACGATCAGGTTGTCGCGCATCGACATGCGACCGCCATGCAGTGCATTGGCTTCCACGGCATCCAGCAGGGGGCGTTTCAGGCGCGTGGCAGCCAGGCTGACCAGGCCCACCACCAGGCCACCCAGCGGCAGCACCAGCAGGGCAGTCCAGGTCAAAGCGGGCAGCGAGCTCAGGCGCATGCCCTCGTCCAGCCCATACAACGCCGTCTGCAGGGTGCGTGCCAGCCCAGCCTGCAACAGGGTCAGGCCGCCGGCGATCAGCCCGACCACCAGCGCCAGGGCGATGAACCACAGGTCGCTGCCGCGCAGGCGCAGGCGCAGGCCCTGGAAGGCCAGATGCAGGCGCGATGGCGAAGCGGTGGAGGACATGGTGGCGGCATGATACGCCGCCACCGTGAGCGCTACCGTCACCGCATCAGGCGGTTGCCATGCTCAGAAGCGGTAGCGGCCCTGCACGTAGAACGTGCGCGGCGCGGCCACCATGCGCCCGGCGTTGCCATCCACGTTGCGGGTGTACCAGCGCTTGTCGGCCAGGTTGTTCACGCCCACCGCGACCTCGCTGTCGGCCAGCCAGGGCAGCTGCCAGGCGGCCTGCGCGTTCCACAGGCGTACGCCGGGTACACGGCCTCCGCGCGCGTCGGCGGCTTCTTCCCAGGTGTTGGCGGCATCGGAGAACTGGCCGCTCTGGTGGGTGCTGGACACGTTGAAGGTCCAGCCGGCCAGCGCATAACGGGCACCTACGCTGTCGGTATCGCGCGCGTAGAACGGCACATCCAGGCCGCGGTTGTCGCCGGACTGCTGGATGGCCTTGGTCCAGGTGTAGTTCGCGTACAGTTCCAGGCCGGCCAGCGCGCTGCTTTCGGCAAAGCGGTACTCGATCGCGCTTTCCACGCCCTTGTGGTCGGTGGCGCCGATGTTCTGGAAGGTGGGCGGGGTGATGCCCGGCACCTGCAGGATCTGGTTGTCGAAGCGCATCTTGAACACGGTCACTTCCGCGCGCAGCCCGCCATCCTGCCAACGCGCGCCCAGCTCCGTGGTCCTGGCGATTTCCGGGTTCAGCGGATTGGTCGCGCTCTGCGAGTTCAACTGGATGTTCTGCACCGGCCCGAACGAGGTGGTGTAGTTGCCGAACACGGTCAGCTGCGGGGTCAGCAGGTAGGCGACGTTGAGCGAGGGCAGGGCCTTGTCGTTGCGGCTGCTGAAGGTCGCGCCGCCGCCGGCCTGGCGGCGGTCCATGTCGATCCACTCCATGCGCACGCCGGGCGTGATCCGCCACCGACCGATGGCGATGCGGTCATCAACGTAGAACGAGTGCGCGTCGGTGGCGTTGTCGAAGCGGGTGGTCGCGCCGGTCGCACCGGTACGGCGGGTAACGGTGTAGCTGCGGTCGTTGCCGCGCTCGCGCAGGAAGCGGTAGCCGGCGGTGATGTCGTGCACGCTGCTGCCCCAGTGCAGGCGCTGGGTGTAGCGTGGCTCGATGCCGAGCACACGGTAGTCGCGCGGCTGCACCGTGATCTGTGTGTTGGCCGCGTTGATCAGCGAACTGGCCCGGTTGCTTTCGTTGTAATACGCCAGCACCTCGAACTCGCTGTTCTCCGACAGCGTGTTGGTGTAGCCCAGGTCGATGCCGGTGCGATGGCCCTTCCAGAAGTCGGACGGGCGGGTGTTCTGGAACGGATCGGCCTGGTACTGGGCGGGGGTCAGGCCGCCCGGAGTCAGAGAACGCACGTCGTAGTACGACAGCTTGGCGCGCAGTTCCTGCTGTGCGTCGATGGCATAGGCGAACTTCAGCGCCAGATCATCGAAGCGGTCATCGCTGCCCTGGCGCCAGCCGCGGCCGTCCTGCCCCGAATACAGCAGGGCCATGCCCATGCCGTTGTCGGCGGTGCCGCCGAGGAACGCGTTGTACTGGGTGCTGTCGCCGCCGCCGTGGTCGTAAGCGCTGTAGCGCACGCCGGCCTCGCCGTGCAGACCGGCCGCAGTCGGAATCGCACGGGTGCTGAAGTTGATGATGCCGCCGACATTCTGTGGCCCGTAACGCACCGCGCCGCCGCCACGCACCACGTCGATCGACTCGATGTTGGCCAGGCTGGCCGGGGCGAACGACAACTGCGGCTGGCCGTACGGCGCAACCGCCAGCGGCACGCCGTCCAGCAGGACGGTCGAGCGCGGCGAGTAGCGACCGGTCAGGCCACGCACGCCGATGTTGAGTGACACCGAGCTGCCGGCGGTGCCGGAGTTGTCGGTGACCTGCACGCCGGGAATGCGGCGCATGGCATCGCCCAGGCTGGCGGCACCGCTGGCCTCGATGCGCTGGCGATCAACCACGGTACGTGCGCCGGCGAAGCTCTTGACGCTGTCGTGCAGGCCGGTGCCCAGCCAGCTGCCCGATACCTGGATGCTGTCGAGCGTGGTGGCGCTGTCCTGCGCGAAGGCGCTGGCAGCCGGGATCAGGCACAGGGCGAGGGCGGCGGCCAGGGGCAGGCGGGCCGGTTGCAGGGCAGGGATGGGCATCGTTGCGGGCAGCGGAAGGGCGTAAATGAGAATTATTGCTGATTCCATTCGCCATTGGAATCGGCACACGGTTCAGCGCTTTGACCCGGTGGTAAAGTGATCAATTGCCTCCTGACCCGCTGAGATCTGCCATGTCCACTGCTGCTTTCTACCCCGTCGGAACCCCTGGCCAGCCGTGGGGCGTGGCGGAACGGGAGCAGTGGCGTGCGCGCCAGCAGCGCCTGCGCCGTTATGACGAGGAAGTGCTGCCGCGCATCGATGCACTGGCCGGGCGCTTCGACAAGGTGGCTTACGGCCAGCTCGACTATGCAGGCGAGACCTATACCCTGTTCGCCCTGCGCAGCCGCGACTGGAACCCGGCATTGCCGGCCGCGCTGGTAACCGGCGGTGTGCACGGCTATGAGACCAGTGGCGTGCTGGGCGCGCTGGAATTCCTCGAAAAACACGCCGACACCTATGCCGGCAAGTCCAACCTGCTGGTCGCGCCGTGCGTGAATCCGTGGGGCTTCGAGCGCATCAACCGTTGGAACTTCGATGCGATCGACCCGAACCGCAACTTCCGCGCGGACGGCCCGGCGCGCGAATCAACGGCGCTGATCGAACTTATTGCACCATTGAAGGGCCAGTTCGTGCTGCACATCGACCTGCACGAAACCACCGATAGCGACGAGAGCGAGTTCCGCCCCGCACTCGCCGCGCGCGATGGCAAGCCGTTCGAACCGGGCCTGATTCCCGATGGCTTCTACCTGGTGGACGACAGCGGGAATCCGCAGCCGGCCTTCCAGCAGGCCGTGGTCGCCGAAGTGGAGAAGGTGACCCATATCGCACCGGCCGACGACAAGGGCGAGATCATCGGTTCTCCGGTGGTCGCGCATGGTGTGATCGAGTACGCGCTGGTGCCGCTGGGCCTGTGCGCCGGCATCACCGGGGCGAAGTACACCACCACCACCGAGGTCTACCCGGACAGCCCCCGCGCGACGCCGGCAACCACGGGGCAAGGGGATGCCGGCCAGCGGCCGGCACTAGCTCACCCCAACGCCTCGGCCCACCACAACGCTGCCGGCCCCGGTGGCGTATCGCGGCGCCACACCAGGTCGCTGTGGATGCGCCTCGGCCAGCCCGGCACGCGCAGTTCCAGCAGGCGGCCCCGGTCGTAGCGCTGCACCAGCGCACGCGGCAGCTCGGCCCAGCCGATGCCGTCCTCGGCCATCTCCATCACCATCAGGTAGTCCGACGCGGTCCATGCCGGCCCACTGATCGGCGGTGCGTGGTCGACCTGCGCACTCAGCCGCACCTGCCGATGCCGGGCCAGTTGCGCCGCCGCGCGCACGCCCGCCTGCGCAAGCGGATGGTCGCTGGCCACGTACACCGCCAGTTCGCTGTGGTGGGCCAGGGGCTGGGCCACCAACGCATCGGGGTACTGCGCCTGTCGCGGCAGCAGTCCCAACCCGGCGCGGCCAGCATCAACCAGTTCCAGCACGTCGCGCCCCTCGGCATCCAGCCATTCCAGCTCGATCTCGGGAAATGCCTCGGCAAACCGCTGCAGCACACGTTGCGCCGGATCGAGCTGGTAGACATCGGAGAACACCACGGTCAGGCGTGGCTCCACGGGTGCGGCCAGGCGCACGCTGAGTTGCTGCAGGCGCGCGTCGGCGGCAAGGATTTCCTGCGCGTGGCCCAGCACCTGCCGGCCGGCGTCGGTCAACTGCGGATAGCGGCCGCTGCGGTCGAACAGAACCATGCCCAGGTCCGCTTCCAGATGGGCAATGGCAGTGCTGACCGTGGACTGGGTCTTGCGTAGCCGGCGGGCGGCCGCCGAGAACGAGCCCAGCGCGGCAGCCTCGACGAAGGCCTGCAGGGATTCGGGAGAATAGGGCATTGATCCATCGCTCCTGTCGATGGAATCCATTTTGATACCACCGTAAAAGACGATGATACTGGCCGCCGTCGTCCCTGTCTGCGGGGGCGTTCCGGATCATCCACGCACGGCGTGGATCTACTGATGACGGGGCGCGGTCCCCGTCCCGCAAGGAGCTTCACATGTCCCGTACTGTTCCCGCCCGTGGCGCCTTCGTCGCCTGGGCCTGCCTGACCGTGGCGATCGTCGCCGAAGTGGTCGGCACGTCCTTCATGGCCCATGCCGCCCGCGATGGCGGCTGGACCGGCTATGTGGTGATGGCCGCCGCGCTGGCGCTTTCCTATTACTTCCTGGCGCTGTCGGTGCGCCGCATCGCCGTCGGCGTGGCCTATGCGGTGTGGGAAGGCCTGGGCCTGACCCTGCTGACCGTGGTCGGCATCAGCGTGTTCGGTGAGAGCCTGTCGCTGCAGCAGCTGGCCGGTCTGGTGCTGGCGGTGGTCGGCATCGTCTGTGTCACCCTCGGGGAGGCGCACTGATGAACTTGATGGCCTTGTTTTTCGTGATCTGCTCGGCGCTGATCGATGTGGCCGCGAACATGATGGTGGCCAAGTCCGATGGCTTCCGTCGCTGGCGTTGGGGTGTCGGCGCCATCGTGCTGGTCTGGATCGCCTTTGCCCTGCTGGGCCAGGCCGTGCGCTACATGGACCTGGCGACCGCCTATGCGATGTGGGGCGCGATCGGCGTGATCGGTACGGCCACCTGCGGTCGCCTGCTGTTCGGCAACCGCCTGCGCCCGATCGGTTGGATCGGCATCGGCCTGGTCACGGCGGCCGTGCTGCTGCTCAGTACGGCGTGATCCCGGCTTGATTGCGGCGATCAGTGAGGTGGCCGACACTTGGGCTTTCCCGCAACGGAGTGCCCGCATGTTCAGTCACGTCACTGTCGGAACCAACGACATGGCGGCTTCCCGCCGCTTCTACGATGCCTTGTTCACTGCCATCGGCGGTCGCGCAGGCGTGTTCGATGACGAGGGCAAGCTGGTCTATATCAAGGATGGACGGATGTTCATGGTCATCCCGCCCATCGATGGCGAGGCGGCGTGCCATGCCAACGGCGGCACCATCGGCTTTGCGCTGGCAGACCCGCAGGCGGTGCATGTCTGGCAGGAAGCGGGGGTCGCCCACGGCGGTACCGCGGTGGAAGACCCGGCCGGCGTGCGGCACAAGGCCGGGCGCCAGTTGTACCTGGCCTACCTGCGTGATTCCGACGGCAACAAGCTGTGCGCCGTGCATGTGATGGGGTGAATCGTCGGTGCCGGACGCGGCGTGTCGTAATCGGACCAAAGTGACAACGCCGCCCGGCACGCCCGCCGGTCTGCAGGCGCGCGCGTAGCACGGAAATCCAGCCGTTCAAGCCTGCGCGGTGCCACGACTTCATCCTGTGTCCACTGCGATTCAGCCAGAATCGGTCGGCTTACTCTTTGATCGATCCGGAGATGGCTGCCCATGGAAGCACTGGAGCCTCAACATCAGCCGGTGCGAACCCTGCGGCCCGTCTTCGCCTTCGCGGCGATCGTTGTCGTTGCCTTCGCACTGTTCGTCAGCCTGTATCCGATCGGCGCCGGTCGCCTGCTGGTCAAGGCGCAGGACTGGGCCGCGCTCAACGTCGGCTGGTACTACCTGCTGGCGATGACCCTGTACCTGGTGTTCGTGGTCGGCGTGGCGCTGTCCAAGTACGGCGGCATCAAGCTCGGTGCCGACCATGACGAACCGGAGTTCAGCTACCTCTCCTGGGCCGGCATGCTGTTCGCAGCAGGCATCAGCATCACCCTGTTCTTCTTCTGCGTTTCCGAGCCGCTGACCCACTACCTGCAGCCGCCGCAGGGCGATCCGGCCGCGGGCGAGGCCGGTGCGCGCCAGGCCATGCAGCTGCTGTTCCTGCACTGGGGCCTGCATGGCTGGGGTGTGTTCGCGCTGGCGGCGATGGCGATGGCCTATTTCGCCTACCGGCACAACCTGCCTTTGGCATTGCGGTCTGCGCTGTATCCGCTGATCGGCAAGCGCATCAACGGCCCCATCGGCTATACCGTCGACGCCCTGGGCATCGTCGCCACCGTGTTCGGCATCGGCGCGGACATGGGCTTCGGCGTGCTGCATCTCAACGCTGGGCTGTCGCACCTGTTCAACGTGCCGCACTCGAACATGGTGCAGATCCTGCTGGTGGTGGCGATGATGGGCGCGGCGGTCGCAGTGGCCGTGTCCGGCGTGGAGAAGGGCGTGCGCTGGATGGCCAACATCAACATGCTGCTGGCGATCGCGCTGGTGCTGTTCATGCTGTGCGCCGGTCCCACCCAGTACCTGCTCAGCACGCTGATGCAGAACCTGGGCGACTACCTGGGCAGCGTGGTGGGCAAGAGTTTCGACGTATACGCCTATGGCGGCCGGCCGGAATGGCTGGGCGGCTGGACGGTGTTCTACTGGGCCTGGTGGATCGGCTGGGCGCCGTTCGTCGGCCTGTTCATCGCGCGCATCTCGCGCGGCCGCACCATCCGCGAGTTCGTGTTCGGCGTATTGCTGATCCCGCTCGGCTTCACCCTGGCGTGGCTGTCGATCTTCGGCAACAGCGCGCTGGACCAGGTGCTGCACCATGGCCAGCAGCAGTTGGCGCAGCTGGCGGTGGATGACCCACCGACGGTGCTGTATGCGTTGCTGGATGGCTACCCGTGGAGCAAGGCGGTGATCGGGGTGACCGTGCTGGTCAGCTTCATCTTCTTCGTGACGTCGGCCGATTCCGGGGCGGTGGTGCTGTCCACGCTGTCCTCGCATGGCGGTGCGCCGGAGGACGATGGCCCGCGCTGGCTACGCGTGTTCTGGGGCACGGTGATCGCGGTGCTGACCGCTGGCCTGCTGCTGGCCGGCAGCATCGATGCCCTGAAATCAGCAGTGGTGCTGGCCTCGTTGCCGTTCTCGGCGGTGCTGCTGTTGATGATGTGGGGCCTGACCCGTGCCTTCAGTGACGAGTCGCACCGCAAGCGCGCGCAGCAGTTCAGGCCATCGCCGCTGATCGGCGATGACCGGCACCACCAGGGCTGGCGCCAGCGCCTGACCCAGGCCATGCACTTCCCGGTACGCGACCAGGTGTACCGCTTCATGGATGACACGGTGAAGCCGGCGATGGAGGCGGTGGCCGAGCAGCTGCGCGAGCAGGGCTGGGACGTGCAGACGCGGTTCGAAGCGGGCGACATGGAGCTGTCGGTCAACCACGGCGAGCAGCAGGACTTCCAGTACCGGGTGATCCTCAGTGGCTACCTGACCCCGTCCTTCGCCGCGCAGCAGCTGCGCAACCAGCGCTACTACCGCGCCGAGGTGCATCTGTACGAGGGTAGCCAGGACTACGATCTGGTCGGCTACAGCCGCAAGCAGATCATCAACGACATCATCAGCCAGTACGAACGGCACCTGCAGTTCCTGCACCTGAGCCGTTGATGCAGCCACGCCGGGCATGGCCCTTGCCTTTGGTGGGTGCGGACCATTGGTCCGCACACTCCTGTAGTGCCGGCCGCTGGCCGGCAACGGGAACGGGGCGGCGGCATGCCCGCCGCCCCTTTGCACATCAGAACCGGTAACGCGCGCCCAGCGAAACGAACTGCCCGCGCAGGTTGTACTGGCTGATGTCGAAGCCGTTGGAACCGCCGGCCGGATCGAACGGCGGGTCCTTGTCGGTCAGGTTCAGCACCGACAGCGACAGCGTGGTCTTCGGAATGCCTTCATAGGCCACGTACAGGTCCAGCTGGTGGTACGGCTTGACCCGATCGCGCAGGCCCGGATTGCTGGTGGCCGTGGCTACGCGCTGGTCATAGCCGCTCATGTACTGCAGGCTCAGCGTGCTGCTCCAGTCGCCCACCGCCCAGTTCAACGAAGTGGTGCCGCGGGTGCGTGGCAGCGCGCCATGGCGGTTGTTGCCGGCGCCGTCATAGGGCGCCTGGCCGGCCACCAGCGGCTGCTTGAAGCTGAGCAGGTGGGTCCAGCTGCCGGCCACGGTGAAGTTGCCCCAGCCGTCGGTGCGGAAGGTACGGTTGGCTTCCAGGTCGATGCCCGAGGTGGTCAGCTCGCCCTGGTTGGCGTACTGGTTGGTGATGATCTGGATGCGGCCCTGCGCATCGCGCTGCACGCGACCGGGGAACAGGCCCGGATTGTCGACGATGAACTGCGCGCTGTCCGGCTTGACCAGGTTGTCCTGTTCGATGCGGTACCAGTCCAGGCCGATGCTGGAATCGGCATCGGGTGACCACACGGCGCCGACGTTGAGGTTGCGCGAGCGCTCGGCCTTCAGGTCCGGATTGCCGGTGCGCAGGTTGGTCACGCCGCGGCTGCCGCCGGGCTGCAGCGGATCGAACGGGTCGACCACCGAGCCGTAGCTGATGGTCTGCCCCGGTGCGATCTCCGGCAGCGACGGTGCACGGAAACCACGCGAGAACGAGCCACGCAGCAGCAGGCTGTCCAGCGGTTGCCAGCGCAGCGCGAACTTCGGCGAGAATGCCTTGCCGAAGTCATCGTAGTGGTCACCGCGGCCGGCTACCTGCAGCTCCAGCGTGCGATGCAGCGGCACGCTGAACTCGGCATAGGCGGCACTGACCTGGCGCTCACCGTCGACGATGTTGATCGCCGGGCGCAGTTCGGTACCGGACAGCACCTGCGCACTGGTGCGCGCGTCCAGCGATTCCTTGCGGAATTCCGCGCCCCAGGCGAAGCCGATCGCACCCGCCGGCAGTTCCCACAACGAGGTCGATGCCTTGACGTTGAGCGAGTGCAGCTTGTACCAGCCCGGGCGCTTGGTCTGCAGGCGCAGATCGTCCAGTGCGCCCGGCGTGCTGGATGGATCGAGGAAGTTGTAGCTGCCATCGCGCAGGATCTGCTGGAAGGCGTAGCGGTCCACGAAGTTGTCCACGTACTCGCGCTGCGCGCTCTGCGAGGTCAGTGCGGCCACTTCCCAGTCCCAGCGTTCGCCGGTGCCACGCACGCCGGCCAGGGCGCGGTAGAACACCTGGGTGTTGTCCTTCAGGCGCGGGCCGAGATCGAAGAAGGTGTATTCGAACGGCAGCGGCGCGCTACCCGGATTGTTCGGATGGCCGACCGGCAGCACCGCGGCGATATCGGTCAACGTACCGGTGGCGGGATTGTAGGCACGCAGGCCCGGGCCGACCGTCAGCGGCGCACTGAAGATCTGGTCGGCCTTGTTGTGGCTGTACAGCACATCAGCGAAGGCTTCGACGCTGTCGTTGAAGCGGTAGGTCGCGCTCAACGACGCCYGCAGGCGCTCGGCGCCGGGCTGCAGGGTCTTGAACGGCTGCGCGTTGAAGGCGCAGGCCTGGCCGGGCAGGGTGCTGCCGAAGTCACTGTAGGGACGCAGCTCGCTGCCATCGGGGCAGGACGCGAACGGTTGCGGCGCGCGCGGGTTGGCCAGCGTGTTGCCGCCAGCGGTGGACCAGCCGGCCAGGCGGCCACCGGGCTTGTCGCGGAAATCGCCGTCGCGGGTGTACGCGCGCTGGTCAGCATCGAGGCGGTCGCGCTTGAGCAGATCCAGCCCGAACAGCACGTTCCAGCCCTGCTGTTCGAGGTCACCGAAGCCGGCCAGCAGGTTGGCCTTGCGCTCGTTCAGGCCGCCCTGGGTGGCGGTGCCGAAGCCACCGCCGACCTCCACGCCTTGGAAATCACGACGCAGGATGATGTTGATGACGCCGGCGATGGCGTCCGAGCCGTACACAGCCGAGGCACCATCCTTCAGCACTTCGATGCGCTCCACCGCGCTGATCGGCAGCGCGTTGAGGTCGACGAAGGTGTCCTGGGTGTTGAGCGCGAAGCCGAAGTTGGCCACGCGGTAGCCATTGACCAGCACCAGCGTGTTCTTCGGTGACAGGCCGCGCAGGCCGATCGACGCCGAGCCTGCAGCGAAGCTGCCGGTGTACTGCTCGTCGAAGCTGTTGCCGGCGTTGGCCGACAGGTTGCGCAGCACGTCGGTAAGGGTGGAGCGGCCGGTCTGCAGGATCTGCTCGCGGGTGACGATCTGCACCGGGTTGGGGCCGGCGGTGTCGCTGCGCTTGATGTTCGAGCCGGTCACCAGCACGGTGCCGAGGGTGGTGCTGTCCTTGCCGGTGTCGGCGATTTCAGCGGCGCCGGCAGTGCCAGCGACGAGGGCCAGCGCGACCGCGCTGGAAAGCAGGGTGGTGCGATACATGGAAGCGACTACGCCAAACGGGGGAGGAGTCGTCAGTACCGCACGCGGGTGAGTGCGCCTTCCAATGACGAAAGCGCATTCAGTTATACATCACAGGTTCTTAACGAAAGTCGGCGGCCTTGGTGGGGCAGACCATCCYGGTGGGTGCCGACCATCTCAATGGGGCAGATCATCCCGGTGGGTGCGGACCGTTGGTCCGCACGCTCCTGCACGGTCAGAGCCCTTCCCTTTCAGAAAGGGAGCCGACCCCCAAGGGCATCACGCGCGCAGCAGCACCTTGCCATTGCGGCCCGAACCGGCGCCGGCTTTTGCCGCCTGGGCGATGTCGTCCAATGCGAAGATCTGCTCCACCGGCAGGGTCAGTTCCCCCTCGGCCGCACGCTTCAGCAGTTCACCCACCAACCGCCGCTTGTCTTCCACCGCCATTGCCTGGCTGACCTTGCTGCCCCAGAAGCCCTTCACCGTGGCTTCCTTGTAGATCAGGCCGCCGGCGGGAATGCGCATCGGCTCGCCGCTCATCACGCCGAAGGACACCAGGGTGCCGTGGTGGCCGAGCAGGTCGACCAGGTCGCCGCTGGCATCGCCGCCGATGGAGTCAACCGCGGCCGCGGCCTGCGATTCGCCGGTGGCTTCGCGCACACGGTCCTTCCAGCCGTCCACCGAGGTATCGAACACGTGATCGATGCCCAGTGCCTGCAGTTGCGCCACGGCCTCGGCATTGCGCACCAGGTTGGCCACGTGCACGCCGCGCGCCTTTGCGAGCATCGCCAGCGATTTGCCGACGGCACCGTTGGCGGTGTTCTGCACGATCCACTGGCCCTGCTCGACGTGCAGGAATTCCAGCAGCATCAACGCGCTCAGCGGCATGGCGATCAGCTGTGCGGCCATTTCATCGGCGATCGCGTCCGGCATCGGGATCACCATCCGTGCCGGTGCGATGAACGCCTCGGCCCAGGTGCCGTGCACCGAGGCGGCGGCAACACGCTGACCGATCTGCAGGCCGTCGACGCCTTCGCCGAGCGCATCGACCACGCCCAGTGCTTCGCTGCCGCCGATCGCCGGCAGCGTCGGCTTGTAGCCGTACAGGCCACGCACGGTCAGCAGATCGTGGTTGTGGATCGAGGCCAGCACGGTGCGGATGCGTACTTCGCCGGGACCGGGTTCGGGCAGGGGGGCATCGGCAACGGCGAGGACCTGGGCTGGATCGCCGAAGGAGGAGTACAGGGCAGCGCGCATGGGCGGTGTTCCAATGAAAGTTGATGTTGTATCGAACTGGGGGGCGCGCCGGGCGTCGACAAGGCCGCGTACGTGCAACACGGCATCCTGCGACCGATGGTCGCGACGGTGCGCAATTACCGCATCTTGTGTTGACGGCTCGGAATATCCCCACTATGTTGTGGCCGTCACTCCCGGTCAGCCGCCGCCGCCGGACATGCAGCAAACGTCCCGCGGCCCGCCCCTGAAGGCTTGCCGTGTCGACGCGGCCGCCATCGTGCGGACGCAGGTCGCCCCCACGGCCCGGATACCGGCCGCAGGCGCAGGCAGATGCCGACGACCTGTGTTCCCGCCCCTTGGCACATCACCCGTTCGCCCCGTGCGCCGGTATCGCGTGCAGGGCCGCCATGGCATCGGGCGCCGACGCGCGCACGAGCCTGGAGTTCCACCACCATGACCGACAGTACCTTCCGCGTGGCCGACCTGGCCGGCGCCGGCGACGCCATGCGCGCCAGCGGCGAGCGCGTGCCGACCTGGATCACCAAGGAAGCCGGCAATCGTCGCCTGCCGTACGATGCGGCGCGCCTGCTGCGCAGCATCGATGCCATCCACGCCGAGCTGCCGCAGCTGGATGTGGCCGACTATCGCCGCGTGGTGCTGGCGATGGTCGAACGCAAGCCCAGCATCAGTGCCGATGATCTGGTGGATCTGCTGATCCGCGAAGCGGAATCGCGCGTCGACCTTGTCGCGCCGCAGTGGGAACAGTTCGCTGCACGCCTGTACCTGCGCCGTCTGTACAAGCGCGCCAGCCGCAACCGCTTCTACGATGTCAGCCTGAAGTACGGCTCCTTCGTGGGCCTGCAGGAAAGCCTGGCCGACCGCGGCATCTACAGCAACGACATCCTGCGCTGCTATTCGAAGGAAGAGCTGCAGCAGGCCGGCGAGATGATCGACCCCGAGCGCGATCGTCTGTTCGCCTATAACGGGCTGTACCTGCTGGCCACGCGCTACCTGGCTACTGATCGCAGCCGCGAGGTGTATGAGCTGCCGCAGGAACGTTGGCTGACCATTGCCCTGTACCTGATGCAGAACGAGGGTGGGGCTGGTGAGAGCGGCCGCGTGCGCCGCATGCAGCTGGTGGGCGAGGCGTACTGGGCGTTGTCCAACCTGTACATGACCGTGGCCACGCCAACCCTGGCCAATGCAGGCAAGGTCGGCGGCCAGCTGTCGAGCTGCTTCATCGACACGGTGGACGACAGCCTGCAGGGCATCTATGACTCCAACACCGATATCGCCCGTGTGTCCAAGCACGGTGGTGGTGTGGGTGCGTACCTGGGGTACGTGCGCAGCAGTGGCGCGCCGATCCGCGGCGTGCCCAACTCGTCCGGCGGCGTGGTGCCGTGGATCAAGCAGCTCAACAACACGGCGGTGTCGGTCGACCAGCTCGGCCAGCGCAAGGGTGCAGTGGCGGTGTACCTGGACATCTGGCACCGCGACATCGAGGCGTTCATGGACCTGCGCCTGAACAACGGCGACCAGCGCCTGCGTGCGCATGATGTGTTCACCGCCATCTGCGTGCCGGACCTGTTCATGGAGGCCGTCGAGCGCCGTGCCGACTGGTACCTGTTCGATCCGCACGAGGTGAAGCAGGCCAAAGGCTGGTACCTGCAGGATTTCTACGACGAGAAGCGAGGGCAGGGCAGCTTCCGCGACCGCTACGCCGAGCTGGTGGCCGACGAACGCATCAGCCGTCGCACGGTGAAGGCGATCGACCTGTTCAAGCGGATCATGCTCAGCCAGCTGGAAACCGGCAACCCGTTCCTGTTCTACCGCGACGAAGTGAACCGGAAGAACCCGAACAAGCATGCGGGCATGGTCTATTCCAGCAACCTGTGCACCGAGATCCTGCAGAACATGAGCCCGACGCGGATGATCCAGGAGATCGTCAGCGGCGACCAGATCGTCACCACCCGCCGCGCGGGCGACTTCGTGGTCTGCAACCTGTCGTCGATCAACCTCGGCCGTGCCATCACCGCCCCCGAGGATCTGCTGGCCAAGGATGTGCTGGAACGCTTGATTCCGATCCAGGTGCGCATGCTCGACAACGTGATCGACCTCAACGCGCTGCCGGTGCCGCAGGCCACCATCACCAACCGCAAGTACCGCGCCATCGGCCTGGGCACGTTCGGCTGGCACCACCTGCTGGCACAGCAGGCGATCCATTGGGAATCGCCCGAGGCCGAGGAACTGTCCGATCGCCTGTTCGAGCGCATCAACTTCCTGACCATCCAGGCCAGCGCGCAGCTGGCCAAGGAGAAAGGCAGCTACCCGATGTTCGCTGGCAGCGACTGGCACAACGGCAACTATTTCCGTGACCGCGATTACAGTGGCGCGGCCTGGGACAGTCTTGCGCGCGAGGTAGCGACCAACGGCCTGCGCAATGGCTGGCTGCTGGCGGTGGCGCCGAACATGAGCACCGCGCAGATCGCCGGCTCCACCGCGTCGATCGATCCGATCTACAGCGCGTTCTACTACGAGGAAAAGAAGGACTTCCGGCGGCCGGTGGCCGCGCCTGGCCTGTCGCTGGAAACCTGGCCGTACTACGAGAAGGGTGCCTACAAGGTCGACCAGTTCGCCAGCGTGCGGCAGAACGCACGCCGCCAGCGCCATGTGGACCAGTCGATCAGCTTCAACCTGTACGTGCCCAGCACGATCCGCGCCAGCACGCTGCTGGAGCTGCACCTGAGTGCCTGGCGCGAAGGGCTGAAGACCACCTACTACGTGCGCTCCAACGACATCGATATCAGCGAATGCGAGTGGTGCTCGAGCTGACCAGCCCGACCCCTCGGTGGTAGTGCCGGCCGCTGGTCGGCAACCCGTCAGCAACAGAACGAAGGCAGAAGACCATGGCAACACCCCTGGACCGCATCAAGATCCTCGAACCGCGCCACCCCAACCGCAGCACCGGCATCATCAACGGCCGCACCAGCGGCATCCTGAACTGGAACGACATTCCGTACCCGTCGTTCTATCGCGCCTACAAGGAGCTGTCGACCAACTTCTGGATCCCCGACGAAGTGGACATGAAGGTGGATGCACGCCAGTACGGCGAGCTCAACGCGCGCGAGAAGAACGCCTACGATTCCATCATCGGCCTGCTGGCCACGCTGGATTCGCCGCAGACGCGCTTCATCTACAACGTCGCCGAGTACATCACCGATCCGGCCGCGCACGCCAACGCGGCGATCATCGGCCAGCAGGAGGTGATCCACAACGAGAGCTACAGCTACGTGCTTGCCTCGATCACCGACCTGCCCAACCAGAACCGCATCTTCGAGATCGCCCGCACCCATCCCACCATCATCAAGCGCAACGCGCCGATCATGGGGGCCTACGACGACTTCATGCGCGAGAAGACCGCCGAAACCCTGCTGAAGTCGTTGATCCAGTCCTCGATCCTGGAAGGCATCAACTTCTATTCCGGCTTCGCGTATTTCTACAACATGGTGCGGCAGAACCGCATGAACGGCACCGGCAAGATCATCAGCTTCATCAACCGTGATGAGCTGGCCCACACCAAGTTCATCAGCGAGCTGATCCGCGCCATCATCGGCGAGAACCCGGAACTGCAGACCAACGAGCTGACCGCCTACGTGCACCAGTCGTTCGAACACGCCATCGAACTGGAAACCCAGTGGTCGGCGGAGGTGCTCGATGGCATCGATGGCATCGACGTGGACGAGATGGTGCGCTACGTGAAGTACCGCGCCAACAAGATGGCCGGCATGCTCGGCATCGAGCGCCTGTACAGCGACACCACCGACAACGTGATGCCGTGGATCAAGGCCTACGCCGACAACTTCACCGAGACCAAGACCGACTTCTTCGAGATGCGCAATGCAAGCTACAAGAAGACCAACGTCGACAACGGCTTCGACGACCTCTGAGCGCGGCCTGGCGCTCCGCATCCTGATCGTGGTGGCGTCGCTCAGCGGCAACACCCGTGAGCTCGGCCGCCACATCGCCGCGCGTTGCCGGGCCGCAGGCCACGCCGTGCACTGGCAGGAGGCCGACGACCTGCGCCAGGCCCCACCGTTGCCGGTGGACGAGGCTGACCTGGTGCTGCTGGGCTGCTGGACCGACAACGCCGGGCGCACACCGTCGGAGATGAAGGCCTGGGTGGCAGGCATCGCCGAGCGCGGCCAGCGGCCGCGGCAGGTGGCGGTGTTCGGCACCGGTGAAACGCAGTGGGGGCAGGAGTACTACTGCGGTGCGGTGCACCGGCTGATCCGCTATTTCGACAGTGGCTACCCGCCGCTGGAGATCGAACAGATGCCACATGGCCGGCGGCATGCCGCGGCCATCGATACCTGGACCGATGCGGTCCTGGATCAATACTGGAGCACCACCGATGCAGATCATCGACGCCACCACGCCTGAGCAGTTCCAGCAGTTGCTGGCCGACCATCCGCGCGTGCTGGTGGACTTCCACAAGGACCAGTGCCCGGGTTGCCGGGTGCTGGACATGTCGTTGCAGCGGGTGGCCAGCGGCACCGGGGGGCAGGGCACGACCCTGCTGCGGGTGCAGCTGGAAGTGGTGGGTGAAGCATTCTTCCGCGAGATGGGCCTGCGGCAGACTCCCACGCTGTCGCTGTTCCTGGACGGTGACGAACGCATGCGCATGCCGGGCTTCCAGTCGCCGCAGCAGATCGAAGCGGCGATCGCCGAGTTCCTGTAGCCCAGGATCAGGGTCGGATCCCTCGCCGCAGGCTAGGGCTCTGACCCCACTTCGACGCATGGCTTCGATCATCGGGGTCAGAGCCCTTGCCTGTGGCAAGGGATCCGACCCCGGGCGCGCGGATCAACCGCCAGCGAACGTATCCACCAGCAGCTTCACGTTCAGCACCACGATCACCAGTGCGATCACCCAGGCGATGCCGCCCAGCCAGCGCGGCGCCACCAGCGCGCCCATCGTCATCTTGTCGGTCACGATCCGTACCAGCGGGATGATCGCGAACGGCAGCTGCATCGACAGCACCACCTGGCTCAGCACCAGCAGCTTCACTGCGCCCTGGTCGCCGAACAGCATGATGACCACCACCACCGGGATGATGGCCAGCGCGCGGGTGATCAAGCGCCGCAGCCATGGCGGCAGGCGCAGGCGCAGGAACCCTTCCATCACGATCTGCCCGGCCAGTGTCGCCGTCACCGTGGAGTTCAGGCCGGACGCGAGCAGCGCCACGGCGAACAATGTGGAGGCCAGGCCCACGCCCAGCATCGGCGCCAGCAGCTGGTGCGCCTGCTCGATGTCTTCCACATCGAAGCGGCCGTTGGCATGGAACACCGACGCCGCCAGGATCAGGATGCTGGCGTTGATGAACAATGCCAGGGTCAAGGCAACGGTGCTGTCGGTGACGGCCCAGCGCAGCGCGCTGCGACGGCCTTCATCGGTGCGTGGATAGGCACGGGTCTGCACGATGGAAGAATGCAGGTACAGGTTGTGCGGCATCACCGTGGCGCCGATGATGCCGATGGCGATGTACAGCGCATGCGGATCAGTGACCACCTGAGCGCGCGGAATGAAACCGCCCAGTACCTGCATCACCGGCGGCGCGGCCAGCGCGATCTGCACCATGAAGCAGCCGAAGATCACCAGCAGCAGCGCGATCACGAAGGCTTCCAGCGCGCGGAAACCGCGGTTCATCAGCAGCAGCACCAGCAGCGTGTCCAGCGCGGTGATCACCGCGCCCCACAGCAGTGGCAGGTCGAACAACAGTTTCAAGGCGATGGCCGTACCGATCACTTCGGCCAGGTCGCAGGCGATGATCGCCGCTTCGCACAGCGCCCACAGCGCCAGGTTCACCGGCTTGGGGTAGCGCGCACGGCAGGCCTGCGCCAGGTCCATGCCGGTGGCGATGCCCAGCCGTGCCGACAACGCCTGCAGGATCACCGCCATCAGGTTGGAGATCAGGATGACCGACAGCAGCAGATAGCCGAAGCGCGAGCCGCCTGCCAGATCGGTGGCCCAGTTGCCCGGGTCCATGTAACCGACCGACACCATGTAGCCCGGGCCAAGGAAGGCCAGCAGCCGGAACCACCAGTGGCCTTTGTCGGGCACGGCAATCGACGCGTTGAGCGCACCCAGGCTGGCCGGAGTGGAGGCGGCAGAATCGGTGGGTGCGACGGTGTTCATGGCTGTCAATATAGCCATTGCTATATCGCATAGCAATGTGAAACAATCGTCTTTACTGCGTCACTGGTCCAGAATTCAGGTTCGCACCCGATGACAACTGCAGGACAGGCACACGCGTGGGCAAGACGGACGATTCGACATCGCTGAAAATCACCCCCTTGATCGAGGCCGAGCGCCAGGTCGAGAGCTTCCGGCAAGTGCGCGAAGCACACCGGATGGAACTGGTGGAGGACTATGTCGAGCTGATCTCCGACCTGTTGGCCGACGGCGGCGAGGCCCGCCAGGTCGACATCGCTACCCGTCTCGGCGTGGCCCAGCCGACCGTGGCAAAGATGCTGCGCCGGCTGGCCCGTGACGGCTGGGTCGTGCAGCGCCCGTATCGCGGCGTGTTCCTGACCCCGGAGGGCGAGGCGTTGGCCCATGCCAGCCGCCAGCGCCACCAGACCGTGGAGCGCTTCCTGCTGGCGCTGGGCGTGGACCCGGATACCGCGCGGCGTGATGCCGAGGGCATCGAGCACCATGTCAGTGAGCAGACCTTGGCGCTGTTCGACGAATTCGTGCGCAAGGCCGAGGGCGGCTGAGTCGCGGTTTCTACTGCTGTTCGCGCGGTATGGAATGAGTGCATCCACGCATGGCGTGGATCTACTCGCGGAATCTGCTTTCTGTAGAGCCGAGCCATGCTCGGCTGCTGTTCGCGCGGTGATGAAATGAGTCGAGCATGGCTCGACTCTACAGTTCAGGCGGGCAGCGCGCCTGTTCCTGCGCACACGCCCGTTTCGTCCATTCCTTCAATACCGGCTGAAGGCCTCCGTAGCGCCGTCCCTGCCAGCCATTGGCCAGCACCGTGCCCTGCGCATCGATCAGCACCAGGTTGGGGGGTGCCGGGCCCGCCAATGCCTGCAGTGCCGGCATGCGCTTCGCGCGACGCGGGTCCAGCACCGGCCACGGCATGTCCTGCAGCTGCATGTAGCGCCGCAGCGCCGCCTCGCTTTCATCCAGGCTGACATACACCACTTCGGTATCGGCGCCGGCCTCGCGCAGCGCGTCGCGCACGCCGCGCAGGGTCGGCACGAAAGCGTGGCAGGGCGCGCACCAGTCGGCGCCGAAGTACAGCGCGATCAGCGTTGGCGGTGGCGACCACTGCATCGGGCGCAGGGCACGTGGCTCAGGCCGCATCAGCGAGGCGGAGACCTGCGCATGCAGGTCGGCAGCCACTGCCGGCCATGCCAGTGCCAGCAACAGCGCGGGCAGCCAGCTAGAACGCATAGCGCAGGTTGACGTACCACGAGCGGGCGAAGCGAGGACCGTACACGTAATCGCTGTCGCGCAGCGCGCCGCTTTCCAGATCCTTCTGCCGCTGGTCGAACACGTTCTTGACCCCCGCCGCCACCGACACTTCCTGCTGTGCCTGGGCACCCAGATGGCGATGCCAGCGCGCGCCGAGGTCGGTGACCAGGAAGGCGCGGGTGCGATGCAGCTCGCCCAGCCGGTTGTTGAGCACCGGCATCGATCCGGTGTGGCGCAGCGCCAGGAACGCCTCCCAGGGCTCGGCCGGCATCCAGCTGAGTTGGGCCAGGCCGGTCCAGCGCGGGGTTTTCAGATAGTCGCGGCTGTCGATGACGGTGTCGCCGCCGTCGGCGGTGTCGTCGAAGATGCGCTGCGGCTCGCGGAACTGCGAGCGGTACCACGATGCGCCGGCAGTCAGCCGCCACTGCGGGGAGGGCTGCCAGCCGAGGTTGGTTTCCACGCCCAGCACGTTCGAGCCGGAGGCGTTGTAGCGCAGCTGCGTCAGCTGGCCATCATCGCCGCGCTGGATCTCACCCAGCGCGAAGGTATCGCGGATGCGTGCGTAGGACGCGGTGGCATCCCAGCTCCATACCGGGTCGGCCGGGTCGGAGCGCCAGTCGAACCCGAACAGGGTGGTCAGCGCGCGCTCCTCCTTCAGGCCACGGGTGTTGCGCACGCGCACCTGCTCGCCGCCGAGGGTATCGACGTGGACATCCTCGACGAAGATTTCCGGCGCACGGAAGCCGGTGGCGATGCCCGCTCGCCATTTCAGCCGTGGCGTCGCCTGCCAGGCCAGGGCGATACGCGGTGAGAACACGGCGCTGTCCAGTTCCGAACTCTTGTCCACGCGCGCGCCCAGCACCAGGTCGACGTCCTCGCGTACGCTCCATTCGTCCTGCACGAACGCGCCGAGGTTGTGGAAGGTTGCATCCTCGAGCACGGCCAGGCGCTGGCCGGCACCATCGCGATTGTCGTCACGCAGGCCCTCATGCTTGTACTGAACGCCGAACGCCAGCGTGTGTGCACCCAGCCGCCAGTTCAACTGGCTGTCGATGTAGTGCAGCGGGTTGTGGGTGCGCCCGTACTGGCGCCATGAGCGTGATGCGGCGCTGCCCGGTACGTTCGGGTCCAGTTGCGAAGGATCGTAGCCGGGTGCGGACGGATCGGTGACCACGTCGCCGAGTCCGCCATAGAAGCTGTCGCGGTCGATGTCGGCGAAGGCATAGGCCAGGCGGAAGTCGACGTCGCCGCTTACCTCCTGGTCCCATGACAGGCTGCCGCGGCGGTAGTTCGTGTCCAGCGATTCGGCGATGTTGGCCAGGTGTTCGGGCTGGTCCAGGCGGTTGCCACCGCGACGGCTCTCATCGGTCACCTGCAGGTCCAACCGCAGGCGCGTGCCCGGAGTGGGCGCATACCAGGCCTGCAGGCCACCGACCTTGAGGTTCTTGCGGGTGATCTCGGTATAGCCGTCGCCGTTGTAGTCGATGCCGCTGTTCCAGTTGCGCTGGGCGATCACCGACAGTCCCGCGTCGGCTTCGCTGGCGACCAGATCCAGGCGCACGTCGGCGTTCTTCTGCGGCGTGCCCTTCAGAACATCCACGCCCGCCTGCACATGGCCGCCGCTGCGTGCGGGCAGCGGCGGAACCAGATTGATGACACCGGCTACAGCGCCCGGCCCGTACAGCGACGAACCACCGCCCTTGACCACTTCGATGCGGTCGACGAAGCCGGCGGGAATCTGTTCCAGTCCATACACACTGCCCAGCGTGGACAACAGTGGAATGCCATCGAACAGCAGCTGGTTGTAGGCACCGGGAAGGCCCAGCAGCTGCACTTCGCTGGTGTTGCAGTTCTGGCAGTTGCTCTCCACCCGCAGGCCGTTGATCAGCTCGGCCGCGCGGGAGAAGTCGGTGGCCGCGCGCAAAGCGATGTCTTCCTTGCGCAGTACCTCGGTGCGGATCGGCACGTCCGACAGCAGGCGTTCGCTGCGGGTGGCCGTGCTGACTTTCACCTGCACGCGGTCCAGCTCGGTAGGCGAAGGCGGTGCGGCGAATGCGGTCACCGGCAGGGTGGCGGCAATACCGGCAGCCAGCGGCAGCCGGCGGAGAAGGGAGGCAGCAATGCGCATGAGGGCGTCGTCCTTGGGGAGGGAGGGCGGCGAGGGCGACCTGGCTGGCCCACATGAAAGCAGATGGTCATCAACATAGCAATTGCTATATCAGGGTCTCGACGCGTGCGTGAACCGTGGCCTTTACTCGAACGCAAGTGTTATAACATTACACAATGCGCGCGCAAGCGTGCCGGTGGTCATGCACCGGAAGCGGTCAGCCGCGGCGGAAGGCGGCGGGAGTGCGCGCGCCGACGATGATCATGCGGATCATCGTGGAGATCTGTTCGACCAGTTCCGGATCGTTCTCAGGGGGTTGGTCCATGGCCGAAGCGCCCATCGCAAACACCAGCCGGGTGATCGCCATCGACACCAGTTCCGGCTTGTACAGCACCGCGCCATCCAGTGCGGCCAGGCGCACCAGGTCATGCTGCAGTTCTTCTTCGAAGTAGTGCAGTTCGCGTTCGACCGCGTGCTTGAAATCGTCCGAGCCGACCGCGCCTTCGCGTAACAGTACGTGCAGCAGCTTGTCGTCGGCACGCAGCTGTTCCATGAAGGTTTCCACCGACACGCGCACCACGCTGGTGGCGCTGGACGTAGCGCGCTGGCGGGCTTCACCGATGATGGTGCGCAGCGAGCGCCCAGCCACGTCGATCAAGGCGACGGCCAGTTCGTCCATGTCGCGGAACTGGCGGTAGAAGCTGTTGGGTGCGATGCCCGCCTCGCGCGCGACTTCGCGCAGGCTGAGGGTGGAGAGGCTGCGATGCGGGCCGATCAGTTTCAACGCGGCGGCCAGCAGATCTTCGCGGCTCACCGTACGGCGGGCCGGGCTGCTGGCATCTTCAGGCGGAGACAGAACGGTGGCGGCGGCCATGGTACTTCCGGAGGGGCAAGGCTGAATCATACCCAATCCGGTGCAATATACACATGTATACACAGCTGTGTGTGCGGCCGTATAGTGCATCCATGAGCGCTGTCGTCCGTCCTTCCCTGTTTTCCCCGTACCGCTGGCTGTCGCCGTCGCTGTTCGACTTCTGGGCGGGCCAGCTGAATCCGTTGTGGACCCTGCGTGAGCCGATGGCCCGCCTGGTGCGGCGCGAGCCGGCCGGCGAGGGCGCCGCCACCCTGGTCCTGCGCTGCAACCGGCACTGGGCCGGGATGCGCGCCGGCCAGCACGTCACCCTGGGCGTCGAGCTTGAGGGGCGTGTATTGCGCCGCAGCTACAGCCCGACCCGCCTGGGCCGTCGTGAGCTGGCCATTACCGTCAAGGCGGTGGAAGGCGGCAAGGTCAGCCAGCATCTCGTAGCGCATGCCAAGCCAGGCGACCTGTTCCGGCTGGATGCGGCCTTCGGTGATTTCCACATGCCCGCCGCAGCGCCGGTACTTCTGCTGGCGGCCGGCAGCGGCATCACGCCCATGCGCAGCCTGCTGCGCGACGCCTGCCAGCGCCCGCTGGCGGCGCCGGTCGACCTGTTCTACTGGGAGCGCAGCGCCGCGGCGTTCCAGTTCCGTGATGAGTTGCAGGCGCTGGCCGCAGCGAACCCGAACCTGCGCGTGCATCTGCTGACCACCCGCGAAGGCGAGGTGCCGGCCGCGCGCATCGACAGCCACACGTTGGCCGTTGCCGGTGACGACACCCCGCTGGCGCAGCGCCATGTGCTGGCCTGTGGCCCGGATGGCTTCGTTGCCGCTGCGCGCACGCGGCTGGCGCAGCAGGTGGCCGGCTTCCAGGCTGAAGCCTTTACGCCGCCTGCGGCACTCAGTGATGCCGACAGCCTGGGTGAGGTCGCATTGACCCTGGCCCGCAGCGGCCGGCGGCTGATCGTGCCGCGTGGCCGCTCGCTGCTGGAAAGCCTGGAGGCGCAGGGCATCGCGCCCAAGCACGGCTGCCGCATGGGCATCTGCAACAGCTGTACCTGTGAACGCGTCAGTGGCACCACCCGCCACCTGCGCACCGGCGACACCCAGTCCGAAACGGCCGTGCCGGTGCGGATCTGCGTGAGCGCGCCGACCACCGACCTGACCCTGGATCTCTGAGGACTCCGCTGCCATGACCCGCGCTACCGACCGTGCCCTGAGCCCTGCCGAGATGCAGACGTTTGGTGAGGAACTCGATGCGATCCGCGACCGTGTGATCGGCAGCCTCGGCGCCTCCGACACCCGTTACATCCGCCGCGTCGCAGCGGCTGTGCGCTGGTCCGGCGTGCTCGGCCGCAGCCTGCTGTTCCTGGGCGCGTTCTCTCCGTTGTTCTGGGCGCCGCTGCTGTGGCCGGCCTGCATCGCCGGCACGCTGCTGCTGGCGCTGGCCAAGATCCTGGAAAACATGGAGCTGGGCCACAACGTGATGCACGGCCAGTACGACTGGACCGGCGATCCCAAGCTCAACGGCAACACCTACGAATGGGACATCGTTGCCACCGCCGACAACTGGCGCAAGACCCATAATTTCCGCCACCACACCTACACCAACGTGCGTGGCATGGACGATGACATCGGCTATGGCCTGCTGCGCATCTTCCCGGAACAGCGCTGGAAGCCGTTCTACCTGCTGCAGCCGATCATCGCACCGATCTTCGCGCTGCTGTTCCAGTGGGGCGTGGCGGCGCAGGACCTGCGCCTGGGGCGCTGGTTCAAGGGCCGCATCAGCAGCCGTGCGATGTGGCTGCAGACCCGTCCGGTGGCACGCAAGATGATCCGCCAGGTGCTGAAGGACTACGTGTTCTTCCCGCTGCTGGCCGGTCCGTTCTTCCTGCCGGTGATGCTGGGCAACATGGTGGCCAACGGCCTGCGCAACATCTGGACCTACGTGATCATCTTCTGCGGCCACTTCACCGCCGAATCGGAAACCTTCCCGAAGGAATGCCTGCGCAATGAATCGCGTGGCCACTGGTACCTGCGCCAGCTGCGCGGTTCGTCCAACATCAGCGGTGGTTTCGTGATCAACGTGCTGTCGGGCAACCTCAGCCACCAGATCGAGCACCACTTCTACCCGGACCTGCCGGCCAACCGCTATGCGGCCATCGCCAAGGAAGTGAAGGAAATCTGCCGGCGCTATGGCCAGCACTACAACAACGGCTCGCTGCCGCGGCAGTTCACCCAGGTGGTCTGGCGTATCCTGCGCCACGCGTTCCCGAGCAAGCCGCGCCGCCTGCCGATGCCGGACATCATGCCGGCTCCGGCGTCGGCCAACGCCGGCTGAGTCTTCAGCCGGCCTTCGCCAACAGCGCAGGCGAATCGCGATCCAGCCTGCGCAGGAACACCTGCATTTCCTTGCGGGCCTGCTGGTCGCCCTTGCTGCCGGCCACGCTGAGCCCGCGCTGCCACGCTTCGCGCGCCGCCTGCGGCTGGCCACCAGCCAGCCAGGCCTTGCCCAGCAGCTTCCACGCCGCCGAGTAGTCCGGGTCCAGCACCACGCAGCGGCCCAGATGGGTGGCTGCGCGTACCGAGTCGCCGGCATCCAGCCAGCTCTTGCCCAGGCCGAAGCGCAGCAGTGCGCTGTCCTTGCCGGCGGCAAGCATCCTCTCCAGCGTTTCGATGTCCATCAGCGCACCTCCAGCAGGGTTTCCACCGGTCCCGCCTGGAAGCGGCCGCGATGGAACAGCAGCGGTGCGCCGCCTGCTTCCTGCACATCGACAATGCGCCCGGCCAGCAACAGGTGATCGCCGACCGGCCACTGCGCGTGGCGGGTGCAGGTGAGGTGGACCACGGCGCCGGCGATACGCGGTGGCGCGTCTTCGCCGTCGTCCAGCAAGGGCACATCGGTGAATCGATGGCGCACCTGCGGATCAGCGAATCGGCGCGCCAGGGCTTCCTGGCCGGCGCCGAGCACGCTGATCGCGAACCGGGTGGCGCGCTGGAACGTGGACAGGCTCTGCGCATGCAGGGCGAGGTTCCATAGCACCAGTGGCGGCTGCAGCGAAATCGGCACGAACGAGTTGATGGTCAGTCCCTGCGGTTTTCCCTGTGCGTCGCGGGCGCAGACGATCGCCACGCCGGTAGGGAAATGGCCGAGCAACCGCCGCAGCGCACGCGGCGGCAGGCTGACCGATGGCACCGGTGCCGGAGCGGGGAACACCCCCGCCCACGGCCCGGCGTATGCACCGGAGTCCGCGTTCATGCGGCCCTGGCCTGGCGGTAGCGCCGGCCGACCTCGGCCCAGTTGATGAGGTTGAAGAACGCGCCGATGTAGTCCGGGCGACGGTTCTGGTAATGCAGGTAGTACGCGTGCTCCCAGACATCCAGGGCAAGGATCGGGGTATTGCCGGAGGCGCCAGCCGATGCGCCCATCAGCGGGCTGTCCTGGTTGGCGGTGCTCTCGACCTGCAGGCGGCCTTGGTGATCGACGGTGAGCCACGCCCAGCCACTGCCGAAACGGGTCTGCGCCGCTTTGCTGAACGCCTCCTTGAAGGCGTCGTAGCCACCGAGGTCGCGATCGATGGCCGCGGCAAGCTCGTCATCGGCGGTGCCGCCATTGGCGCTGAGCACGGTCCAGAACAGGCTGTGGTTGGCGTGGCCGCCGCCGTTGTTGCGCACTGCACCGCGGATCGATTCGGGCAGGGCGTCGAGGTCGGCGATCAGGGTTTCTACCGGTTGTGCCGGCAGGCTCGCCTGTTCCAGCGCGGCATTGAGGTTGTTGACGTAGGCCTGGTGATGCTTGCTGTGATGGATTTCCATCGTGCGCGCATCGAAGTGCGGCTCGAGGGCGTCGTAGGCATAGGGGAGGGCGGGAAGCAAGTACGGCATCGAGACAGTCTCCGTGGGGAAGGCCAGGGGTATGGCCGTGGGGAGACTGTTATCGCACCTCAACATTGGTTGAGGTCAAGCGGGCAACGCAGCTTCAGTAGTGCCAGCCCATGGCTGGCAGCTTCATGTACTTCGAGCTGCCAGCCATGGGCTGSCACTACTGAACCCGCTTTTAGAACCCTCGCCGGCACTACCTGTATCCGTCGAATCCTGCGTCTGGCGTCAGCTCAACCATTCCTTGCAGCCGCTATCAACCTGATCACCACAGGCCGCCTGCATCCGCTGCTGCAACCGTGCCAGCGTGTCCGCACCCTTGTGCTTCGCGCTCCACGCATGCAGCTGCCCCGCCAACCGCTCGAAGCGCTGACGCGTGCGCTGGTGGTAGCCGGATGGCTGCTTGTCCAGCTCGGCGATCAACGCCTCGGTGGCCTGCTCGATACGCGGTGCATCATCCGGCGCCAGCCGCAGCAGGCCTTCCACGTACAGCACGCCCCACTGCACGCGCGTGGCAGGCCCCTGCGCGCCTTCATAGGCACGCTTCAGCCATTCCAGGGCGCCGGCGGTATCACCACGCTGCTCGGCCAGTTCGGCCAGCTCCGGCATGTAGTAGTAAGGCTGCTCGCTGCGCTTCAGCTCTGCCAGCAGCAAGGCCTCGGCGCCCGCATCGTCATCGACCTGACGCAGCGCGTAGACGGCGCTGCTGATGGTGGCCTGGCGCGCGTGTGCGTCGGTGGCGGCGGCATCGGCGGCGGCCACGCGCTGCTTTACCCGCTGCACCAGTGCTGCCGGCAGCGCGCCTTCAGGCTGCTGCTGGCGCGCCAGCGCCAACTCGGTCAACGCACGTGACAAGGCATCGTCTGCGCGATCACCACGCGCGGCATCGGCACGTTCCAGCGCGACCAGCAACTGCTGGCCGAGGGCATTGCTGCTGGCCGGACCGGCGCTGGCCTGCTTGACCAGCCCGGCGCCGGCATACCCCAGCAGCTCGCGGTTGCGACGTACCTCCGCCGGTTGTGCCAGCACCGCCTGCAACAGTTCGCGTACCTGGGTGGGCGCTGCCGTCGGTTTCTCGGCGGTAGCCAACGCGAGCAGCGCGAAGCGACGCTGCAGCGCAGGCTCCGGTGCGGCCTTGGCCAGCTGCTGCAGCACGTCCTGGGCGCTGCGCTTGCCAGCCAGGCGGTTGGCATCCACCTCCCAGCCGTAATCGCCCAGCACCTGCCAGTCTTCGGCGCCAAGCGTGGCCGGCGTCGCCAGCGCGGTCGCAAGTGTTTCGGCGACAGCGCTGCGGCGGCTGGCGGCGACGGTCAGGGCCCGGGTCAGTTCGGCCGCGTCGTTGCCGCCGGCCACGCGGGTGATTTCGTTGCGCTGCGGGTCGAGCACGATCAGGGTCGGATAGCCGCGCACGCCGAAGCGTTCGCCCCATGCCTGCGCGCCTTCTTCGTCGCCGTCCAGGTAGACCGGCACGAATTTGCCGGTCAGTGCGATGAAGGCCGGATCCTTGAACAGCCCCGCCTTGAGCTGATTGCACGGCGGGCACCACACCGCGCCCCAGTACAGCAGCACCGGCTTGCCACTCTCGGCGGCTTCGTTGAAGGCATCATCCACGTCGCCCTGGCGCCAGGCGATGGCGGAGGCCGGCGCGGTGGCTGCCGCCTGCGCCGTCGGCACCGGAGCGGAAGCGGGGGAGCAGGCGCTCAGGGCCGAGGCCAGCAGCAACATGGAAAGCGCGACGCGCATCGGCAGCATCTCGAAGGACAGGGTGATGGGGCCATTGTAGGAACGGTCAGGGTGCTGGCTGATGCAGTTTGCTTATGTCGCCCGCGCAGCACGGCATGTGGGCTGGGCATCAGTGCGGACCAGGGTCCGCACCCACCGGAGCGGGCACGGTCAGCACCAGCGGCTGGTAGATCAGGCCGTTGAACTGGCCGACGTCACCATCCAGCACGAATCCATAGTGTTCGTAGGCGGGCACGGCGTTGAGCGAGGCGCGCACGGTCATCTGCGGACCACGCACCTGCGGCAGGACCGCCTGCAGCAGGGCACGACCAATGCCTTGCCCCTGCAGTTCCGGCGCGACGAACAGCATTGCCAGATGCTGGCCGGCCTTCAGTTCCACCACGCCGACCACCCGGCCTTCCTGTTCAGCCACGAGGATGTCGTTGTCGCCCTGCAGGCGTTCGGCGAACGCAGACGCTGCGGCCACCGTGCCGAACGTGGCGATGCCCTCGGCGGTGAGCATGGGCGCAACGGCTGCAGTGAACGCCGTCATGCACACCGCGCTGATCGCGGGCAGGTCATCGAGGTGGGCGGGGCGGATCCTGGTCATGCGCTGTACTTCCTGTGGCGGGACGACATCAATGCCCCACGCTAAGCTGGCGGCATGACTGATTTCAATCCCGCCCATGCACGTCTGTTTCCAACGCAGGGCCTCAGCCTTGGCCTGATGACGCCGGTGGCCGCACACGGCCTGGCCGCTCCACATGAGGCGCGACGCATTGCGCGGCTGGCCGATGATCTCGGTTTCGCCGCGCTGTGGACCCGCGATGTGCCGTTGATGGTGCCGCAGGGGCCGGATGCGACTGCCAGTGCGCTGGATGATCCGTTCCTGTGGTTGGGCATGCTGGCCGCGGCGACCGAACGCATCGTGATCGGCACTGCGGCCATCGTGCTGCCATTGCGGCAACCGCTGCAGGTGGCGAAGTCGGCGTTGAGCCTGGACCGGATCAGCGGTGGGCGCTTCGTGCTGGGCCTTGGGTCGGGCGATCGACCTGAGGAATTCGCAGCATTCGGCGAGGATCTGCAGGGCAGGGCAGGTACCTTCCGCGAACGCTGGTCGCTGCTGCGTGCGGCGCTGTCGCCAGAACCGTCCGAGCGTGCGCCGGTGTTGCAGGCAACCGGTGGATACGACGTACTTCCCGCGCCGGCAAGGCGCATTCCGATGCTGGTGGTCGGTACTGCGCGGCAGAGCCTGCAGTGGATCGCACGCGAGGCCGAAGGCTGGGCGACCTATCATCGCGAAGAGACCGCGCAGGAAGGGCGCATCGGTCTGTGGCAGCAGGCGCTGGCCCAGAGCGGCGGCGCGCCCAAGCCATTCGTGCAGTCGATGCTGCTGGACCTGCAGGCCGATCCAACTGCGCCGGCGGAGCCGCTGCCGCTGGGCCTTAAGGTGGGCCGCGATGGCCTGCGGGGGTACCTGCAACGCGTACACGCGCAGGGCGTGGCGCATGTGATGTTCAACCTGGTGGACAACGGCCGGCCGGTGGATGACGTACTGGGCGAGATAGGCGAGCACGTCCTGCCCGATACGCATCGGTAGGTGTCCACCTTGGTGGACGCACGGCAGGTATCCGGCATGTTCGCATCTGCGTATCATTCGCATTTGATATCCAGCGCTGGAGCCCTGCGTGACCCACCGTAACCCGCTGCACCCAACCGGGCGCCTTTTCGCCGTCGTCGCCTTCATCGAGGCCATCACCTGGGCCGGTCTGCTGGCCGGCATGTGGCTCAAGTACGGCCCGCAGGCCAACGTCGCGCTGGTGAAGCTGTTCGGGCCGCTGCATGGCGTGGCGTTCCTGGTCTACGTGGCGGTGACTCTGTTTGCGGCGCTGCGCCTGCGCTGGCCATGGTGGGCAACGGGGTTGGCCTTGCTGGCTGCGATTCCGCCGCTGGTGACACTGCCGCTGGAGTGGTGGTTCAAGCGTCGCGGCCTGCTGTCAGTACGCGCAGGGCGGTGATGCACCCGCAGGTGCGCCACCGTTAAGCGAATGGGTATCAAATGCAAATGCGAGCCGTTATCATTTAAGGATGGCGTCGCCGCCTGACAGGGCGACGTCGCGCGGGGTGCGGATGCGCCCGGCGTTCCCTCCCTGGTTACGGTTGGTGTTCCATGCATTCACGTCCCGTGGTTCCCGGCTTGCCGGCGCTGGTGTTGGCTGCCCTGATCGGCACCATGGCGATGATGTCCTTCGTCGCCGTCATCGGCCCGGTGGTCCGCCTGCTGGGCCTGTCCGAATGGCATGCCGGTCTATCGGTGACTGCTGCAGGCGTGTTGTGGATGCTGGCCGCTCGCCCGTGGGGCCAGCTCAGCGACCGCATCGGCCGCAAGCGCGTGTTGATGCTGGCGATGAGTGCCTACACCGTGGTCTACCTCGCGCTGGCGGTGTTCATTGATGTCGCGCTGCAGACGATACCGCCGGTGCTGGTCTCGGTGCTGGTGCTGGTCGGTGCGCGTGGCCTGATCGGCCTGTTCTACGCGGCTGTGCCGCCGACCGCTGCCGCGCTGATCGCCGACAAGGCACCCACCGGCCAACGTACGAAATTCCTCGCCCGCCTTGGCAGCGCCAACGCGCTGGGGATGGTGCTGGGTCCGGCTGCTGCCGGATGGCTTGCCTACAAGAACCTGCCGCTGGCGCTGTACGTGGCTGCGCTGTTGCCGCTGCTCGCGCTGGGCCTGCTGGTCTGGCGCCTGCCGGCCACGCCGCCGGTGGCAGCCGCACACAGCCGCAACCGCGTACCGCTGTCGCGCCTCGACCGGCGGCTGCGCCTGCCTCAGATGGCCGCGTTCGTGGCGATGGTGTCGGTGACCATCGCCCAGGTCACGGTCGGCTTCTTCGCCATTGATCGTTTCGGCCTGGATGCAGCCGAAGGTGCGCGCATGGCCGGCATCGCACTGACTGCAGTCGGCGTGGGCCTGATCCTCGCGCAGGGGCTGGTGATGAAACTGGACGTGCATCCCCGGCGCTGGATCATCCTCGGCGCACTGATCGCAGGCATCGGCTTTGCGTCGGTGGCGGCGGTGCAGCAGACCTGGCAGTTGCCGGCAGCCTACGCGCTTGCAGCGTTCGGCATGGGCTTCGTGTTCCCCTCGTTCCAGGCGTTGGCCGCCGATGCGGTGCAGGCGCACGAACAGGGTGCGGCGGCCGGCACCGTCGCGGCGGCACAGGGGTTGGGCATGGTGGCCGGGCCGATGCTCGGCACCCTGTTGTATCGCGGCGGTGCCAGCCTGCCTTACCTGCTGGTCGGCGTGCTGCTGCTGGTGCTGTGCGTGCTGGCCGCAGCGTATCGGATGAAGGAGACCCCATGAACGATTCCCTGATTCAGGACGCGTGGCCGGAGGCTGCGTCGATGCTGTCCGAGCCCACCGCCGAAGCGTCGCTGTTCCTGCTGCGGCAGGCCGATCAGCAGATGCACGCGCGCGGCTGCCGCGCACCCTTGCCGACCGGTGCGCTGGCCACGCTGGCCGAGCGCGTGGCGACGTTCTTCGCGCAGCAGCGCGGTGGGCCGGGTCTGCTGGTCGGCGCGGTGCCGTTCGAGCCGCGCGCCGATGATGCGTTGTACCAGCCCGAGCGCCTGCTGCCGGCATTGCCCGTACAGTCGCAGGCGGCGCCGGCGCTGTCCGGAGCGCTGACTGCCGAGCCCTCGGCGCAGGCGTATGCAGCGGCCGTGGCCGACGCGGTCAGCGCGATGCGCGCGCCGGACCCGGAGCTGCACAAGGTGGTACTGGCGCGCAGCCTGTTGGCGCACACGCAGCAGGCGCTGTCACCGGAAATGCTGCTGGCCCGCCTCGGCACCGATCCTTCGGTGGCGACCTACGCCGTGCCGCTGCCGGTGGACGTTGGCCAGGCGCCGGCATGGCTGGTGGGGGCGACACCGGAGCTGCTGCTGCGCAAACGCGGTGCGCAGGTGCTGTCGCATCCGCTGGCCGGTTCGGCCAGGCGCAGTGCCGATCCGGTTGCGGACGAGCGCGCCGCGCAGGCGTTGCTGGCATCGGCGAAGGATCATGACGAACACCGGCATGTGGTCGACGCCATTGTCGATGGCCTCTCGCCCTGGTGCAGTCACATCGAAGCGCAGCCACGCCCGGTGCTGCACGCCACCGCCAGCATGTGGCATCTGGGTACGCGCATCCACGCCACGCTGAAGGACGCTGCTACGTCGGCGGCGACCCTGCTGGCCGAGCTGCATCCCACCCCGGCCGTCTGCGGTACCCCGCGGCTGCAGGCACTGCAGCGCATCCGTGCGCTGGAACCGGTGCCGCGCGGCTTCTATGCAGGTGCGGTGGGCTGGCTCGATGCACAGGGGGACGGCGACTGGTATGTGGCGATCCGCTGCGCGCGCCTGCAGGGCACCCAGCTGCGCCTGTATGCCGGCGCCGGCATCGTCGCCGACTCGCAACCCGAGGCCGAAGTGGCCGAAACCGCCGCCAAGTTTGCTGCCCTGCTGAACGCATTGGGCGTGCAGGACCCGCTGTCCCTGATCGAGGTATCCGCATGACGCCGTCCACCGTTGATTCGCGCCTGCCGCTGCAACAGCAATGGCCTGAAGCGCTGGTCGCGCGCTATCGGGCCGCAGGTCATTGGCGTGGCGAAACCTTCCCGGGTTTCCTGCGCGAACGCGCCGAGCGCCATGCCGATGACATCGCGGTGGTGGCTGGCGATGTGCGCCTGAGCTATGCGCAGCTCTGGCATGAGGCCGGGCGCATCGGCGCCGGGCTGCTGGCGCTGGGCCTGCAGCCCGGCGAGCGCGTGCTGGTGCAGCTGGGCAATACGGCCGGTTTCATCGCGACGGTCTGTGGCCTGTTCCGCGCCGGGCTGGTGCCTGTGTACGCGCTGCCGGCACATCGCATCACCGAGCTGGCCCACTTTGCGCGCGAGGCCGAGGCCAGTGCCTACATCAGTACCGATGTCCATGAAGGCTTCGATCATCGTGGCCTGGCGCGCGCGCTGCAGGCGGAAGTGCCGGCGGTACGCCACGTACTGATCGACGGCGATGCGGCCGAGTTCGTCGCGCTGGAATCGCTGCAGGGCGATCGCAGCCAGCTGCCGGCCGATCCTGATCCGCAGTCGGTGGCGTTCCTGCAGATCTCCGGCGGCAGCACCGGGCTGTCAAAGCTCATTCCGCGCACGCACGACGATTACATCTACTCGTTCCGCGCCAGCAACGAAATCTGTGGCATCGACCGCGACAGCGTGTACCTGGTTGCGCTGCCGGCAGCACACAACTTCCCGATGAGCTCGCCGGGTTTCTTCGGTGCGCTGTACGCCGGCGCCCGCGTGGTGCTCAGCCCAGGCCCCGGCCCGGATGCGGCATTTCCGTTGATCGCACGCGAGAAGGTGACCTGCTGTGGTCTGGTGCCGCCCCTGGCGCTGCTGTGGGCGCAGGCGGCGGCGACCAGCAGGCACGATCTGTCCAGCCTGCGGGTGCTGCAGGTCGGGGGAGCGAAGCTGGTGCCGGAAGCCGCGCGGCGGGTCATCGATGGCCTCGGTTGCACGTTGCAGCAGGTGTTCGGCATGGCCGAAGGCCTGGTCAACTACACCCGGCTGGATGACCCGCAGGAGCTGATTGTCGCTTGCCAGGGCAGGCCGATCAGCGAGGACGATGAAGTGCGCGTGGTCGACGACCACGACCAGCCCGTTGCCGAAGGCGAGGTCGGGCATCTGCTCACGCGCGGTCCGTACACTATCCGCAGTTACCACAATGACGCGGCGGCCAACGCGCGCTCGTTCACCGACGACGGCTTCTACCGCACCGGCGACCGCGTGCAGCAGCTGCCCGGCGGCTATCTGGTGGTGCAGGGCCGTGCCGGCGACCACATCAACCGGGCGGGCGAGAAGATCTCCGCCGAGGAGATCGAAGACCATCTGCTGGCCCATCCCGGCGTATTCGACGCCGCCGTGGTCTCCATTCCTGACGACTACCTGGGCGAGCGCAGCTGTGCCTTCGTGATCCAGCAGGGCGAGGCGATCAAGGCGCCGGCGCTGAAGGCGTGGATGCGCGGGCGTGGCCTGGCCGCGTTCAAGGTGCCCGATCAGATTGTTTTCGTGGACAGTTTCGACACCACGGCGGTTGGCAAGATCAGTCGCCGCGAACTGCGCGCGCAGCTGCGCGCGCGTCATCTGCAACAGACAGGAGGAACGCGCTGATGGCGCTGCCCCGCATTACCCCGTATTCCCTGCCGACCGCTGCGGAACTGCCGCAGGCGCGAGGCGCCTGGCGCCCCCAGCGTGATCGTGTTGCCTTGCTGGTACACGACATGCAGCGCTATTTCCTCGCCGCATTCGACGCCGGCAACGCGCCGCTGYAGCCGGCGGTGGACAACATCGCGCGCCTGCTGGGACATTGCCGTACGCACGGCATTCCGGTGTTCTACACCGCCCAGCACGGCGACCAGGACCGCCGCGACCGCGGCCTGCAGGCAGACCTGTGGGGCCCGGGCATGGGCCGGCGTGCCGACCACGAGCCGATCATCGACGCACTCGCGCCGCAGCCGGGCGAGCATGTGCTGGTCAAGCACCGCTACAGCGCGTTCCAGCGCAGCAATCTGGAAACGCTGATGCGCGTGCGCGGCCGCGACCAGTTGCTGATCACCGGCGTCTACGCGCACATCGGATGCACCGCGACGGCGGTGGAGGCGTTCCAGCGTGACATCGAGACGTTCATCGCTGCCGATGCCGTGGCCGATTTCTCGCGTGCCGACCATGACCAGGCGCTGCACTGGATCGCCCGCACGTGCGGCGTACCGATGACCACCGACCAGCTGCTGGAGGCAATGTGATGAACGCGACGACCGAAACCTTGACCCTGGAGCGCATGCGCGCCGACGTCGCCCGCGTGCTGGACTGCCACGCGGCGGACATCGGCGATGATGACAACCTGATCGATCTGGATCTGGATTCGATGCGCATGCTGGGGCTGGTGCTGGCCTGGGGCAACACCGGGCTGCCACTGGAGTTCGCGCAGCTGGCTGAGCACACCACGCTGCGCCAGTGGTGGGCGGTGGTGCAGCAGCTGCAGGCCGCGCAGACGGCATGAGCGGATCGCCGCTGCCGCTGACCGAGGCGCAGGCAGGGCTGTGGTTTGCCCAGCGGCTGGCACCGCAGAATCCTGCATTCAATACCGCGCACGCGGTGTGGATCGAGGGTTCGCTGGATGTGCCGGCGTTCACCGCTGCCGCCAACCAGGCCGCCGTCGAGGCCGAGGCGCTGGCGTTGCGTTTCGCCGAGGCCGAGGACGGCCAGCCCGTGCAGTGGCACGAGCCCGCGCGGGTGCCATTGCTGCAGCTGCGCGATGTCGCCGCGGCCGATGATCCGCAGCAGACGGCGCGTACGGCGATGCTGGCTGACCGCTGCAGCGCGGTCGACCCGACCCGCGACCGGCTGAGCCAGCAGGTGCTGTTCGACCTGGGTGGCCAGCGCTGGGCCTGGTACCTGCGCGTGCATCACCTGGCCACCGATGGCTATGGCATGGCGCTGTTCACTGACCGCGTCTGCGCCCTGTATGCGGGCCGCACCGGTAGTGCGCTGCCAGGGTTGGCGGGCGTGCTGGCCGATGATGCCAGCTACCGCAGTGATGCGCGCCGCGACGTCGACCGGCAGTGGTGGTTGCAGGCGCTGCAGGGCGCCCCGGCCTCCACCGGCCTGGCCGGCACCGCCGCGGCCAGTGACGATGCACTGCGCTGGGTGCAGCCGGTGGACCCCGCCTTGCGCGAGCGCCTGCTGCAGGTCTCGGCATCGTGGCTGCAGCCGTGGCCGGATGTGCTTGCCGCGTTGGCCGCCGAGTATGTGCGTCGCATGAGCGCGTCCGAGGAAGTCGTGCTCGGGGTGCCGTACATGGCGCGGCTTGGCAATGCGGCGGCGCGGGTGCCGGCGATGGTGATGAACGTGCTGCCGCTGCGGGTAGCGGGCGGCGAGGGCGGCGTCGAGGAATTCTGCCGGCGCATCGGGCGCCAGCTCAGCCAGAGCCGCAAGCATGGGCGCTACCGTGGCGAACAGCTGCGTCGTGACCTCGGCCTGGTCGGTGCACAGCACCGTCTGCATGGGCCGTTGATCAACGTACAGCCGTTCTACAAGCCGCTGGCGCTGCCGGGTGTGCAGGCCTCACTGGAAGTGCTGAGCACCGGCCCGGTTGACGACCTGACACTGGGCTTCCGTGGCGATGGACAGACCCTGCTGGATCTGGAGGTTGAAGCAAACCCGGCCCTTTATGGGCTGGATGACATGAAGGCGCATGCCCGGCGGCTGCTGCATTTCGTGTCGGCCGCGCTGCTGGCCGAAGACATCGCGACGGTGCCGCTGGCCACGCCGGAAGAATCGAAGCAGGTCGTGCATGGTTTCAATGCCACCACGCATGCGCTGCCTGACACGACCCTGGTCGAACTGCTGCAGCAGGGCATGGACCGCGATCCGTCGGCAGCGGCGCTGGTGTTCGGCGATACGACGCTGGACCATGCTGCGCTGGAGGCGCGCAGCTTCGCCCTGGCCGCGCAGCTGCGCTCGCTGGGCGTGGGCCCGGGCACGGTCGTTGCCGTAGCGCTGCCGCGTTCGCTGGAACTGGTGATTGCGTTGCTGGCGGTGCTGCGTGCAGGCGGCGCGTACCTGCCACTGGACCTTGCCCATCCCGCGGAGCGCCTGGCGCGGATTCTGGCGTCGGCGCAGCCGGTCTGCGTATTGGCAGAGGCCCGCGTGCAATCCCGTCTTTCAGATGTGCCGGTGCTGCCGCCGGAGCAGTGGACCGACGTGAGCTTTGCCGCACCCTGGCCGGGCCCGATGGGCGACGATGCGGCCTATGTGATCTATACCTCCGGTTCGACCGGCGAGCCCAAGGGCGTGGTGATCGAACACCGCGCCATCGTCAATCGCCTGCTGTGGATGCGCGAGCACTATGGCATGGGTGCCGACGACCGGATTCTGCAGAAGACCCCGGCAACGTTCGACGTATCGGTCTGGGAATTCTTCCTGCCACTGCTGTGCGGCGCGACGCTGGTGTTGGCGGGGCCGGACGCACACCGCGATCCGACCGAGCTGGCGCGGTTGATCCGCGTGCATGGCGTCACCACCGCACATTTCGTACCGTCGATGCTGGATGCGTTCCTGGCGGCACCGGCCTCACAGGACCTGCTGTTGCGGCGCGTGTTCACCAGTGGCGAGGCGCTGGATGCCGCACTGCGCGAACGCTTCCACGCGCGGGTACATGCCGAACTGCACAATCTGTATGGGCCGACCGAAGCGGCAGTGGATGTGAGCTGGTGGCCAGCCTCGGCCGATGACCGCTCGCGCCCGGTGCCGATCGGTTTCCCGGTCTGGAACACCCGCCTGTATGTGCTGGACGCACGGCTGCAGCCCGTGCCGGTGGGCGTAGCCGGTGACCTGTACCTCGGCGGTGTGCAGTTGGCGCGCGGCTATCTCGGCCGCGACGACCTGACTGCCGAGCGCTTCCTGGCGGATCCGTTCCTGCCGGGTGAGCGCATCTACCGCACCGGCGACGTGGCACGCTGGCGGGGCGACGGTGCTGTCGAGTACCTGGGGCGCAGCGACCATCAGGTAAAGCTGCGCGGCCTGCGCATCGAACTTGGCGAGATTGAAGCAGCATTGCGCGAGCTGCCTGGAATGGACCGGGTGGAAGTACTGTTGCGCGATGATCTACCCGGCGAGGCGCGGCTGGTCGCCTATGTGCCGACGGCGCTGCTCGATGCAGCGGCGCTGCGCAGCCATCTGCTGGCGCGGGTGCCGGACTACATGGTGCCGTCTGCGTTCGTGGGCGTGGATCAGTGGCCGGTGACCGCCAATGGCAAGCTGGACCGGTCTGCGCTGCCGAAACCGCCGCAGCAGGACGTTGCTGGGCAGGCGCCGCGTACGCCGCTGGAGCAGGAACTGGCCGGGCTGTTCGCACAGGCGCTGGGGCGTGAACTGCCGGTGGCGGTTGATGTGGATTTCTTCAGCATCGGAGGCGACTCCCTGTCGGCCGTGCACCTGCTGCTGTCCATCGAGCAGCGCTGGCGTTGCGAGCTGGGGCTGGGCGCGCTGTTCGCGCAGCCGACCGTAGCCGCGCTGGCGGCACGCATTGCCGAGCCGCCCGCACGCGCGGATCACGCGCTGGGGCCGGTGATTGCGCTGTCTGCATCCGACGAGGCAACCGCAGCCCCCCTGTTCGTACTGCACCCGGCAGGCGGCATTGCCTGGAACTATCGCGCACTGGCCCGGGCGCTGCAGCCAACGCGCGCGGTGTACGGGCTTCAGTCGCCCGCGCTCGATGCCACGCAACCGCTGCCAGGCAGCATCGAGGCCATGGCCAATGACTATGTGCAGCGGGTGATCACGCTGCAGCCACAGGGGCCGATCCATCTGCTCGGCTGGTCGGTGGGGGGCATCCTCGCGCAGGCGATGGCCGTGCGCCTGCACGACATCGGTCGCGAGGTCGGCGAACTGGTGCTGCTCGATGCCTATCCCAGCGAATGCTGGCGTGCCGAACCGGAGCCCGACCCGATCGCGGCGCTGCGGGCGCTGTTGGCCATCGCCGGGCATGACCCGGACGCGCATCCGGAACTGGACGATCGCGAGCGCATCCGCGCCTTCCTGCGGCGCGGCGGCAGCGCGCTGGGCAGCCTGCCCGAGGTTGTGCTCGACGGCGTGGTACGGGCGGTGACCGGAACCAATCGACTGATCCGCGAACACCAGCACCGACCTTTCGTAGGAACGCTGGCGCATGTGCGGGCCGGACGCGATCATCAGGCACGGCCGCAGTTGCAGTCCGCGCTATGGAAGGCACATGCGCTGCAGGTGGATGCCATCGAGCTGCCGTTCCTGCACGCCGAACTGACCGGGCGTGATGCGGTGGCGCAGCTGGCACCGTGGTTGTCGGCGCGGCTGCAGCAGTGGGACAGGCAACAGGAGAGCGCAACATGCAGCTGACGGGTTTTGAAGGGAATGTGGCGCTGGTGACCGGCGCAGCCGGCGGTATCGGCGCGGCATTGGTGGGGCAACTGCTGGACGCAGGGTGCCGGGTCGTGGCAACTGATCGCGAGCGACCTGCGCTGGCGACCGACGATGGGCGCGTGCGGGCTTTCGCACTGGACGTCACCGACGGTGCGGCCGTGGACGCCCTGGTAAACCAGGTGGAAGCCACGGTGGGACCGATCATGTTGGCGGCCAGCGTGGCGGGCGTGCTGCATGTCGGCGATGTCGTGGACACCCGTGACGCGGATTGGCGCAGGGTGTTCGCGGTCAATGCCGATGGTGTGTTCCATGTCGGCCGCGCACTGGCACGGGTGATGTCGCCGCGACGGCAAGGTGCCATCGTGACCGTCAGTTCCAACGCGGCGGGCGTGCCACGGCATGGCATGGCCGCCTATGCTGCCTCGAAGGCGGCGGCGACGATGTTCACCCGCTGCCTGGGCCTGGAGCTGGCGCCGCTGGGCATCCGCTGCAATATCGTTGCGCCGGGCTCCACGCTGACCCCGATGCAGACCGGCATGTGGGAAGACGAGCAGGGCGCGGCACGGGTGATCGCTGGCAATCCCGTGACCTACAAAGCGGGCATTCCCTTGCGCAAGCTGGCCACGCCGGAGGACATCGCGCAGGCGGTGATGTTCCTGCTGTCCGAGCAGGCCGGGCACGTGGCGATGAGTGACCTGTACGTGGACGGTGGCGCTACGCTGCGCGGGTGACGGGGTCTGGGACACCGCCGGGCGGGGTTCATGAGTTGCCGGCCAGCGGCCGGCACTACCAAGGGTTAGCGGCGCGGGATTTTCCTGTCGGGTAGTGCCGGCCGCTGGCCGGCAACCTCAGCCAATCGGCAGGAGGATCCTCATGGAATCTCGCGCTGTTCCCCGACAGCCAATGATGGCCGCTTGATCCACGATGGGCCATGAGCAGCGATCTCCTGCGCCATGGGCGGCGTTCCATCATCGGTCAGGTCTACGTGCTGACCACAACAACGTACCAGCGCCGCCGACGCTTTGAATGTGATGCCACCGCAGGCTGTGTAGCCAGCCAGTTTCAGGACCTCGAGCGACGAGGCCTTGTTCAGTCGCTTGCCTGGGTGGTGATGCCGGATCATGTGCATTGGATGTTGCAACTGCGTGCGTCGGAGCTGGCGGGCATCGCCCGTCGGTTCAAGTCATCCAGCGCGTTGGCCTTGAATCGGCTGACCGGTCATCGTGGGGTGGTCTGGCAGCCCGGGTACTTCGATCATGCGGTCAGGGCAGAGGAATCGTTGCATCGCCAGGCTCTGTATATCCTGGGCAATCCCATTCGGGCGGGCCTGGCCAGGGAGATTGGCGAGTATCCCTACGCGTGGTCGATCTGGTAGTGCCGGCCGCTGGCCGGCAACCAGGCGGTGCGTCCGGAGGTTCATGAAG
>NZ_JBFRFC010000019.1:0-48654 GCF_052114625.1 Stenotrophomonas sp. 2YAF26 | reverse complement strand
GTGTCGGATTGCGGGGACGCCGCAAGTACGTCCCTGTAGGCTCAGCCGCGCCATCCATGGCGCGGATGCCCCGCAATCCGACACCGCCCCACCTTCGACAGTTGTCCGGTGTCTGATGGATTCACACCATGCGTGGATGAATTTCCATCGGAATCGAATATTTCGAATTGAATTTGAAGAGCATCCACGCATGGCGTGGATCTACGTGTCGACCAAGGTCGACACCCACCAGCAGCGGGGATCGACACCCGCCAACAGCCGCGGGAAATTGTCGGAGGCGGGGAGGGGACAGATGGCGGGGGCGTGAGCGCCATGGATGGCGCGACCGAGCTTACATGGACGTACTTGCAGCGTCCCCCGCCATCTGTCCCCTCCCCGCCATCCCAAGGAATGCAGGCTTTTGCTCTTGCTGTTGCTGTTGAGGTTGCCGGCCAGCGGCCGGCACTACCGCGGGTGCAGGGCGCAGCCCTGCCGAACACCCCCGCCTACATTCTGCTTACGAACGGCTGACATCGCGCTCATGGTGCATGCGCCACGCTGGCTCCTTGATGCAGACAGCGAGAATGCGCAGTGATATGGCAACACCTGCAGCAGTATCTGTGGCCGATCGGAACCGCTTTGGTGGTCGGTGGCCTGGGCGCTTGGGTCGTACTGGCACTGTACCGTCGCCTGCGCGGGCGTGACCGGCGCCGTGCGCGCATCGGCCGGGTGATCGGACCGCCGCTGGCCCTTGCACTGCCCGTGCTGTTGCTGGTGCCGGCGCTGCAGGCCACGCCATTGCCGGAACACACGCTCGATCAACTGCTGCGCGTGCTGCACATCGCCCTGACCGCCTGCTTCATCTGGTTGCTGGTGCGTGCGGTGGCGGCGGGGGAGCGGGCGATCCTGCGCAGCCATCCGATCGATGTCTCCGACAACCTCGAAGCGCGCCGCATCCAGACCCAGACGCGAGTGCTCAGCCGCGTGCTGATGGGCGGCATCATCGTGCTCGGTGCTTCGCTGGTGCTGCTGACCTTCCCGATGGTGCAGAAGATCGGCACCGCGTTGCTGGCGTCGGCGGGTTTGATCGGCCTGGTGGCGGGTATCGCCGCCAAACCGGTGTTCGGCAATCTGATCGCGGGCCTGCAGATTGCGGTGACCCAGCCGATCCGGCTCGATGACGTGGTGATCGTCGAGGGCGAATGGGGACGCATCGAAGAGATCGGCAGCAGCTACGTGGTGGTGCGTATCTGGGATGAGCGGCGGATGGTGGTGCCGCTGACCTGGTTCATCGAGCACCCGTTCCAGAACTGGACGCGGCGCAGTGCCGATCTGCTCGGCACGGCGTTCCTTTGGTTGGACTACCGTGCACCGATCGCGGCGATACGTGCCGAGCTGGAACGCATCTGCCAGGGCCAGCCGCTGTGGGATGGACGGGTGTGCGTGACCCAGGTGACCGAGACCAGCGAGCGCGCGATCCAGGTGCGGTTGCTGGTCAGTGCGCGCAGTTCCGGTGATGCGTTCGACCTGCGCTGCCTGGTGCGCGAACGCATGCTGGATTTCCTCGCGCGCGAGCATCCGCAATCGCTGCCGCAGGTACGCGCGCGCCTGCAGCGCGACGATGAGCTGGATATGCCGCGGATGCGGCGTGCAGGCAGCGCCGATGTGCGATCGCCGGGTGCGGAGGATGGTGAGGCGGCCATCGCGCCAGTGGAGCCGTCGGATCGGTAGTGCCGGCCGCTGGCCGGCATGTCAGGGGTCGCCGGATTCGATCAAGGCATCGGTATCGAAGTGCGGTGGGCGTCGGGCGCGCGTGCGCTGCTCGTACGCGTAGGCCATCTCGATCAGCTTCGGTTCGCTCCAGGCCGTGCCCATGAACAACAGCCCCGCAGGCAGGCCATCGATCTGGCCCATCGGCACGCTCAGGCTGGGGTAGCCGGCGACGGCGGCGACACTGTAGCTCTCGCCGGGGAAGTCATCGCCGGTGCTGCGAAGGGGCCAGGCCAGACCGGTTGTCGGTGCGACCAGCGCATCCAGCTTCTGCGATGCCAGCACTGCGTCGATGCCTTCCGGGCCCGCCAGTCGCCGCGCATCGCTGCGCGCGCGGATGTAGACGGGATCGGCCAGGCCGGGGGTCGCCTGGGCTTCCAGCAGCAGCTCCTGGCCGAACAGGCCCAGTTCCTGGCCCTTGTGTGCCTCGTTGAAGGCGATCAGCCCGGCCAGACTGCGCAGTGGCGCCTGGTACGTGTTGAGATAACGCTCCAGACCCGCCTTGAATTCGTACAGCAGGACGATGCGTTCTGCATCGGCCCAGGCGCCCTGGTTGGGCAGTTCCACCGGCACCACCACGGCGCCGGCGCGGCGCAGCTCAGCGACCGCCTGCTCAACCAGCGGTGGCATCCCTCGATACTTCAGCAATGGTGTCTGCAGCAGGCCGATGCGCTTGCCACGCAGGCCCTGCGGATCCAGTCGTGCGGTGTAGTCGTAGACCGCCCGGCCGGGCATGGTCGCGGTGGCGGGGTCGGCATCATCGCGGCCAGCGATGGCGGTCAGCACGGCGGCGGCGTCGGCGACGCTGCGGGTCATCGGGCCCGCGGTGTCCTGGCTGAAGGAGATCGGGATGATGCCTTCGCGGCTGACCAGGCCGACGGTCGGTTTCAGGCCGACCACACCGTTGATCGCCGCGGGGCAGACGATGCTGCCATCGGTTTCAGTGCCGATGGCCACGCTGGCCAGGTTGGCGGCCACGGCCACCGCGCTGCCGCTGCTGGAGCCGCAGGGTGAATGACTGAGGCGGTAGGGATTGCGGGTCTGGCCGCCGCGCGCGCTCCAGCCGGAGATCGAGTCGTTGCCGCGGAAGTTGGCCCACTCGCTGAGGTTGGTCTTGCCCAGCACCACTGCGCCCGCTTCGCGCAGGCGGCGGACCAGGTAGGCATCGCCGGGGCGGAAGCCCTGCAGGGCCAGCGAGCCGGCACTGGTAGCCATGGGCGCGGCGTTGATGTTGTCCTTCAGCAGGATCGGGATGCCATGCAGCGGTCCGCGCAGGCGCCCGGCACGGCGCTCGCGATCACGCTCGGCGGCTTCCTTCAGGGCATCGGGGTTGAGCTCGATCACTGCGCGCAGGCGCGGACCGGCGCGGTCCAGCGTGGCGATGCGCTTGAGGTAGGCGTGGGTGAGGGTGGTGCTGTCCAGTTCGCCGGCGACCATGCGTGCCTGCAGGTCGGAGACTTCGGTCTCGGCGTAGGCGAAGGGCACGTTGCTGCTACCCGGTTCGGCAGCGTGGGCGCTGGGCGTGGCCGGGCTGCAGCCAACAGCAAACACCGCAGGCAGCGCGGCGATCAGACAGGTCAGGAGGGGCGGCAAGGACAGGCGCATGGGGCAGCTTCGACGGCTCCGATCCCCAGTGTAGCGGCTGCTCAGCGGCGGCGCTTGCGCAGGTCGCGCGCCAGCACGTAGACGACGATCAGGTTGATCGCCAGCACCGTCCACGAGGCCCAGCCGGGATGGCGGACGATCGCGTAGATATCGAAGGGCAGGTAGATGGAGGCGGTCAGGCAGCCCAGCCAGGAGGCCCATGCCTTGGCTTTCCACAACCCCCAGGCTTCGACCAGGTGCAGCAGGCCGTAGCCGATCATCGCTGCGGCGGCCAGGTGCACTGCGTCGGGATTGATCGCATTCAACAGCGAGGGCAGGGTGCCGTGATCCGGGTCCAGACTGAAACGCCGGATCAGGGCATTGACGCCGTCGCGAAGCGGTTGCGGGCCGAGGATTTCCAGCCCGGTGGCCGCCAGCAACGCCAGCATCGCCTTGCTCGCTTCGAGCAAGGCGATGACATGGAGGCCCGGATGCCGATGCGGATCCGGGTTGTAGCCGTTCTGGCTCACGATTCGCTGGATCAGCCGCCGCGCGAGTTCTTCTTGCGGTCGCTTTCGGTCAGGAACTTCTTGCGCAGACGGATCTCCTTCGGGGTGATCTCGACCAGCTCGTCGTCTTCGATGAAGTCCAGGGCCTGTTCCAGCGAGTACTTGATCGCCGGGGTCAGCTGGATCGCATCGTCCTTGCCCGAAGCGCGCATGTTGGTCAGCGGCTTGGTCTTGATCGCGTTGACGGTCAGGTCGTTGTCCTTGGAGTGGATGCCGACCAACTGACCTTCGTACACGTTGTCGCCTTCAGCAGCGAACAGCTTGCCGCGTTCCTGCAGCGGGCCGAGCGAGTACGCGGGGGTGGTACCCGGGGCATTGGCGATCATCACGCCGTTCTGGCGCTTGGCGATGGCGCCCTGTTCCTTCGGGCCGTAATGGTCGAACACGTGGAACAGCAGGCCCGAACCCTGGGTGAGGGTCTTGAACTCGTTCTGGAAGCCGATCAGGCCACGGGCGGGGATCTGGTATTCCAGACGCACACGGCCCTTGCCGTCCGATTCCATGTTCTTCAGCTGGCCCTTGCGGGTGCCCAGCTTTTCCATCACGCCACCCTGGTGCACTTCTTCAATGTCCACCACCAGCTGCTCGATCGGCTCCATGGCCTGGCCGTCGATCTGCTTGATGATCACTTCCGGGCGCGACACGGCCAGCTCGTAGCCTTCACGACGCATGTTCTCGATCAGCACCGACAGGTGCAGTTCGCCACGGCCGGAGACCAGGAACTTGTCGGCGTCTTCCAGCTGTTCGACCTTCAGGGCCACGTTGTGGACCTGCTCGCGGTCCAGACGGTCCTTGATCTGGCGGCTGGTCAGGAACTTGCCGCCGGACAGGTCCTTGTTGCCGGCGAACGGCGAGTTGTTGACCTGGAAGGTCATCGAGATCGTCGGTTCATCGACGGTCAGCGCCGGCAGTGCTTCCGGGGTGTCCGGGTGGCACAGAGTGTCGGAAATGGTCAGCTCGGCAATGCCGGAGATGGCGACGATGTCGCCGGCCTCGGCGGTGTCCTGCTCGATGCGCTCCAGGCCCAGGAAGCCCAGCACCTGCGCGACCTTGCCGTTGCGCTTCTTGCCTTCACGGTCGATCACCGCGACCTGCATGTTCTTCTTCAGGGTGCCGCGCTGGATGCGGCCGATGCCGATGACGCCCACGAAGTTGTTGTAGTCCAGCTGGCTGATGCGCATCTGGAACGGACCTTCCGGATCCACTTCCGGCTTCGGTGCGTGCTGCATGATCGCTTCGTACAGCGGGGTCATGTCGCCGTCGCGCACGGTGTCTTCCAGGCCGGCGTAGCCGTTCAGGGCCGAGGCGTAGACGATCGGGAAGTCGAGCTGCTCATTGGTGGCGCCGAGCTTGTCGAACAGGTCGAAGACCTGGTCGATCACCCACTCCGGACGCGAGCCCGGACGGTCGACCTTGTTGACCACGACGATCGGCTTGAAGCCCATCGCGAAGGCCTTCTGGGTGACGAAGCGGGTCTGCGGCATCGGGCCGTCCATTGCGTCGACCAGGATCAGCACGGTGTCGACCATCGACAGCACGCGCTCGACCTCGCCGCCGAAGTCGGCGTGTCCGGGGGTGTCGACGATGTTGATCCGGTTCTTGATACCGGTCTTCTTGTCTTCCCAGGTGATGGCGGTGTTCTTGGCCAGGATGGTGATGCCGCGTTCCTTTTCCTGGTCGTTGCTGTCCATCACGCGCTCGGCGAGGACGGTACGCTCGGACAGGGTGCCGGACTGCTTCAGCAGCTGGTCGACCAGGGTGGTCTTGCCATGGTCGACGTGGGCGACGATGGCGATGTTGCGAAGATTTTCGATGGACATACGAAAGGGGGCCAGTCGGCGCCGGATTTGGAAAAAGAAGTCCAACATTATACGTCGAACTTGACGATTGGCGAAAACCTGGATTTCAGGACTGCTGAAGTCCCCATTCAGCCTGACTCCCGGCGCTGCCCGTCCGCGGGCTGAAGAGCCTGCCTGCGCCCATGGTCGAAGCTGCCCGGGCCACGGGGGAGGTGTATCCTTATGGGGCTGATTACACACCCCGCATCCCAAGGATCTGCATGTCCCTCATCGCCACTTTCGACACCACCCAGGGCCCGATCAAGGTCGAGCTGTTCGCCGACAAGGCGCCGCTGACGGTCGCCAACTTCGTGAACCTGGTCAAGCGCGGCTTCTATGATGGCCTGATCTTCCACCGCGTGATCCCCGATTTCATGATCCAGGGCGGTTGCCCGCAGGGTCGTGGCACCGGTGGCCCGGGCTACAAGTTCGAAGACGAGAAGAACGGTGTGAAGCACCAGATCGGCTCGCTGTCGATGGCCAACGCCGGCCCGAACACCAATGGCAGCCAGTTCTTCATCACCCACATCAAGACCGATTGGCTGGACGGCAAGCACACCGTGTTCGGCCAGGTGCTGGAAGGCCAGGCGATCGTCGATTCGGTCAAGCAGGGCGACGTGATCCATTCGATCACCCTGGAAGGCGACACCGACGCTCTGCTCGCCGCCCAGGCTGAGCGCGTGGGTGAGTGGAACAAGCTCATTCCCGCCTGATCCAATACCCGGACGGCCCCCTGCGAAGGGGGCCGTTTCTGCGTTCCGGCCGCCCCGCCAGGCCCATCCCCGCCCGTGCGGCCATCTCCCACATCGCTACTTAGCTTCTTAGCAGAGGAAATCCCCATGAAAGCACCTGTTCGTGTTGCCGTGACCGGCGCCGCCGGCCAGATCGGCTACGCCCTGCTGTTCCGTATCGCCTCCGGTGAAATGCTGGGCAAGGACCAGCCGGTCATCCTGCAGCTGCTGGAGCTGCCGGTCGACAAGGCCCAGGCCGCCCTGAAGGGCGTGATGATGGAACTGGAAGACTGCGCGTTCCCGCTGCTGGCCGGCATGGTCGGTACCGACGACGCTGAAGTCGCCTTCAAGGACGCCGACATCGCCCTGCTGGTCGGCGCGCGTCCGCGCGGCCCGGGCATGGAGCGCAAGGATCTGCTGCTGGAAAACGCGAAGATCTTCACCGCCCAGGGCGCCGCACTGAACAAGGTCGCCAAGCGTGACGTGAAGGTGCTGGTGGTCGGCAACCCGGCCAACACCAACGCCTACATCGCCATGAAGTCGGCGCCGGACCTGAACCCGCGCAACTTCACCGCCATGCTGCGCCTGGACCACAACCGTGCGCTGAGCCAGCTGTCGACCAAGCTCGGCAAGCCGGTCGCCGGCATGGAGAAGCTGGTGGTGTGGGGCAACCACAGCCCGACCATGTACCCGGATTACCGTTTCGCCACCGCCGACGGTGCGTCGATCGCCGATGCGATCAACGACCAGGAGTGGAACGCCAACACCTTCATCCCGACCGTCGGCAAGCGCGGTGCGGCGATCATCGAAGCCCGCGGCTCGTCCTCGGCAGCTTCGGCGGCCAACGCAGCGATCGACCACGTACGTGACTGGGTGCTGGGCAGCAACGGCAAGTGGGTCACCATGGGCGTGCCGTCCGACGGTTCCTACGGCATTCCGGAAGGCGTGATCTTCGGCTTCGCGGTCACCACCGAGAACGGCGAGTACACCCTGGTCAAGGATCTGCCGGTCGACGACTTCAGCCAGAAGTACATCGACAAGACCCTGGCCGAGCTGGAAGAAGAGCGCGCCGGCGTCGCCCACCTGCTGGGTTGATGCGGTCTGTGCCGGCAGCTTGCCGGCACTGCCTGAAATGAAACGGGGAGGCTTCGGCTTCCCCGTTTTCGTATGGAGCACCTGGCAACGACATGATCCCTCTGCATTACATCGACGACGCGCTGCTGGTGGCCGAGAAGCCGGCCGGCCTGCTGTCCGTGCCCGGCCGCTCGGCGGATAACCAGGACTGCGTGGTCGCACGGTTGCAGGCGGTGTATGCCGATGCGCTGACCGTGCATCGGCTGGACCAGGTCACCTCTGGCCTGCTGCTGCACGCGCGCGGCAAGGACATGCAGGTGGCGCTGTCGATGCAGTTCGAGAAGCGCCAGGTGGGCAAGCGTTATGAGGCCATCGTGCAGGGGTTGCTGGAAGATGGTGCCGGTGAAGTGGACCTGCCGCTGATCGTCGACTGGCCGAACCGGCCCAAGCAGATGGTCGACCACGAACGCGGCAAGCCGGCACTGACCCGGTGGCGCGTGCTGTCGCGTGACATCGAGGCGCAACGCACGCGCGTTGAACTGGAACCGATCACCGGCCGCAGCCATCAGTTGCGCCTGCACATGGCCAGCCTCGGTCATCCGATTGTCGGCGACGTGCTGTATGGCGCAGAGGCAGCGCAGCGCGTGTGCCTGCATGCGCGGAAGCTGCAGTTCACTCATCCGGTGACAGGCGAGGCGCTCGCGTTCGAGTCTGCGACTCCGTTCTAGAAGGGTAGGGTGTTCGGCAGGGCTGCGCCCTGCACCCTGCACCCGCGGTAGTGCCGGCCGCTGGCCGGCAACCTCAGCAGCAACAGCAACAGCAACGGCAACAGCGGGGTTCCGTGGGATGGCGGGGCGGGTCCGGTTGCGGGGGACGCCGTAAACCCATCCCTGGGGGCTTGGCCGCGGCATCCATGCCGCGGACACCCCCGCAACCGGACCCACCCCGCCTTCGACAGATCTCCGGTGACGGAGGTCTGTCCGCGCTTTGCGTGGATCAAATCCATCGGAATCGAATATTTCGACAAGTGAACGAAGAGCATCCACGCATGGCGTGGATCTACGTGTCGACCAAGGTCGACACCCACCAACAGCAGCGGGAGTCGACACCCACCAACAGCGGAGGGAAATTGTCGGAGGCGGGGAGGGGGCAGATGGCGGGGGCGTGAGCGCCAGGGATGGCGCGACCGAGCTTACAGGGACGTACTTGCAGCGTCCCCCGCCATCTGTCCCTTCCCCGCCAACCCCGGAATCTGCCATTGCTGTTGCTTCGGCTGTTGCTGTTGCCGTTGCTTCCGCCTCTGCGGGTGCAGGGCGCAGCCCTGCCGGCAACACACCCCCTACCAAGGTAGGGCGGCCCACGCGCCAGTGCCGGACTATGCTCGAACCATGACTTTGTCTGGGAGGGCTGCGTCATGAACTACGAGGAAACCTACCGCCGTTCGATCGACGAGCCGGAGGCATTCTGGGGCGAGGAAGCCAAGCGCATCCATTGGCACACGCCGCCGCAACAGGTGCTCGACTACAGCAACCCGCCGTTCCGGCGCTGGTTCGTGGGTGGTGAAACCAACCTCTGCTACAACGCCGTCGACCGGCATCTGGCCGACCGCGCGGACCAGCTCGCACTGGTCGCCATCTCCACCGAAACCAACAGCACCCGCGAAATCACCTATCGCCAGCTGTATCGCGAAGTGAACGACTTCGCCGCCGTGCTGAAACACCTTGGTGTCGGCCACGGGGATCGCGTGGTGATCTACATGCCGAACATGGCCGAGGCCGTGTTCGCCATGCTTGCCTGTGCACGTATCGGTGCGGTGCACTCGGTGGTGTTCGGTGGTTTCGCCGCACACAACCTCGCGCTGCGCATTGACGATGCCAAGCCGAAGCTGCTGATCGCCGCCGATGCCGGCATGCGCGGTGGCAAGCTCATTCCTTACAAGGCGATGGTCGATGCCGCCTGCGCCGAGGCCAGCAATCCGCCGCCGCACGTGCTGATCGTTTCGCGCGGGCTGGACCCGGCCGAGCCACGCATCGAAGGGCGTGACGTCGAGTACGCCAGCCTGCGTGCGCAGATCGGCGAAACCGATGTGCCGGTGCAATGGCTGGAATCGAGCGAGCCCAGCTACCTGCTGTACACCTCCGGCACCACCGGCAAGCCGAAGGGCGTGCAGCGCGATGTCGGTGGCTATGCGGTGGCGATGGCGCAATCGATGCAGACCGTGTTCGACTGCAAGCCCGGACAGGTGATGTTCTCCACCTCCGACGTCGGCTGGGCCGTGGGCCATTCCTACAACGTGTATGGCCCGCTGATCGGCGGCTGCACCTCGCTGCTGTACGAAGGGCTGCCGACCAACCCCGATCCGGGCATCTGGTGGGCGCTGTGCGAGCAGTACAACGTACGCACGATGTTCTCTTCGCCGACCGCCATCCGCGTGCTGAAGAAGCACGACGCCGATTTCATCCATCGGCACGACCTCGATGCGCTGAAGTATCTGTTCCTGGCCGGCGAGCCGCTGGACGAACCGACCGCACACTGGATCAGCGACGCGCTGGGCAAGCCGATCATCGACAACTACTGGCAGACCGAAACCGGTTGGCCGGCATTGACCCTGCTGCCTGGGCTGGACATGAAGCCGGTGCGTTTCGGCTCACCGGGTTTCCCCAATCTCGGCTACCGCATGAAGGTGATCGACGAGAACACCGGTGAAGAAGTGGCTGCCGGGCAGAAGGGCGTGCTGGTGATGACCCCGCCGTTGCCGCCGGGCTGCATGAGCACGGTCTGGAATGACGACAGCCGCTTCCTGCAGAGTTACTTCAGCCACTTCAAGGAACTGCTGTACAGCTCGCTGGACTGGGCCATCCGCGATGACGATGGCTATACCTTCATCCTGGGCCGCACCGACGATGTGATCAACGTGGCCGGCCACCGCCTGGGCACGCGTGAGATCGAAGAGGCCATCTCCAGTCACCCGCGCGTGGCCGAGGCAGCGGTGATCGGGGTGAAGGACGAATTGAAGGGGCAGGTGCCGCTGGTGTTCGTCACCCTCAAGCAGGGGCTCGATGGCGAAGACCCGGCCGCAGTGGTGGCCGAGATGATGGCCACGGTGACCGCCTCGCTGGGTGCGGTGGCGCGACCGGCGCACATCCATGTGGTCAACGCGCTGCCCAAGACCCGTTCGGGCAAGCTGCTGCGTCGCTCGCTGCAGGCATTGGCCGAGCAGCGCGACCCCGGCGACCTGTCGACGCTGGACGACCCGGGGGCGCTGGAAGAGATCCGCCGCGCGCTGGGACGATGATCAGAGGTGGTACCGGCCGCTGGCCGGCAACCTCGGGATTGGCGGGCTGCCGGCCAGCGGCCGGCACTACCCCTCGGGCGAAGGACATGCGCTAAGCTCCGGCTGTCATCGACCTGCAACACGCGGTACGCGCCGGGGAACGCGCGTGCCATCCGGGGATGGCGAACAGGGGAGCGTGCCCGCAAGGGCGCGCATGCGTATCGCATCGTGGGAAGGGGGAGCTATGGCACTGCTGCATGCCAAGACGGCCGCTGGCCGCCAGGAGATCGAAGATCGTGCCCGGCGCCTGCCGGCGGCGCTGCGTTCGATCCTGTTGATGGTTGACGGCCAGCGCGATGAAAGCGAACTGCGCGGCTTGTTCGAAGGACTGCGCGCACCGCAGGATGCGTTGGAGCAATTGGCCGCACTCGGCCTGATCGAAGTGGTCGGCGGCAGGGCCGAACCTGCGGCACAGCGCGGGCTGTGCAGCGGCCGCGAGCACGATCCGGCGCTGTACCAGCAGTTGTACGACGCGATGAGCGATGCCGTGCGCCGCCATCTCGGCCTGAAAGGCTACTTCATGCAGTTGAAGATCGAGCGCTGTACCGACGCGGTCACCCTGGAAAAGCTGTGCCCGGAAATGATCGCCGCGATCGGCAAGGCGCGCAGCCCGGCGCTGGCACAGCGCTGGTGGCAGGAGATCCAGGTATCGCTGGCACCGGTCACCGCCGAGGTCGTGCCCGGCTGACACGCGGGGTAAAGTGGTCCGCTCTTTTTCCGCCCAGGAGCCCCGCATGCAGGACGACACCGATACACCCGGTTGGGATGCGATCAATGCCGCGCTGGCGCCGCTGTACGCCGGCCAGGAGCCGCGTCACTTCGGTACCGCGTTGCCGTACACGCTGGGTGGCCAGGATCCGCTCGACGGCATCAGCGTGTACTGGGCGGAGGCACCGGTTCCGCATTGGCACTACGTCACCTACGGCCTGTCGGAACTGTATGCAAAAGAGAGCAGCGATGCGGCCACCAGTGGCTACGGCTTCGAGCTGACGTTCCGCCTGGCTGCCGACAAGGGTGAGCATGCGGACAGCACACCGCCTGCGTGGCCGATGAACCTGCTGCAGAATCTGGCGCGCTATGTGTTCAGCAGCGGCAATGTGTTCGAGGATGGGCATCACCTCAACGCCAACGGCCCGATCGCGCTGGAGACCGATACCCGTCTCTGCCATCTGGCGTTCATTGCCGATCTGCAGTTGCCCGCGCGCGATACCGCAAATGGGCAGCTGCAGTTCCTGCAGGTGGTGGGGCTGACCGATGAGGAAATGGGCGCGATCAAGCGCTGGTCCACGCGCGGTGTGCTGCAGGTGCTCGAGCCGGCGATGTCGTTGTGGATCACCGATCTGCATCGCGGCAACCTGCTGGATGATCCGGCGCTGGCCGCGCAGGTGCAGGCCGGCAGCGAGCGTGAGGGATCCAGTACAGGCATGTTGTTCATCGAGACGCTGGACTGGCGGCAGACGGCCGGCATCACCACGCTGGTGCTGGGGGCAGGGCAGGTCGGCAGCGTGGGTGAACTGCTGCCACTGCGCCTGCGCCACGGCAAGGCACTGACGCTGGTCAGCCGCGAACGGCAATGGGAGTTCATGCCTGCCACCGATGGCGCCGCCGCGGTGGAGAGCGACAACGTGCGCTGGCTACTGGACGACGCGGCGTTGCAGGCCTGGCAGGACGTGCGGCCGGAACGCGGAACCTACACGGTGTCGAGCACGTTGCAGGTTGAAGTGGTGCCGACGTTCCTGCGCGATGCGAAGGGCGAAGTGATCCGCGAAATCGGCTGACAGCGTCGATGGAGCCGATGGGGTCAGAGCCGTTCGCGATGCGAACGGCTCCGACCCCGGTTCCATCAGGCCAGGCCTTCGGCCTTCAGCGCCGCCTGCACGCCCGGATCGGCGTCCATGCGCGCCTTGTAGGCGGCGAGGTTGTCCAGGCCCGACAGGTCGACCTTGGTGCCGGCCGCCCAGCGCAGGGTGATGTAGAAGTAGGGATCGGCGAAGCTGCGGAAGCCGGCCAGCCACGGCTTGTCGGCCAGCTGCCTGTCGGCGGTCTCGAACAGGGCGCGCAGGCGCTTGTGCGCCGCGGCGCGGATCGCGTCGTACTGGCCTTCATCGGCGATGAACTTGCCCGGCGCGAACAGCGGCGAGAACGCCGGGTGCACGTCGGAGTTGACGAAGGCCAGCCAGCGGGTGGCTTCAGCGCGCTGGCGCGGGCTGCCATCGCCACCGAGACCGGCCTGCGGGTAGCTGTCGGCGATGTAGCCCATGATCGCCGCGTTCTGCACCAGCACGAAGTCGCCATCGACGATCGCCGGTACCGCGCCGGCCGGATTGATCTTGAGGAATTCCGGACCCTTCAGGGTGTCCTTGTTCAGCAGTTCGACCTCGAACGGCTGGCCGGTCCACTGCAGGGCGATGTGGTCGGCGGTGGAACAGGCACCGGGCTTGCTGTACAGCTTCATGGGAACTCCAGGCGGGGTGTGGCGGGAAACCACCACTATCCCAGAGCCCAGCCGCACGCGGCAACGCTGCCACCGGCAACGGATCGTTACGACTGCCGGGGCTTGAGGTTCTGCACTTTGTAGAAGGTGTGATCGCCGATGGTGGCCACCTGATAGGCGTTGCGCCAGTTCGGGCTGGCGATGGCCAGCGCAGCGAAGTGGCTGGCGCCAGGCACGATCTCGCGGCGCTCGCCGGCTGGCAGCGCCCAGTTGCGCTCGGCGTCGAAGGCCACGTCCATCGCCTCACTCCACGCCGCATCGTTGCCCAGCTGGGTGCCGGGGGAGACGATGGTGGGGGCGAACTGCTTGCGCGCGGTCACCACCTGGCACATCGAGTCGCCCCACAGGCCACTGTCGAGGCGACGCAGGGCGACCTCGGCCACCGCCTGCTGCCCACGCAGGGTCTGGTCGCGGGCTTCCAGGTAAACGGTGGTGCTCAAACACAATGAATCAGCGGCCGGCTGCGGCAGCAACTGCGACAGCCAGAGAATCCAGGCCAGTTTCATATAACTCCTTGCTCCGTGTGGGACGCACCTGGCGGTTCCGGCAGCGCAGGCTGCTGGAGGCGGGGTACGACTTGGCGTCATGGGGAGGCGGCCATCGGGGCTGCCCCGTGGGCGGCCCCAAGAACACGATCGTGGATCGATCGGCGGGGTCCGCACCGGCTCACCGGAAACTGGCTGGTGAGCAGAAAGTTGGCGCAAGGTAGGGGGGCATTGCCGAACGCATCCTGAATCGTCCGGCTTGACATTCAGCTTGGGGGCCGGTGACGGAAATTACATTCCGGCCCCCATTCAGGTGTTCATCAGAGCGTGGCGGCGAGCCGGCTGCCCTGATCGATCGCACGTTTTGCATCGAGTTCGGCGGCCACGTCTGCACCACCGATCAGGTGTGCGGTGATGCCCGCGGCCTGCAGTTCGGCCTGCAGCGCGCGCTGCGGTTCCTGCCCGGCACAGATCACCACGTGGTCAACCGGCAGCAGCTGTTCGGTGCCGTCCACGCGGATGCGCAGGCCCGCATCGTCCACGCCCAGGTACTCGACACCGCCCAGCATGCGCACGCCCTTGGCCTTCAGCGTGGCGCGGTGGATCCAGCCGGTGGTCTTGCCCAGGCGGGCACCGGGCTTGCCGGCACTGCGCTGCAGCAGCCACAGCCTGCGCGGCGACGCCTCCACGGCCGGGCGGGCCAGTGCACCGCGGGCCTCGAAGGTGGCATCCACGCCCCATTCGGCCATCCAGCGTTGCGGGTCCAGCGATGGCGAGGGGCCGTCATGGGCAAGGAACTCGCCGACATCGAAGCCGATGCCACCGGCGCCGATGATGGCGGCGCTGGCACCCACCTCGACCCGGCCCAGCAGCACGTCCAGGTAGTTGACCACCTTGGCGTGGTCGGCACCGGGGAAGTCGACCTTGCGCGGCAGGATGCCGGTGGCCAGTACGACCTCGTCGAAGCCGGCCAGGCTGGCCGCGTCGGCACGGGTGCCCAGGCGCAGCTGCACGCCGGTCTCGCCCAGTTTGTGGCGGAAGTAGCGCAGGGTCTCGTGGAACTCTTCCTTGCCGGGAATGCGCTTGGCCACGTTGAACTGGCCACCGATCTCCTCGCTGGCGTCGAACAGGGTGACCTGGTGGCCGCGTTCGGCAGCGACCGTAGCGCAGGCCAGGCCGGCCGGGCCGGCGCCGACCACGGCCACCCGCTTCGGTGCGGTGGTCGGGGTGTAGACCAGCTCGGTCTCGTGGGCGGCACGCGGGTTGACCAGGCAACTGGCCAGCTTGTTTTCGAACACGTGGTCCAGGCAGGCCTGGTTGCAGGCGATGCAGGTGTTGATGGCCTCGGCACGGCCGGCGCGGGCCTTGTTCGGCCACTGCGGGTCGGCCAGCAGCGGACGGGCCAGCGACACCATGTCGGCACCGCCATCGGCGAGGATGCGTTCGGCCACCTCGGGCATGTTGATGCGGTTGGTCGCCACCAGCGGCAACGACACGTGCGGCTTGAGCTTGGCGGTGACCGCGGCGAATGCGCCACGCGGTACCGACGTGGCAATGGTCGGAATGCGCGCTTCATGCCAGCCGATGCCGGAATTGAGGATCGTCGCACCGGCGGCCTCGATGGCCTGGGCCTGCTGCACGATCTCTTCCCAGTTGCTGCCGTCTTCGACCAGGTCGACCAGCGACAGGCGGTAGATGATGATGAAATCCGGGCCGCAGGCTTCGCGGATGCGGCGCACGATCTCCACCGCGAAGCGCATGCGCTGTGCGGCATCACCGCCCCAGCGGTCATCGCGCTTGTTGGTGCGCGGGGCGATGAACTCGTTGATGAGGTAACCCTCCGAGCCCATCACTTCCACGCCGTCGTAGCCGGCTTCGCGGGCCAGCTTCGCGCTGCGTGCATAGTCGGCGATGTGCCGCTCGACGCCGCTGGCCGACAAGGCGCGCGGGGTGAACGGATTGATCGGCGCCTTCAGCTTCGACGGCGCTACCGACAGCGGGTGATAGGCGTAGCGCCCGGCATGCAGCAGCTGCAGGCAGATCTTCGCGCCGTGCTGGTGCGCGGCGGCGGTCAACTGCCGATGCGGGCGCACTTCCCAAGGCCAGGACAGCTTGCCGCCGAACGGCTTGAGCCAGCCGACCACGTTCGGCGCGAAACCACCGGTGACGATCAGGCCGACGCCACCTTCGGCGCGCTCTGCGAAGTAGGCGGCCAGGCGCGGGAAGTCGCGTGCGCGGTCCTCCAGGCCGGTGTGCATCGAGCCCATCAGCACCCGGTTGCGCAGCTGGGTGAAGCCCAGGTCCAGCGGGGCGAACAGGTGGGGGTAGGCGCTTTCGTTGGCTGGCGACATGTCGATACGCTTGCGTACGGAAGCGCGAAGGGTGCCGCGAAACGGCTCCCGGGGCAAGGGCTGCCTCGCTCGGTAGCGCCGGGCCATGCCCGGCCTACCGGTCAGCTCAGGGCGATTGCGGTTGCCGGCCAGCGGCCGGCACTACCGGTGTGCGGCCGATCCCGAACCAGCCAAGCGTGACCCCGCACAACGGTCCGATCAGCAACGCGAAGGCGAGCGTGCCGACGCCGACATTGCCGCCCAGCCACCACCCCAGCAGCAGCACGCTGCCTTCAATCAGGCTGCGCACCTTCCAGATCGGCCAGCCGGTGCGCGCGTGCAGTCCAGTCATCAGGCCATCGCGCGGGCCAGGGCCGAGCTTGGCGCCGATGTACAGGCCGGTGGCCAGCGCCACCAGCAGCATGCCGGCGCAGAACATCGCCACCTGCCAGCCGAGACCGACGGCCGGGGGCAGCAGCCACAGTCCGAACTGGGCCGAAGGGCCGATCAGCATCACGTTGAGCACGGTACCGACACCGGGCTTCTGCCGCAGCGGCCACCACAGCAGCAGTACCAGCGCGCCGATCACGTTGGTGGCCAGGCCGAACGACAACGGGGTCTGTGCAGCAATGCCCTGCGACAGCACATCCCACGGCGCGACACCGATGGCGGCGCGGATCATCAGCGAGGCGCCGAAGCCATAAAGGAACAGGCCGATGATMAGTTGCAGCAGGCGCAGGGGCAGGGCGGTGGGCATGACGGGCTCGGGGGGGGGGGCTGTTTCCACCCTATCCCCGAAACAGGCCGTTCAATAGATACAGATGCCGGCCAATCCACTGCGACAGGCTGTGGGTGGTGAATCAGTCGTCCCAGCCGGCCAGCGCCAGCTTGCCGATGGTGCGGCCGTCGGCCAGACGTTGATGCGCGGCATCCAGGTTGGCCGCAGTGATCGGGCCCAGCACTTCGCTCAACGTGCCGCGCAACTGGCCCGCGTCGATCATGCTGGCGGCGCGGTTGAGGATGCGGTGCTGCTCAATGCGGTCGGCGGTGGCAAAGCGCGCGCGGGCGAACATGAATTCCCAATGGATGCCGATGCACTTGGCCTTGTAGGGATCGCCGATGCGCAGCGGGCCGCGGGGTTCCACGATCAGGCCTACATGTCCCTGTGGTGCCAGCAGCTGGCCCAGTTCGTCCCAGTAGTGATCGGTGTCGGCCAGGTTGAGTGCCACCTGCACTTCGTCGATGCCAAGCGCCTGCAGCTGCGGCAACAGGGGCTGGCGATGGTCGATGACATGCTGGGCGCCCATCCGCCGGCACCAGTCGATCGAGGCTTCACGCGAGGCCGTGGCAATGACCTCAAATCCCGCGTGGTGGGCCAGCTGGATTGCCATCGAGCCGACGCCGCCTGCACCGCCGATCACCAGCAGGCGCTGGCCGGCGTGGCGGCGATCGTCAAGCTGCAGGGGCATGCGCTGGAACAGCAGTTCCCAGGCAGTGAGGGTGGTCAGCGGCAGCGCGGCTGCTTCGGCGAAATCGAGGGTAGTCGGTTTGCGTGCCACCAGTCGCTCATCCACCAGCTGATACTGCGCATTGCAGCCAGGGCGGGTGACATCTCCTGCGTAGTAGACCTCGTCACCGGAGGCGAACAGGCTGGCCTCCTCGCCCATCGCTTCGACCACCCCTGCCGCGTCCCAGCCGAGAATGCGCGGGGTTTCCAGCGACGCGGCTGACGTACCTGCACGCAGCTTCCCATCCACGGGATTGACGGAAAGTGCTTCGACACGGATCAGCAGGTCACGGCCACGCGGCGGCGACGGCGGCGGCAACACCAGATCGCGCAGGGCAGGGGCGGATTCACGGCACAGGGCGACGGCTTTCATTGCAGCTCCAGCTCGGTTCCTGTCTGCATCATAAGGTTCCTCACCTCGATGGGCGCGCGCTGAACCGCTTTGGGATAACCCGCGCCAAATCTGACGCATCTGGCCGTTAAACCCTTCCAAACCCTTGTGGTGCGTGGGTCTTGCGGATTTTCATCATCCTGTATAGGGTTTCAACGTCGGACCGGTGGCCGGTCGTGCGCGGCGCTTCACATGTTACGGGACTGTTAACATGACCTTCACCCGCCTGAGCATAATGTTCGCGGCGGTGGCGTGCTGAATCGGCTGTCTGAACATCGACGCAGTAGTGCTGGCCCATGCCTCTACCGGTTTCATACCCCCGAAATAGGAGCTGTACTCAATGAACAAGAAGATCCTTACTGCCGCGCTGCTGGGCGGTCTGGCTTTCGCCCAGGCTGCGTCGGCGCAGGAGTTCGATGACCGCTGGTACCTGACCGGTTCGGCCGGCTTCAACTTCCAGGACAACGACCGCCTGACCAACGACGCTCCGTTCGTGACCCTGGGTCTGGGCAAGTTCATCAGCCCGAACTGGTCGCTGGATGGTGAGCTGAACTACCAGAACCCGAACTTCGACGCCAACCAGGATCAGAACTGGTCGCAGTACGGCGTGTCGTTCGATCTGCGTCGCCACTTCATCAAGGAAGGCCGCGGCTGGAACCCCTACATCGTGGGCGGCCTGGGCTACCAGAAGTCGGAAGAAGAGTACCCGGCTCTGGACACCAACGGTCCGCGTGAGCGCAAGGACGGCAACCTGGCTGCCAAGCTCGGCGTCGGCCTGCAGACCACCTTCGACAAGCGCGTTGCTGTCCGCGCCGAAGTGGCCTACCGCGCTGACTTCGACGACCAGAGCATCGCCGCGCGCGACGAAAGCTGGTTCGGCGACGTGCTGGCTTCGGTCGGCGTCGTGATCCCGCTGGGCCCGGCCCCGGTGGCTGCTGCTCCGGCTCCGGCTCCGGTTGCCCCGAGCTGCGCCGACCTGGATGACGACGGTGACGGCGTCAACAACTGCGACGACAAGTGCCCGAACTCGCAGCCGGGTCAGACCATCGGTCCGGACGGTTGCCCGGTGCCGGTCTCGATCGACCTGAAGGGCGTGAACTTCGACTTCGACAAGTCGAACCTGCGTCCGGACGCTGTGGCCATCCTGAGCGAAGCCACCGAGATCCTGAAGCGTTACCCGGATCTGCGCGTTGAAGTTGCCGGTCACACCGACTCGAAGGGTACCGACGCTTACAACCAGAAGCTGTCGGAGCGTCGTGCTACCGCGGTGTACAACTACCTGACCAAGAACGGCGTCGACGCTGGCCGTCTGGCCGGTCCGATCGGCTACGGCGAGAGCCGTCCGATTGCGCCGAACACCAACCCGGATGGTTCGGACAATCCGGAAGGTCGCGCCAAGAACCGTCGTACCGAGCTGAACGTCCAGAACTAAGTTCTGACGCTCTGCCAGTAAGACACAGCAGGACCCGGCTTCGGCCGGGTCTTGTTGTTTGTGCGGTCCGGAATGATGAATCGGCGTCGCCAGAGGTGACCGTTCGTCGGTAATTTGCTTATGAAACCAATGAGTTGCCGTATTCATTGAAAGTGGCGCTTGAAAGATGACGTGGCATTGCTAAACTCGCCGCGTCACTTCCTTCCGTGGATGCCCCTCATGCTGCGCTCTGCATCGGCTGCCGTTCTGGCGCTGGCCCTGGTTCCCGCCGCTCACGCTGCGGTCGATTGCTCGGTCAACACCAGCGCTTCGCCGCTGCCGTTGCCGGCCACCGCCATCGCCCCGGTGGCTGATGAGCTGTATATCCGCAGCAGCCAGCTGGGCATGTCCAGTGGCGTGCTGGGCAGCAGCTACGATCCGTCGCAGTCGCTGGACCAGGTGCTGCAGCGGTTGCGCATCGATGGCTGCCAGAACATCGCCAAGGCGATTCCGAGCGCGCCGGCGGTGAAGCCGAATGATCCGGCCGCGTACAAGCCGCAGACCGAATTCGACAACACGCCGTGGCGCTTCGACATGAGCCAGAACGGCAAGCGCATGACCGCCGAAGAGTTCGACGCCTGGATGAAGGCGCGCGGCGTGCGCGTGGTCAAGGCGCGTCCAGTTCCGGCAGCCACCCCGGCCGCAGCCGAAGTGCCGGCTGAGACCAAGCCGGTCGACAAGAAGTAAGCGCGGCGGGGAGCAGAGGCTTGCGCACGCGCCGCCCACCTGCTGCCCCCGCTGCCCGCTCCCACGTTGCGCGTGGGCGTGCGAATCCCCCTGCGGTTTCCGCTGGCGTGCGCCATGGCCTGGCGCGCGTGTTGTCCAAGGCGGGTGTGTGCTCGCGCAGCGAGGCCGCGCGCTGGATCGCCGATGGCCGCGTTCGTGTCGCCGGGCGCATCGTCCGTGATCCGGAATTCCCGATTGCCAGCCCGGCGCCGCCGATCGAGGTCGACGGCCAGCCGATGGGCGCACCGCAACGCCTGTACGTGATGCTCAACAAGCCGCGCGGGGTGGTCACTACCGTGCAGGACGAGCGCGGCCGCGACACCGTGTACCGCTGCTTCGATGGCGCCGGCCTGCCGTGGATCGCGCCGGTCGGTCGCCTGGACAAGGCCAGTGAAGGCCTGTTGCTGTTCAGCAACGATCCGCAGTGGGCTGCGCGCCTGACTGATCCGGAGACCGGCCTGCAGAAGACCTACCACGTGCAGGTGGATCGCCTGCCCGACGAGGACACCCTGGCCGCGCTGCGCGCCGGTGTCGAAGACGAGGGCGAGTTCCTGCTTGCCCTGGCCGTGCGCGTGCTGCGTAGCGGCGACAAGACCGCCTGGCTGGAGGTGGTCCTCGACGAGGGCCGCAACCGCCATATCCGTCGCCTGCTGGCGGCCTTCGACCTGCAGGTGCTGCGCCTGGTCCGGGTTGCGATCGGAGAGCTCACGCTCGGCGATCTCGGCAAGGGCCAGTGGCGGGCGCTGGAGGTCAGCGATCAGCAGCGGCTGGGGGCCGCTGCACCGGGCTGAGTGATGCCCACGGCCGGCGCTTGCCGGCCACCGTTCCAGGCGTAGGGGGCGCCTGGTTGTCGAATGTCCAGAACGGAGCCTGCCATGTATCACCCGACCCTCAAGCAAACCCTGCGCTGCGCCAGCCTGTTGTTGCCGATCGTGCTGTTGACGGCCTGCGGTGGCCACAAGAAGGCGGCCAAGGCTGATCGCCCGGCCGAAACCCCGGTGGTTGAAGTAAAGACCCCGGAGCTGGATGGCCGCGGCAGCTATCGTTTCATGATGAGCAACGGCGACCAGAAGATGACCGCCGACCAGTTCGATGCCTGGATGAAAGCCAATGGCATCCGCGTTGCCAAGGGCAACGGGCAGGATGCTGCCGCCAAGCCGGTGGTGGTCGCCAGCAAGGACGAGCCCAAGGACAAGAAGAAAAAGAAGAAATAAGGCCTGGCAGGTGCCGACCTTGGTCGGCACGCCCTGATGGGTAGCGCCGGGCCCGTGCCCGGCGAGCGCATGGCGCGGCTATCGGGAAACCGCCGGGCATGGCCCGGCGTTATCCGTGGGTGATCAGCCCTTGATCACGCCCAGCTCGACGCCGATGCGGGTGAACGCATCGATTGCCCGGTCCAGATGCTCGCGGCTGTGCGCTGCGCTGATCTGGGTGCGGATGCGCGCCTGGCCCTTGGGCACCACCGGGAAGAAGAAGCCGATCGCATAGATGCCTTCTTCCAGCAGCCGCTCGGCGAATTTCTGCGCCAGCGGTGCGTCGTACAGCATCACCGGGCTGATCGGATGCACGCCGGGCTTCACGTCAAAGCCGGCAGCGGTCATCTTCTCGCGGAAGTAGGTGGTGTTGGCGGCCAGGGTGCTGCGCAGGTCATCGGCCGCGGCCAGCATCTCGAACGCCTTGATGCCGGCGGCGACCACGTGCGGCGGCAGCGAGTTGGAGAACAGGTACGGGCGCGAGCGCTGGCGCAGCAGCTCGATCACTTCGGCGCTGGCGCAGGTGAAGCCACCCAGCGCGCCGCCCATGGCCTTGCCCAGGGTGCCGGTGATGATGTCGATCTTCTCCAGCACGCCCTTGACCTCGGCCGAGCCGCGGCCCGTCGCGCCGAGGAAGCCGGTGGCATGGCATTCGTCGATGTGCACCAGCGCGTTGTACTTCTTCGCCAGCGCGGTGATCTCGTCCAGCGGCGCGATGAAGCCGTCCATCGAGAACACGCCGTCGGTGGTGATCAGCTTGGTCTTGCAGCCGGCCGCATCGGCGGCCTGCAGCTGCGCTTCCAGGTCGGCCATGTCGCAGTTGGCGTAGCGGAAGCGCTTGGCCTTGCACAGGCGCACGCCGTCGATGATCGAGGCATGGTTCAGTGCATCGGAAATGATCGCGTCGTTCTCGCCCAGCAGCGGTTCAAACAGGCCGCCGTTGGCGTCGAAGCAGGCCGCGTACAGGATGGTGTCCTGCTTGCCGAAGAAGTCGGCGATCTGCTTCTCCAGCTGCTTGTGCAGGTCCTGGGTGCCGCAGATGAAGCGCACCGATGCCATGCCGAAACCGTGGGTATCCAGCGCGTCCTTCGCGGCCTGGATCAGGTCGGGATGGTCGGCCAGGCCGAGGTAGTTGTTGGCACAGAAATTCAGCACCTTGCGGCCGTCTTCCAGGGTGATCTCGGCGGACTGGGGGCTGGTGATGATCCGCTCGGACTTAAACAGGCCCTGGGCGCGGATGGCGTCCAGTTCCTCAGCATAGTGGCGGGTCAGGGCGGAGGAGTCGGTCATGGCGTGGGCACGGCTCAGCACGGGAAACCACTGATTCTACCGGGCATCGATGGCTGCGGACCGGGCCGGATGGGGCGCCGCCATGGCCGGCACATGTTGCATCGCAATAGCAAACGGGTTAAAAATTCGTGAACCGGGGCTGTCTGGCTCCGGTCGCTGCGCCCGCTGCAGATCCCGCCTTCCACGCCACCGACCCCACCGGAGACGCCCATGAAGCACGCCCGTGCCTGCCTCGCCATTGCCGCCGCCCTGACCCTCGCGCCGTTCGCCGCCAGCGCCCAGGACAACGAATCTCCGTACAGCTGGAACGTCACCGCCGTCTCGGACTACCTGTTCCGTGGTGTGTCGCAGACCGATGAGGATCCGACCCTGCAGGCCGGCTTCACCTACACCAGCCCGGTCGGCCTGTATGCCGGCGTCTGGGGCTCGGGCGTCGACTTCGGTCCGGGCGATCCGAAGACCGAGGTCGACTACCTGATCGGCTACGGCGTGGACGTCACCGAGCGCGTCAACTTCGACGTGCTGCTGAACCGCTACACCTACCTCAAGGCCAGCCACCAGAACTACAACGAGCTGATCACCACCACCACGCTGGACGACACCTACAAGCTGACGGTGGCCTACAGCAACGATGTGTGGAACAGCAGCACCGACGGCTGGTACTTCGGCCTGGGTGGCAGCTGGGGTCTGCCGAAGGACTTCACGCTCAACGCCAACGTCGGTCGCAGCACCTTCGAGGACGGTATCGCCAAGGACTACACCGACTGGAACGTCGGCGTCGCCCGCCAGTTCGGCCTGTTCAATGTCGGCCTGGGGTACTACGGCACCGATGGCAACGGCCGCGACAACTCCGGCAAGCTGGCCCACAGCCGGGTGATGCTGAGCGTGGCCGTAGGCAAGTAACGCCGCAGGCGTTACGGTAGTGCCGGCCGCTGGCCGGCAACACCAAAGGAAAAGGCGCCCAATGGGCGCCTTTTTCAATTCCTGCCGCGTTCCTGACCCCGGCTGGGTGAGAGCCCCCTTGTTGTTCAAGGGGGCGCGCCGCAGGCGCGGGGATAAGGAAACCTGCGCGGATTCAACGTGGCGAAGCCACGATGAATCAATTCCAGCTGAGGACCACCTTGCCGGCCTTGCCTTCTTCCATCAGGTCGAAGCCCTTCTGGAAGTCGTCGATCGGCAGCTGGTGGGTCATCACCTTGCCAAGCGGGAAGCCGGACAGCACCAGCTGGGTCATCTTGTACCAGGTCTCGTACATCTTGCGGCCGTAGATGCCCTGCACGGTCAGGCCCTTGAAGATGATCTTGTCCCAGTCGCAGCCGGCGCCCTTGGGCATGATGCCGAGCATGGCGATCTTGCCGCCGTGGTACATGCAGTCGAGCATGTCGTTGAACGCGCGCGGATTACCGCTCATTTCCAGGCCCACGTCGAAGCCCTCCATGTGCAGTTCCTTCATCACGTCCTTCAGCGACGTGTTGGCGACGTTGACCACGCGGGTGGCGCCCATGTCGGCGGCCAGCTTCAGGCGGAAGTCGTTGACGTCGGTCACCACCACGTTGCGTGCACCGATGTGCTTGCAGATGCCCGCGGCGATGATGCCGATCGGACCCGCGCCGGTGATCAGCACGTCCTCGCCGATGACGTTGAATTCCAAGGCGCAGTGCGCGGCATTGCCGTACGGGTCGAAGAAGGCAGCCAGCTCGGAGGGGATCTGGTCGGGGATCGGCCACAGGTTGCTGGCCGGCATCACCATGTATTCGGCGAACGCACCGTTGACGTTGACGCCGATGCCGACGGTGTTCGGGCACAGGTGCGGACGACCGCCGCGGCAGTTGCGGCAGTGGCCGCAGACGATGTGGCCTTCGGCCGACACGCGCTGGCCGATCTCGTAGCCGGTCACGCCCGGGCCGATCTCTGCGATGCGGCCGACGAACTCATGGCCGATGGTCAGGCCCGGCTTGATCGTGCGCTGGCTCCATTCGTCCCACAGGTAGATGTGCAGGTCGGTGCCGCAGATCGCGGTCTTTTCCAGCTTGATCAGGACCTGGTTGGGGCCCGGGGTCGGCACCGGAACCTCTTCCATCCAGATGCCCTTGGCCGCTTCGCGCTTGACCAGGGCCTTCATCGTTTGCTGCGCCATCGGGGTGGAACTCATCAGGGGGAAAGCGCGGATTATAGGGCGCCACGCGGATTTCCCATGTTGCGCTGCGGGTGCAGTGGTGGAACGAAAGCAGTGCGCAGGCGGGCGTTTCGAACGTACTGCAAATAGCAGCGCCTTCCTGATTCGGAGGGAGGGGCGTGGTCATCCTGGCCGGGACACGCAAAAGCCCCTCCATGGTGCTCGATGGCGCCATCCTTGGCGCCAATGGTCCCGGCCAGGGTGACCACGCCCTCTCTGGACGGTTCCCGTGCGCGCGGCCGACCTGCGCGCGGTGGAGCGAGGTGGGCCCATGACTTCCGGGGTTCGGGGCGGGGCAGGGTGGCGGGCTACAATCGAGGGTTCCACTACCAGGGGCCGCTCCATGCGCTCGAACCTGCTTGCATTCTCCGTCGTCGCCAGCCTTGGGCTGGTCCAGGTCGCCCATGCCGCTGAAGGCATGTGGGTGCCGCAGCAGCTGCCGGAAATCGCCGGCCCGCTGCAGAAGGCCGGCTTGAAGCTGTCCCCGGAACAGCTGGCCAACCTGACCGGCGACCCGATGGGCGCGGTGGTCGCGCTGGGCGGCTGCACCGCCAGCTTCGTCTCCCCGCAGGGCCTGGTGGTCACCAACCACCACTGTGCCTACGGTGCGATCCAGCTGAATTCGACCGCGCAGAAGAACCTGATCAAGGACGGCTTCAACGCGCCCAAGCTCAGCGACGAACTGAGTGCCGGCCCGAACGCCCGCGTGTTCGTGCTCGACCAGATCACCGACGTCACCGCCCAGGCCAAGGCGGCCATCGCCGGCGCCGGCAAGGATCCGCTGGCCCGCAGCCGCGCGCTGGATGCCTTCGACAAGGCCCAGGTCGCCGCCTGTGAAGCCGATGCCGGCTTCCGCTGCCGCCTGTACAGCTTCTCCGGCGGCAACACCTACCGCCTGTTCCGCAACATGGAAATCAAGGACGTGCGCCTGGTCTACGCGCCCCCGGGCAGCGTCGGCAAGTTCGGCGGCGATGTCGACAACTGGATGTGGCCGCGCCACACCGGCGATTTCTCGTTCTACCGTGCCTACGTCGGCAAGGACGGCAAGCCGGCGGCGTTCTCGGCCGACAACGTGCCGTACCAGCCCAAGCACTTCCTGAAGTTCGCCGATACGCCCCTGGGCGCCGACGACTTCGTGATGGTGGCCGGCTACCCGGGCCGCACCAACCGTTACGCGCTGGCCGGTGAGTTCAACGAGACCGCCAGCTTCACCTACCCGACCATCGCCAAGCACTACAACGCGGTGCTGAAGATGATCGCCGACGCCGGCAAGGCCGACGCCGACGTCAAGGTGAAGTACGCCGCCACCGCCGCCAGCATGAACAACGTGGCCAAGAACTACCTGGGCCAGCTGGAAGGCTTCAAGCGCATCGACGCCGCCGGCCAGAAGCAGGCCGAAGAAGCCGCCGTGCTGGCCTGGCTGAAGAAGCAGGGCGCTGCCGGCAAGCCGGCGCTGGCTGCGCACGCGCAGCTGCTGCAGCACCTGGACACCAGCAAGTCGACCCGCGAGCGCGACCTGTTCGTCGGCCAGTTCAACAACACCTCGGCCGTTGGCGCGGCGATCACCCTGTACCGCCTGTCGATCGAGCGCAGCAAGCCCGACGCCGAGCGCGAAGCGGGTTACCAGGACCGTGACCTGACCACCATCGAAGGCAGCCTGAAGCAGATGGATCGCCGCTACGTGGCGAAGATGGACCAGCAGCTGCAGACCTACTGGCTGGACCAGTACGTGGCCCTGCCGGCCGCGCAGCGCGACAACGAAGTGCTGAACACGTGGCTGGCCGGCAGCGATGCCGCTGCGGTGAAGTCGCTGGTGGCCAAGCTGGGCGGCACCGAGCTGGGCAGCCTGGACAACCGCCTGACGTGGTTCAAGGCCGACCGCGCTGCGTTTGAAGCCAGCAATGATCCGGCCATCCAGTACGCGGTGGCGGTCATGCCGGCGCTGCTGAAGCAGGAAGAGCAGAAGAAGATCCGCGAAGGCGAATCGCTGACCGCGCGTCCGCTGTACCTGCAGGCCGTGGCCGACTACAAGAAGAGCCAGGGCGAGTTCGTCTACCCGGACGCCAACCTGTCGCTGCGCATCACCTTCGGCAACGTCATGGGCTACGGCAAGGACGGCGTGAAGTACACCCCGTTCACCACCCTGGAAGGTGTTGCGGCGAAGGAAACCGGTGAAGATCCGTTCGACTCGCCGAAGGCGCTGCTGGATGCGGTCAAGGCCAAGCGTTATGGCGGCCTGGAAGACAAGCGCATAGGTTCGGTGCCGGTGAACTTCCTGTCCAATCTGGACATCACCGGCGGCAACTCCGGTTCGCCGGTGCTCGATGCCAACGGCAAGCTGGTCGGCCTGGCCTTCGACGGCAACTGGGAATCGGTCAGCTCCAACTGGGTGTTCGACCCGGTGATGACCCGCATGATCGCTGTCGACAGCCGCTACATGCAGTGGATCATGCAGGAAGTGGCGCCGGCGCCGCAGCTGCTGAAGGAACTGAACCTAGCGAAATAAGGTAGTGCCGGCCGCTGGCCGGCAACCCCGGCAGCCACTGCCGGGCGGTGCATCCACGCATGGCGTGGATCTACTGCACTGCTCAAACCCCGCGACGTCTGTCGCGGGGTTTTTTTGTCAGCAGCCCTAAGCGGTTTCCCAGGGAACTGGTCGTCCCATCCCCGACACATCGCTGCCTGCTCCGAGCACTCGACAGTGATTCCAGTAGTCATCTTCCGAGCCTTCGAGGCTGTCGAGATGCAGGCGGACGGATGGGAGAGGCCAGCTGTGCTCCATTGCAGCCAGCGCGATCAGCTGTTCGCATACGTCATCGTCCGGTGCATCCAATCCGGACAACAAGTGCTCGAACGCTTCATAGAACTCTTCCTCGGGATCGTTCAGGGCGGCGATTTCGTCCATTTCAATCGAAATGTACTCATAGGGTGCATCTTCAATCAGCCGCTCAAGCATGCTCACGTAGGGAGCAAGATCACCAATGCCCGCGAATGCCTGGACGATGCCTGCGTGGCGCCGCCGCAAGGTATCGAGCACTTTCTGCTTGGGTGCCGAGGGTGCCCGGCCAATCACAACTTCGCCATCGACTTCGAATTCGGCGCGCTGGAAATCTGCAGGTGTAAAAAGTGCCGGCCACAGTAACGGTATGCAGTAGACATCGTTCGCCAGCGTCTGGACGTCCGAATCGTACTCATCGGCGAAGCTGGGATAGATGCCGGGCAAGGGGCTGGAGCACAGATAGGATCGATTTGACATGGATCGGCCTGCAAAAGCCTCAAGCATGGACATCGGTTGCCGGCGATACCATCAGATTCCTTGCATATTGCGAAGTGTACGCGGCTGTCCGTTTCGAGGTTGTTGGGTGTGCTGTGATCCCGGCCGTCCGGCCCGGTCCGCCGAACAGGTATCATCCCTGTTCCGCGTACTTCACAGGATGTGAACGAAACGCGGAAACCTCCTCCCCCCAGGACCCCTTGCACGCATGCGCATCCTGCTTGCCCGTCACGGCGAAACGCCGTGGAACGCCGAAGGCCGCTACCAAGGCCAGATCGACATCCCGCTTTCGCCCATCGGTGAGGCCCAGGCGCAGGCGCTTGGCGCCCGCCTGGCGTCGGTGGACATCACCCGTGCGGTGGCCTCGCCGCTGTCGCGCGCCCAGCGCACCGCGCAGCTGGCCCTTGGCGCCGCACGCGCCGACATGCTGCTGACCGAGCCGGAACTGCAGGAGATCGCCCACGGTGAGTGGGAAGGTCTGCTGGCCAGCGAAATCAACGAAAAAGATCCGTCGCGCCTGCAGGCCTGGCGCAATGAGCCGGACACCGTGCTGATGCCGGGCGGCGAATCGCTGCGCCTGGTGCTGGAGCGCAGCTGGCGCGGCCTGGCCCGTGCCGCTGAAGGCCTTGGCGAACACGACACGCTGCTGGTGGTCGCCCACGACGCGGTCAACCGGGTGATTCTGTGCAAGGTGCTGGGCCTGCCGCTGTCGCGCCTGTGGACCTTCCGCCAGGCACCGACCACGCTCAACCTGCTGGAAGGCCCCGATCTGGACAGCCTGGAAGTGGTACGCCTGAACGACTGCGCCCACCACACGCCGTTCTTCGGTGAAGCCAAGCACCGCGCACTCTGAATTTCCTGTCCTGAACCACCTGTACCTGTTGGAAGCCTTGCCGTGAAGAACACCCCGACCACTCTGGCCGATTGGCTGGATTACATTGAACGCCAGCACCCGGCCAGCATCGACATGGGGCTGGAGCGCGTGCGCACCGTGGCCACCGCGATGGGCCTGGGCACGCCGGCCAGGCACACCATCGTGGTCGGTGGTACTAACGGCAAGGGTTCCACGGTCGCCTTCATCGAGGCCATCGCGCGTGCTGCGGGCTGGAAGGTCGGCGCGTACACCTCGCCGCACCTGCTGCGCTACAACGAGCGCGTGCGCATCGATGGCCAGGATGTCGATGACGCCGCACTGGTGGCCGCGTTCAACACGGTCGAGGCAGCGCGCGGTGATGTGACGCTGACCTACTTCGAGTACGGAACGCTGGCCGCGCTGCAGCTGTTCGCCGATGCCGATCTTGATCTGGCCGTGCTGGAAGTGGGTCTCGGCGGCCGCCTGGATGCGGTCAACATCGTCGACGCCGACGTGGCGGTGATCACCACCGTGGACATCGATCACGCCGAATGGCTGGGCGAGGACCGCGAGGCCATCGGTGCCGAGAAGGCCGGCATCATCCGCGGCTGGAAGCCGGTGATCCTGGGCGAGACCGATCCGCCGTCGAGCGTGCTGGCGCGCGCCTACCTGGTGGGTGCCAATGCGATCCGCGGCGGCAGCGACTATTTCTACGAACCGATCGACGCGCAGCGTTGGCGCTGGCGCGATGTCGGCACCCGCCTGGAGCTGCCGACGCCGACGCTGGCCGGGCCGATCCAGCTGGCCAACGCCGGTGCGGCGATCGCGGCGCTGCGCGCGCTGGACAGGCCGGTGCCGCGCGCGGCATGGGCCGCAGGCGTGGCAGCGGCGCGCATCGCCGGGCGCCTGCAGGCGTTCGAGCGCGATGGCGTGCAGGTTCGCGTCGATGTCGGCCACAACCCGCAGGCAGCCGGCCAGCTGGCGCGCGCGCTGAAGGCCGAGGCATCCCCCGGGCGCACCCTGGCGGTATACGCCGCGCTGCAGGACAAGGACGCCGTGGGCGTGGTGCAGGCCTTGCAGGAGGTGGTGAGCGACTGGACCTTGGCTGGGCTGGATGGCGCGCGTGGGCAGAGTGCGGGGGAACTGCTGGCACGGCTGGAAGATACCGCGGCAGCCACTGCGGCGCTGGCCGGCACGGTCGAACAGGCGATGGCGCAGGTGCTGGCCCGCGCCGAGCGCGGCGACCGGGTGCTGGTATTCGGTTCCTTCCATACCGCCGCCGCTGCGCTGCAATGGCTGCAGGCCCACGCCTGACCGCCGTTCAGCCATTACCGACGCCGTGCGGTCGCGCACCCGTATAATCGACCGCAACGTCCAGCCTGCCGCCTGCCCTACGTGGATACGCCCCTGAAACAGCGTCTGATTGGTGCCATCGTCCTGGTGGCCTTGGCCGTCATTTTCCTGCCGATGCTCGTCAAGGGCCCGGCCCCGGACAGCGGTGTCGCTTCTGTGCCGATCGCCGCGCCCGATGCGCCGGCCGATGGCCAGTTTGAAACCCGTGAACTGCCGCTGGTCGCACCGGCCGGTGGCGCCACCGGGTTGCAGAGTGGCCAGGCCCGTCCCGTCGAGGAGGCCGCCGCCCCGGCGACACCGCCGACCGTGGACACCTCGCCAGCCGTCGCCGCCGGTAATTACGCGGTGACCTTCGGCGCCTACGGCAGCCAGGCCGACGCCGATGCGGTGATCGCCTACCTCAAGCGTTCGCAGCTTCCGGGCTTCATCGAGACCGCATCGATCAACGGTCGCCCGGCCTGGCGCGTGCGCGTTGGGCCGTATGCCGACCGTGCCCAGGCCGAAGCGGCCCGGCTGCAGGCGGTGAAGGTACGTGCCGACGTGAAGGCAGAAGTCATCACGCTCGATGCGAAGCCCTCGACCAGCGCACCGGTGGCAAGCACGCCGACGCCCGCGCCGAGCGCCAGTACTCCCGTCGCGGCGGCCACGCCGTCGGCCACCGGCAACCCGGTGCGCAGTGAAAGCCTGCCGCCGAGTACGCCGACCGCAGCAGCGCCGCCGGCCGCCAAGCCGGAGCCGGCCAAGCCGGTGGCCAAGCCGGAACCGAAGCCCGAGCCCAAGCCGGAAGCGACCGCCAGCAAGCCGGCCACGCCGCCGAGCACGCCGGCCGCACCGGCCGCCAGCGGAGTGGGTTTTGCCGTACAGCTCGGCGCATTCGGCCAGGCCAACGATGCCAACGCCCTGCGCGACAAGGTCCGCGCGGCAGGCTTCAGCGCCTTCGTCGAGCAGGTGCGTACCGAAAAGGGCAGCCTGCACCGTGTCCGTGTCGGGCCGGTCGCCAACCGCGCCGATGCTGAACAGTTGAAGGCGCAGGTCGCCGCCAAGGTCGGCGTGGCCGGCATGGTGCGACCGCACCCATGACCTGTACGCAGCCCCGTTGCCAGCGCCGCCGAAGGAGCGGGGCGCCATGATCGACGTGGTGCTGCTGATCGTGATCGCCGCCTCCACCCTGCTTGGGTTGCTGCGCGGCTTCGTGGGCATCGTCATCGGCACCGTTTCGTGGCTGGTTGCCGCCTGGGCGGCCTTCGCCTTCGGCAATGACGCCGCACGCTGGTGGGCCGCACCGGCTGCGCCCGGCGGCGAGCATTTCATCGGCGGCTACCTCAGCGTCGGCATCGGCGTGATGGTCGTGGTCGCCGTGATCGGCATGGTCATCAAGGCCATCGTCCACCGCAACATGCTGGGCAGTCTGGACCGCCTGCTGGGCGGGGTCCTCGGCGCCGTGCGTGGGGGCCTTATCGCGGCCGTGCTGCTGTTACTGGCCGGCTTCACCCCGCTTACCGCCGAACCCTCTTGGCGCGGCTCGGCGCTGCGCCCGGTGCTGAACCCGGCCGTGGCCTGGATGAACAGCAAGCTGCCGCAGTGGCAGGTGCCGGGCACCGACCTGCTGCCCAAGGCCTTGCCGATGGACGCGCTGTCCCCATCTGCGTTGATGGAGCTGGGCAAGAGCGCCGGCGCCGGAGTGGGCAAGCCGGGGGCGACAGGCGATAATGGCGTACTCGGTCAGATAGTGGCGGGCAACGGATGGCTGCGGCCTGCGAAGGCGGAACAGGGCGAGGCATACGATCCGGCCGAAGTGCGCCCGGACGCCCCAGCACTACCGGGCAGCATCGAGCCGGACGACCCGGCCAATGTCGACCGCAGACGCGGCGACAACTCTGGCCAGGTACGGCCACCTTCCTTGTAACTGGGCACAGCCCAGCGGAGACCTCGCATCATGTGTGGCATCGTCGGAATCGTCGGCAACCAGAACGTCGCCGGGCAGTTGTATGACGGCTTGACCGTCCTCCAGCATCGCGGCCAGGACGCGGCGGGCATCGCCACCGTCAACGGCAGCCGCCTGCGGGTGCAGAAGGCCACCGGCCTGGTCCGCGATGTCTTCGATGCACGCACCATGTCCACCCTGGAAGGCAGCGTCGGCATCGCCCACGTGCGCTATCCGACCGCCGGTTCGGAGGGCATGGACGAGGCGCAGCCGTTCTACGTCAATTCGCCGTACGGCATCGCGCTGGCCCACAACGGCAACCTGATCAACACCGAGGACCTGCGCCAGCAGGTGTTCGAGCAGGACCGCCGCAACGTCAATACCGATTCGGACAGCGAAGTGCTGTTGAACGTGTTCGCCTACGAACTGGAACAGCAGCGCCAGCTCAGCCCGGAAGCCGCCATCCGCGCGGTTGCCGGCGTGCACCGCCGCTGCAAGGGCGGCTATGCGGTGGTCAGCGTGGTGCTGGGCCTGGGCCTGGTCGCTTTCCGCGATCCGCACGGCATCCGCCCGCTGGTGCTGGGCAAGCGCAGCCATGCCGAGGGTGACGAATACATCGTTGCCTCCGAGTCGGCCGCGCTGGACGTGCTGGGCTTCCAGCGCGTGCGTGACGTGCAGCCGGGCGAAGCGCTGGTGATCACCGCGCGCGGCGAGCTGTTCTCGGAAATCTGCGCCGAGCCGGCCGAACACACTCCGTGCATCTTCGAGTACGTGTATTTCGCACGCCCCGATTCGATGATCGACAACGTGTCGGTGCACAAGGCGCGCATGCGCATGGGCATCAAGCTGGGCGAGAAGATCCTGCGCCTGCGCCCGGACCATGACATCGACACCATCATCCCGATCCCGGATACCTCGCGCGACGCCGCGCTGGAGATCTCCAACGTGCTCGGGGTGAAGTACCGCGAAGGCTTCATCAAGAACCGTTACATCGGCCGCACGTTCATCATGCCGGGCCAGGGCGAACGGGTGAAGTCGGTGCGCCGCAAGCTCAACCCGATCCACCTGGAATTCCGCAACCGCGTGGTGCTGCTGGTGGACGACTCGATCGTGCGCGGCACCACCAGCCAGCAGATCGTGCAGATGGCGCGTGACGCCGGCGCACGCAAGGTCTACCTGGCCAGCGCCGCGCCGCCGGTGCGTTACCCGAACATCTACGGCATCGACATGCCGGCCGCTGAAGAGCTGGTCGCGCACAACCGCAGCATCGAGGAAATCGAAGCGCACCTGGGCTGCGACTGGCTGATCTACCAGGACATCGAAGACATGGAAGCGGCGGTGAGCGAAGGCAATCCGGCGCTGCGCAACTTCGATTCCTCGTGCTTCAACGGCCATTACCCGACGGGCATCGAGCCGGGCTACTTCGAGCGCATCCAGCAGCTGCGTTCGGACGACGCCAAGCACAAGCGCCGCGCCTGAGGTCCAGGCGGTGATCGACGTGCCTGACGTTGGCGGCAATCTGCTGCGCGCCGCGCAGCAGTGCCTGGCCGAAGCCGATCCGCTGCGCAAGGTTGCACTGACCCAGGCCTACGCCAGCGCGTTCCGCGCCGGCCGCTTGAAGGTGCCGGCAGATGCGCCGGAAGCCGACCCGATCCGCATGCCGGGTCGGCCGCTGCGGTTGGTGATGGTGCATCCACGCGAAGTGCCCCGGCGTGGATTGGGCGGGGTGGAAGGACGTGCGGCGTTCATCCATGCCATTGCCCATATCGAGCTCAATGCGATCGACCTGGCCTGGGACGCGGTGTATCGCTTCCGCGGTCTGCCGGCGGCGTTCCATGCCGACTGGGTGAGCTGCGCCGACGACGAATCGCGCCACTTCATGCTGCTGCGTGAACGCCTGCTGGCACACGGCCATGAGTACGCCGATTTCCCTGCGCACAACGGCCTGTGGGAAATGTGCGAGAAGACCGCACACGACGGCCTGGCGCGCATGGCGCTGGTGCCGCGCGTGCTGGAAGCGCGCGGGCTGGACGTGACCCCGGGCATGATCGACAAGCTGCGCAACGTCGGCGATGGCGAAACCGCCGACGTGCTGGAGGTGATCCTGCGCGAGGAGGTTGCACATGTTGCTGCCGGTTCGCGCTGGTTCCGCTGGTACTGCGAGCGCGCCGGCGTCGAGCCACGAGCGCGTTTCAAGGAACTGCTGGTCGAGTATGCCGGTGGCTACCTGCACGGGCCGTTCAATATCGAGGCCCGCCTGCTGGCCGGGTTCGATGCGGATGAGCTCGCCAACCTGGTCGAACAGGCGGGTTGACCGGCGTCGGCCGGTCCACATCCACGCCATACGCGCTTGCAGTAGATCCACGCCATGCGTGGATGACGTTCACCCGTTCACCCGTTCACCCGTTCACCCGTTCGGCAACACCACGCGTCTGCCATCCACCGTCGGCCGGTTGATGTAGAACAGCCCCGGCCCGGGGCGATACGGCAGCTCGCTGACACCGGCGTCGGCGGTGTAGGTCAGGGCGGTATCGCCCAGCGCATCGAAATTCCAGTGGGCGGACTGCATCAGGTAACGGCGGCGCAGCAACGCTTCCTGCGTCGGGGTCAACGGCTGGCCGGCAATCAGGCGGCGCGCGACCGGCTGCAGCGCGCTGGGCAGTTCCCAACCCGCCACCTCGGCGGCGTCTGCGGTCCAGGTCACGCCGGCAGCGATGGCGTGCTTCTGCATCACCTGCAGCGCCACCAGCTGGTAGCGCCAATCGATGCGCCGGTGCAGCACCACCGCAGCGGTGACGTACAGCACCGGCGACATCAGCACGCTGCGGCTGCCCGCGCGTCGCTGCTGCTGCCACTGGTGCCAGACATCGACCCACACTTCCTTCGGGTTCAACCCCAGCTGCTGCCGCCAGCGTTCGGCGTCGGCCTGTGCTTCAGCGTATGCGGTGGTCGACTGCAGCAGCGCCAGTGGCGGTGTCTGGTAGTCCTCCACGCCGGGCCGGCGCAGCTGCTGCCGCCGCGGCCGGCTGAGCAGCTTGGGCCCTTCTTCCACCTGGTCGTAGCCACCACCGATGTTGGCGTGCACGCCGGGTAGTGCGATTTCGCGATGTGCTGGTGCCACCGTGGTCAGCGCATAGTGCTGGCGATGCTCATCGCGCGCACTGAGCTGCAGCACGGCCTCGGCGATGCCCGCGGGCAGGGCGATACGGGGGTGTTCGTCGGCGCGGCCGCCGTTGACGGCGACCACCGTGTCGAACAGGCCGATGAAGCGCAGTACCGGCCGTGGCAGGGCGAAATCGGCGCTGCATGAAAGCCCCGCCTGCTGCAGCAGCTGCCGCCAGCGCGCGCCGTCCCATCCGCGCAGATGGTTGGCCACATCACGCGCGGAGGCCGCGCCGCGCGAGTAGCCGAACAGATCCAGCTGCACGCTGTGCAGGGGCGCGCGCCACTGCGTCGCAAGAGCCGACAGTGCCGCCGGCAGCAGCACCTGCAACGCACGCTGCACCTTCGCCTGCACGCCACTGGCGCCGATACCGAAGGCCAGGCCGATCAGATCGTCCTCGGCATCATCGCGGGTGCCGACGCCTTCCACGTAGATCGCCAGCGAAGGTGTACTGCCGGGCGTGCGCCGGCTGTCCGGATACAACTGGTGCAGGCGCGCGATGTTGGTGGTGCCGTTGTCGTAGCTGCTGGTCAGCCGGCTCTGGTAGGTCGAATCGTCATCGGCGCGGAGCAGGGCAGGGCGCGGTCGTGGTACCTGCCGGTGACCCTGCGCCAGGTTGTGCGCGTTGTTGCGGGTGCCGTCGAAGAACAGGCCGATCCGCAGCAGGCCCGGATCAGCCGTCGTGTCACCGCTGTGCTGCGCTGGCGCCATGTGCATCCCCTGTCGTGGCCACGTCACGGTAGCGCGAAAGCCGTGTGTTGGCGAAGTGTACTGACGCTTTTGACCTGACTGAACGCAGATGCGGTCGATCACAGATCGCGATTTCCATTCCTCTCGTCTATTGAATTCACACGCCCTGCGCAGGCCTGATGGCCGGACCCGGCACCCCGGGTCGTGCTGCATCAACGCTGTCCACTTCACTTCAAGGAGCGACAAGATGATGTCCAGATCGATAGGTAAAGCGACAGGTGGTCTGTTGTTGGGATTGTCGGTAGCGGCGGCCGCCCATGCGGCGCCGCTGTTCGAGCCGGTCACCGTGCTCAGCCGTGCATCGGCCACCAGCGAGCCGGCATTGGGGCGATTGCTGGCCACCCCGTCCACCGCCGCCGTACAGGAAGTGCGTGTCGATGCTGCCGCCACCGCGCAGCCGCAGCTGGAATTCGAGCTGCTCGGGCAGAAGGTGCAGGCCGTACGCAGCAAGGTCGAGGCGCTGCCCGATGGTGGCAGCATCTGGTATGGCCAGTTGCGCGCGCCGTCCGATCGCCTGCAGGCGGCCACGTCCAATGGCCAGGACGATCCGGGCAATTCGCTGATCCTGGTGCGCTCGGGCAATACCCTCACCGGCTCGATCCGCAAGGACGGAAAACTCTATCGTCTGCGTCCGCTGGGCAATCGCCACGTGCTGGTCGAGGTGGATGAATCGCGGATGCCGGCCGATCATCCGGCCGACTACAACCAGTTGCCGAAGATCGCCATGCCTGCCAATGATCGCCTCGGCACTGCGCAGGCCTCCTCAGGCAGCCCGGCGACCATCCGCGTGCTGGTGGTGGCAACCAATGCTGCAGTGACCGCCTACGGTGGCAACATGCAGTCGCTGGTGCAGTTGGCGGTTGCCGAATCCAACCAGGGTTACACCAACAGCAACGTAGGCCTCACCCTGCAGCTGGCCGGTTATGAAACCACCAACTACACCGAGTCCGGCAATTTCACCACCGACCTGTCGCGCTTCCGTGGCACCAGCGACGGCTACATGGACAGCATCCACACCAGCCGCAACAACACCGCCGCCGACGTCGGCGTACTGCTGATCAACAACACCAGTTACTGCGGACTGGCGTCGGGCATCGGTTCCACCGCATCGACCGCGTTTGCTGCGGTGTACTGGGATTGCGCCACCGGCTACTACTCGTTCGCCCATKAAATCGGCCACCTGCAGAGCGCACGGCACGACATCGCCAGTGATCCGAGCACGTCGCCGTATGCCTATGGCCATGGCTATCGTTATGAGCCGGCCAGCGGATCGCGCTGGCGCACGATCATGGCCTATGACTGCTCGGCCGGCTGCCCGCGGCTGAACTACTGGTCCAATCCGAACATCAGCTACAACGGCGTGCCGATGGGCATCGCCAGCAGTGCCGACAACCAGCGCGTGCTGGTCAATACAAAGGCCACCATCGCGGCCTTCCGCTGAGTCCAGGCGCCGACCAGGGTCGGCGTCTACCAGGGCGCGTGCACCTGCTCTGGTAGATGCCAACCTTGGTTGGCATCCTGCGATCCATCATGCGCGGCTGAGCGCATCCAGGGTCCAGCCGTTGGCATCCACGCGCAGCACCGAACCCTGTTCGTACCAGTCCCCCAGCACGATGCGGGTGCAGCTGCGTCCGCCGGCCTGCAGGGTGTGGATCGCCGGGCGATGGGTGTGGCCATGGATCATCGTGTCCACGCCGTGGCGCACGTAAGTGGCTTCCACTTCGGCCGGGGCTACGTCGGTGACGGTTTCGAACTGTGCACGATCGCCCTGCTTCATTTCCGACTGGCGCGCCTGGCTGGCATCACGCGCCTTCTGCGCGAAGGCGATACGCGCTTCCAGCGGCTGCGACAGGAACTGCGCCTGGAAGACCGGGTCGCGGGTCTGGGCGCGGAACTGCTGGTAGGGGATGTCATCGGTGCACAGCAGGTCACCGTGCTGCAGCAGCACCGGGCGACCATACAACTCGATCATGCATGGGTCCGGCAGGATGCGCAGGCCTGCGCGGCGGGCATAGTCTTCGCCCAGCAGGAAGTCACGGTTGCCGCGGATGAAGAAGACCGGCACGCCGCTGTCGGACAGTACCTTCAGCGCCTCGGCCACCGCGTCGGCTGCGGCCGAGGGGGTGTCATCGCCGATCCAGGCTTCGAACAGATCGCCGAGGATGTACAGCGCATCGGCGCCAGGCGCTTCCTCGCGCAGGAAGCGCAGGAACAGGTCGGTGATGGCCGGACGGCTGGGGTCCAGGTGCAGATCGGAGATGAACAGCGTGGTCATGACGATATTCTAGGGCATCGCTCCGCCGGCAGCGCAGGACTCTGCCCGGCCGCAGGGCCTCACACCGGCAGCGGCAACCAGGCCAGGCTCGCCGAGGCCAGCAGCGCAGCGATGCCGGTGGCAGCCAGAACGTCGCTCGGATAGTGCAGGCCCAGTACTACGCGCGACAGGCCCACGCCGAAGGTGAATGGCACCAGCAGCGGTGCCAGCCAAGGGTAGTAGGCCAGCGCGACGATGGTGAACGACACCGCATGCAGGGTATGCCCGGACGGGAAACTGAACTCATCCAGCGGCGCCACCCAGGCACGGATACGCAGGTCGGCCGCGTACGGCCGTGGCCGCCGGGTCCAGCGTTTCAGGCCCTTGTACAGCAGCAGCGCGGCCAGGCCGGTGGCGGCCATGTGCACTGATGCGCGCAGGCCGTCGAAGCCATCGATGAGCACCAGCGCGCCCATCAACATGTACCAGAACACGCCATCGCCGAGTCGGCTGATGATCGAGAAGACGCGCCGCACGCGACGACGTCGGCAGTAGTGGTTGGCGCGGCGGCACAACCGGGCTTCGCGGCCGGCCAGCAGTTCAAGCGGCGTGGTGCGCATGTCCGCTCCTCCGCGCGCTGGCCAGTTCCGCCAGCAGGTTTTCGAACTCCGCCACCACCTGCTGCGGGTGCAGCCGCTTCATCGCCCGTGCCGCGTTGCCACCCAACTCGCGGCGCTGGGCATCATCGGCAGCCAGTTGAACCGCTGCCTGCACGAACTGCTCGTCGTCATCCACTGCAGCACCGTTCTCGCCGTTGCGCAGGTACTCGCGAGCCGCGCCGTAGTCGAAAGCGACCGTGGCCAGACCGCTTGCCATGCTTTCCAGGGTCACGTTGCCGAAGGTCTCGCTGCGGCTGGGGAACAGGAACAGGTCGCCACTGGCGAAATGGCGGGCCAGGGCATCGCCACGCTGGATGCCACAGAAGATGAAATCGGGATTCTCATGCGCCAGCTTCTCGCGCGCCGGACCATCACCGACCCAGATGAAACGCGCTTTCGGGCGCACCTGCTGCAGCTTGCGGAAAGCCTTCACCGCCAGGCCGAGGTTCTTTTCGGCGGCGATGCGGCCAACGTAGATCGCCGCCAGGCCCGTGCCATCGATACCCCATTCCTCGCGCAGCGCCGGGTCGCGGCGCGAGGGGTCGAACTGCTGGCTGTCGACCGCGCGAGCGAGCAGGCGCACACGCTCGAAGCCCTGCTCGGTCAGGAACTCCTGCAGTTCGCGGGTCGGCACCAAGGTCGCATCGGCCTGGTTGTGGAAGCGGCGCATCCAGCGCATTGCCGCCGACTGCAGCCACGCCACGCCATAGTCGGGCAGGTATTCGTCGAAGCGGGTGTGGAATCCGGTAGCCACCGGAATGCCGAGGCGGCGTGCGGTTCGCAGCGCTGACCAGCCCAGTGGGCCCTCGGTCGCCACGTAGATCGCATCCGGGCGCTGCTGCCGCCAGTGCCTGCCAAGCCGGATCGGTGCCGGCAGACCGAAGCGCAGGCCGGGATAGCGTGGCAAGGCCGCGCCCGGTACCAGCAGGGTCCCCGGTGCCGCCTCCAGCGCTTCGCTGGCCTGTCGTGGACGGATCAGGTCGACCTCATGGCCGGCGGCGCGCAATCCCTGCTCCAGGCCCTGCACGGTCAGTGCGACGCCGTTGATCTCCGGCGGGTAGGTTTCGGTGACGATGGCATAGCGCATGGCGGGCCTCCGGTTTTACGCATGCTCGGGCCTGGCGATGTAGCCGACATGACCGCTTTGCGACAACGCGATGACGGTCGAGCAAGACGGTGCCTGCCCAGTTCAGGAGCACAAACAAACCACGGCCCCGAAGGGCCGTGGTCGTGGTGTTGCGCCAGCGCGTGGATCAGAAGCGCTGCTGGTACTTCATGTAGACGAAGCGACCGATGTCGAAGCCACCGTAGTAGGAGAAGTTGGAACTGGGCTGGCTGTACAGGATCGGGCCCTGGCGGGCGAACACATTGTTGGCGCCGATCGAAACGGTGGCACTCCACGGCAGGTTGTAACGCGCCTGTACGTCATGGAACGTGACCGAACCGCGTCGGTTGTAGTCGCGGCTGCCGCTGTACCAGGGCGCGCGCTGGTCCGGGTGGGAACATTCATCCGGATGGTCCCTTGCGTCCAGGCAGCGTTCCTTGACTGCGGAGAAGTAGCGCAGGCTCCAGCTGAGGCCGACGTTGCCCTGTTCCCACCCCAATGACGCGTTGGAGCGGACCCGGAAACCAATGCCTCCGTTGGTGGCGATGCCATTGCTGGGAATCGGCGGCACATCCGCCTCGTTGGTGGTCCGTTCCTCGGCGGCAACCACATAGGTGGTCTTCCAATCGGCGCGCAGCGTGCCCCAGCGGGTTTCGATCCGATGGCCGATTTCCAGGTCATAGCCTTCGGCCTGGCGGAAGCCGCTGTTGCGGTTGCCATAGTTGAGCTTGTCGACGATGCCCAGTTCCGGGTCACGGGTGAAACCGTCGCAACGTTCGGCGATGCCCAACTCGTAGCAGTCGCGAAGGATGTTGTTGGGGTGGTCTGCGACGATGGTGTTGTCGATGCGGATCTTCCACCAGTCCAGCGCGATGTTCAGCCCTTCGGCGAACATCGGGCTCCAGACCAGGCCCAGTGTGCGGCTGGTCGAGGTCTCCGGCTCCAGGTCGGGGTTGGAGCCGTTGGTGAAGGCCCGCGGCGTCTGCCCGCTGCTGCCGGTGATCGGCTCGTTGCCCTGGCCGAGCTGGCGGTAGCTGTCAGCGTTGGCGATGTCGGCGGCGCAGCGTGCACGCACCTCCGGGCTGCTGGCCGCAGCACCGTAGACGGTGTCGCAGGGATCACGGAAGCCGGTGGTGAAGGTCTCAGAACCACCGCCATACAGATTGGAGATGGTCGGCGCGCGGAACCCTTGGGCCCAGGTGCCGCGGACCAGCAGCTGGTCGATCGGCTTCCAGGTGAAGCCGAACTTGCTGTTGAGGGTGCCGCCGAAGGTGGTGTAGTCCGAGTATCGGGTAGCGGCGCTCAGGCTCAGCTCACGCGCACCGGCCAGGTCGCGAAGCACCGGCACGCTCAGCTCCAGGTAGGCCTCGTCTACACGGTAGCCACCGCCGGTGGGGCCTGCAGCCAGGTTGGTGGTGGCACCGGTCTGTGCCAGCGCATCGGGGATGAAGCGGCCATCCTCGCGGCGGCTCTCCGCACCCACCGCGAAGCCCAGTTCGCCGGCCGGCAGCGTGGCGAGACTGCCGCTGAGGCTGGCGAACAGGTTGCGGGTTGTGGTGCGGCCGCGGCTGAGTTCCTCGGGGAACAACCAGTCCTGCAGTTCCGGGTTGCCGGTCAGGCCATAGGGATCATCCTGGCCATAGGGCACCAGCGGGTTCCAGGGCCTGCACCCGCTGATCGGCGCCTCCGGTGTACCGCACTCGACCTTGCCGGTTGCCGGATTGTAGAAGGACGGCCCGGTGGCATCGGCGACGCGTTGCTTGTGCAGGTTGCCGGTGGCGCGTTGGATCAGTTCGCTGCGGTTGTACTGGTAGCCGGCTTCCCAGTCGAAATCGCGACCGCCGAAGGCGAAGCTGCCCTCGAACGCCGCCACGCCCTGCCAGGAGGTCAGTTCGCTGGTACTGACCCGCGGAATCTCCCAGGTACGGCGGTTCCAGTCCACGTCGCTGGGCGTTTCGTAGCCGTGATGGCTGCCGAACGGGTTGAACCAGCTGTCGACGGACATCGGCGTGATGCCGGCTGCGCCGGACTGGAACGGGTAGCCGGCCACCTGACGCTTCGTGGTGCGTTGGTTGTAGGCCAGTTGGGTGTTGAAGCGGACCTGGTCGTTCAGATCCACGCGGGCGTCAACGAAGATCGAGTCGCGCTTGATCGGTGTCTGCAGGTGCATCTGTTCGTTGCTGTTGCTGACATCACCGGTGAACGGCGTGTTGTCGCTGAGATGGAAGCTGTCCGGACCTCCCGGCTGGCTGCCACGGTCGAGCGAATAGCTGCAGCCGCGGCTGTTGCTGCAGCCCGGACCGTTGAAGCCGGTAATGCGGCCCCACTGGCCGACCGTGGTCCAACCATCGTCCGGATGACGATCGGTATAGGTGTAGGCACTGAAGCCCCGGTCCTTCGCCCACACGCCCTTTTCTTCGACATGCTCGGCGGCGAGGCTGATCGAGGCGCGTTCATTCGACCAGCCTGCAACCACGTCGTACTGGGTGCGGGCGCCATCGCCTTCGCTGAACTGGCCATGGTAGACGCTGGCGGTCACGCCCTCGACGTTGCGGCGGGTGATGATGTTGACCACGCCGGCCATGGCGTCGGAACCGTAGATGGCCGATGCGCCATCCTTCAGAACTTCCATGCGCTCCACGGCAGCGGCAGGAATGCTGGAGATGTCCTGGTAACCACTGGTCGTCATGCCCAGGCGTTTGCCATTGATCAGCACCAGCGTGCGCTGTGCACCCAGGCCGCGCATGTCCACGTAACTGCCACCGGCGGTTTCGCCAGCACTTAGGGGGCTGGCACGGCTCAGTGCCGGGCTGCCGGTTGCGGTCAGGTTCTGCAGGATGTCGGCGACGGAATTGAAGCCTTGCCGCTCGATGTCAGCGCGGCTGATGGTCAGCACGGGCTGTGCGGTTTCCAGATCGACCTGGCGGATGCGCGAGCCAGTGATCTCGATGCGGTCCAGGGTGGTGGCTTCAACGGAATGCTGGGCGAATGCGGGGACGGCCAACGCAGTGGTGGCGGTCATCGCAAGCACTCGGCGGATCGCCAACCCAAGTTCGGGAATACGGATGGTCATGGGTCTCTCTCTCTTCCAATTCATCGGTGCGCGGCCAAGCAGGGCGGCGCCAGTTCCACCGCGGGCGGTGGACGTTCAAACCTAGTGAAGGCCCGCAGGGAGAAGTAGAGGAAAGCGACGAAAGCGCCCGGATCGGTGATGACGCTTTTGTACAAAGCGGAATCGAATCAATCGATTGCCAGGTCATTTTGTGTTCCGGCTGAAGGTATGCCCGGGATGGCGTGCTGGATTGGAAGCGTCAACAGCGATGTAGATGGCGACAACCTGCGCGGGCACAAAAAAACCACGGCCCCGAAGGGCCGTGGTCATGGTGTTACGCCAGCGCGTGGATCAGAAGCGCTGGGTGTACTTCATGTAGATGAAACGACCGATGTCATAGCCGCCGTAATACGAGAAGACCGAGCGCGGCTTGGTGTACATGACCGGGCCCTGCTTGTCGAACACGTTGTTGGCGCCGACTGAAACGGTGGCATCCCACGGCAGGTTGTAGCGGAACTGGACGTCGTGGAAAGTGACCGAACCACGTTCGTTGTAATTGCGCGTGCCCTTGTACCAGGGGGCGCCAACGTTCAGGTCCGAGCACTCATCGGCGTACTTGCCCGGGTTGACGCACTGTTCCTTGACGCTGGAATAGTAGCGCGCGGTCCAGCTGACGCCGAAGTTCTCCAGGTCCCAGCCCACGGTCAGGTTCGAACGCACGCGGAAGCCGATGCCGGTGTTGGTGGCGATGCCGTTGTTGACGGTCGGCACGATCGAGCTGTCGTTGGACGAGCGGAAGACGTCCTTGGCCACGTAGGTGGTCGACCAAGAGGTGCTCAGCTTGCCGTAGTCGGTATCCAGGCGGTACGTCAGGTCCATGTCGTAACCTTCCGTTTCCATGAAGCCGGCATTGCGGTTGCCGAACTTCAGGCCGGTGACGATGCCGGTGGTCGCGTTGCGGGTGAAGCGCGCGCAACGGTCGGCCAGGCCCTGCTCATAGCAGTCGATCAGGATCTGGTTCGGGCTGTCGTCGACGATGGTGTCGTCGATGCGGATCTTCCACCAGTCCAGCGAAACGTTGAAGTTGCTGATGAAGGTCGGGCTCCAGACCACGCCCAGGGTACGGCTGGTCGAGGTTTCCGGCTTCAGGTCCGGGTTCGAGCCGGAGGTGAATGGCGTCGGCGTGGCGGCGACGGAGCCTTCGGTCGGCTGGTTGCGGTTGTCCAGCTGGCGGAAGTTGGCAACGTCGGCGATGTCGCGTGCACAGCGGGCACGCACTTCGGCGCTGCTGCGGGCCGAGCCGTACTTGCTGTCACACGGGTCGGAGAAGTTGGCGAAGGTTTCCGAACCACCGCCGTACAGATCGGAAATGGTCGGAGCGCGGAAGCCCTGGGCCCAGGTACCACGCACCAGCAGCTGGTCGATCGGCTTCCACTTGAAGCCGAACTTGCTGTTGAGCGTATTGCCGAAGGTGTTGTAGTCCGAGAAGCGGGTCGCCGCGTTCAAGCTCAGCTCACGCGCACCCGGCAGGTCGGCCAGCACCGGCACGTTCAACTCCAGGTAGGCTTCCTTCACCTTGTACGAGCCACCGGTCGGGCCAGCGGCCAGGTTGGTGGTGGCACCGGTCTGCGCCAGCGGGTCCGGTACGAACTTGCCGGTTTCCTCGCGGTTCTCGACGCCGAAGGCGAAGCCCAGGTCGCCGGCCGGCAGGGTGAACAGGCTGCCGCTGATGGTGGCGAAGGCGTTCTTCGAGGTCGTGCGGCCGGTCGCGTTCTCCGGCGGGAACAGCCAGTCCTGCAGGGCTTGGTTGTTGGTCATGCCATACGGGCTTTCCACGCCATAAGGAACCAGCGGATTCCAAGGCATGCAGTTGGCGATCGGCGCACCCGGTGCACCGCACTCGACCTTGCCCGTTGCCGGGTTCAGGTAGGACTTGCCGGTAGCCTGTTCGACGCGACCCTTGTGCAGGTTGCCGAAGGTGCTCTGGCGCAGCTCGTTCTTGTTGTACTGGTAGCCCACTTCCCAATCGAAGTAGCGCTCACCGATGTCGAACGAACCGTCGAACGCGGCCACGGCGCGGTAGGTCTTCAGCTCGCTGGTGCTGGTGCGCGGCACCTCCCACAGGCGGCGGTTCCAGCTCACATCGGTAGGCTTGGCATAGCCATGCTGGTTGCCGAACGGGTTGAAGTAGCTGTCAACCGACATGCCCTTGATCTTGGCGGTGGCGGTGTCGAACGGATAGCCGGCAGTGACGCGGGTCGAGGAGCGCTTGTTGTAGCCCAGCTCGGCCTTGAAGCGGATGTTGTCGGTGATGTTGGCCGTGCCCGAGAAGTACAGCGAATCACGCTTGATCGGGTAGCTCAGGTGCATCTGTTCATTGGTGTTGCTGACGTCACCGGTGAACGCGGTCGGATCGGTGAAGTGGTAGTTCGCCGGGTTCGTCGGGTCACTGCCGCGGTTGAGCGCGTAGTCGCAACCGGCTGCCTTGGTGCAGCCCGGGCCGCCCTTCACGCCGTAGAACTGGCCCCACTGGCTGTTGGTGGTCCAGCCATCGGTCGGGTGGCGGTCGGTGTTGCCGTAACGGCTGAAGCCGCGGTCACGTGCCCACACGGCTTTTTCTTCCGAGTGTTCGGCGGCGAAGGTGGCCGAGAAGCGGTCATTGGACCAGCCGGCAACCACGTCGACGCGATCACGGGCGCCGTCGCCCTCGCTGTACTGGCCGTGGTAGACGTTGGCGGTGACGCCGTTGACGTTGGTGCGGGTGATGATGTTGATCACGCCGGCCATCGCGTCGGAACCGTAGATCGCCGAGGCGCCGTCCTTCAGCACTTCAATACGTTCGACCGCAGACACCGGCAGGGTCGACACGTCCTGGTAGCCCGAGGTGCTGATACCCATGCGCTTGCCGTTGACCAGCACCAGCGTGCGCTGGGTGCCCAGGTTGCGCATGTTCACGTAGGTACCACCAGCATCCTCACCGGCCGACAGCACGTTGGCGCGGCTGATGGTCGGGCTGCCCATCGCGGTCACGTTCTGCAGGATGTCCGACACCGAGCTGAATCCCTGGCGCTCGATGTCGGCGCGGGTCAGTGCCAGTACCGGCTGCGACGTTTCAACGTCCACCTGGCGGATACGGGAACCGGTGATCTCGATGCGGTCCAGGTTGGTCGGCGAGGCGGTGCTGCTGCTCTGGGCGAACGCCGGCAGCGCAGCCAGCGTCGCGGTGGTTGCCAGGGCGTAGCGGATGGCCTGCCCCAGTGCGGTGGTGCGTGAAGTCATGACGAGCTCTCTCTCTCGGGTCGTGCAAAGGACGCCAAAACGGGCGTCGAAGGAATCGGCAGGTCCAGGACCGAGCCGATGACCCGATAGTAGTCTCGTTGGTTAATGCTCTGTAAAGAGCGCGTGTCGCTTTGTGTCGTTACGCATCGCGCGTTTTCACCAAACGTGAACAAAAGCAGGGGTTTACGTCAGGACGAGGCGCACACCGTCCCCGCCAGCTGCTGCGGTGCAGCAGGAATCGGCGGTCGATTGCGCGAACTGTAACGAAATGTAATCGGGCGCCGACGGGTGATGCGTGGGCGCCCTCGGCGTCCTGATCAGACCACGAACGGACGGAACTGGATGCCCAGCCCGGCGATGCCTTCGGTCTCGCCGATCAGGTCGGCGCGCAGCAGCGGGCGCGCATCGATGAAGTCCTGCGGCACGATCAGCGACAGGCGGCTGTCGTCGGCAGTCAGTTCCAGCACCGGCAGCGGTGCGTCCTCATGCGCGCGGTTGAGCAGGACCGCCAGGCGCAGCAGGGCAGCCAGGCGCCGTGCGGTCAGCAGCAGGCGTTCGGGAATGGCATCGAAGGCGGTCTTGCTGATGCCGCGGCGGTGATTGCGCACCAGCGTCGCCAGCATCTGCTGTTCCTGCCGCGAGAAGCCGGCGATATCCGAGTTTTCCAGCACGTAGCTGCCATGCACGTGGTAACCGCTGTGGGCGATCATCAGCCCCAGCTCATGCAGGCGTGCGGCCCAGCCAAGCATGCGTGCGTCATCGGCATCCAGCTTCCAGCGCTCCTGCACCTGCTCCAGCAACGACAGCGCGGTGTCCTGCACGCGGCCGGCCTGCACCGTATCGATGCCATAGCGATGGGTGAGGGCGGCCACCGATTCATCGCGCGGGTCGTTGTCGCCGGCACGGCCGAGGATGTCATAGAGGATGCCCTCGCGCATCGCGGCCTTGCTGACCAGCAGCTTCTGCAGGCCCAGCGCCTGGAAGGCGGCCTCCAGCACCAGGATGCCGCCGGCGATGATCGGGCGGCGATCGCTGGACAGGCCAGGCAGCACGATGTCGTCGATCTTCTTGGCCTTCAGCAGCTCATCGCGGAGCTGCGGCAACGCCTCGGCGGTGATCGCACCCTTGCTCAGCTTCATCGTCGCGCAGATTTCGCTGATGGCCTTGTGGGTACCAGACGACCCCAGTGCTTCCTGCCAGCCCAGCGCGCGGTATTTGCTGGCGAAGGGCTGGAACTCCCGGCCAATCTCGGCCAGTGCGTCCTTCCAGCGCTTCTTGCTGAGTTTGCCGCCCGGGAAAAAGCGACGGGTGCTGGCGATGCAGCCGGCCTGCAGGCTCTCGCGCTCCAGGGTCTGCATGCCCTTGCCGATGATGAACTCGGTCGAGCCGCCACCGATGTCGATGACCAGTCGATGCTGATCGGGCTTGGGCGGTTGTGCATGGGCCACGCCCAGATAGATCAGGCGCGCCTCTTCGCGGCCACTGACCACTTCGATGGCGTGCCCGAGCGCGGTTTCGGCCGGCATCAGGAAGGCCTGCGGCGAACGCAGCTGGCGCACTGTATTGGTGGCCAGTGCACGCACGCGATGCGGCGGAACATTGCGGATGCGCTGGCCGAAGCGGGCAAGGCACTCCAGCGCGCGCTGTCGCGCTGCGGCGGAGAGTCCACCCTTGCCGTCCAGGCCGTCGGCCATGCGCACGGTTTCGCGCAGGCGGTCGATCACCCGCAGCTGGCCAAGCGTGTAACGCGCGATGACCATGTGGAAACTATTGGAGCCAAGGTCGATGGCGGCCAGCAGGTCGCCATCCTGCAATGCGGGCGGAGTCGTGGTGGTATGCGGCATGGGCGAATGTTAGCCGAAGGGGCGGTGAACTCGTCACCGTGTGGCCTTCACATTTTGTGGGGGGAGTGCGGCAGGGCTGCGCCCTGCACCCGCCGAATCGACGTCAACGTCAACGTCAAAAGCGGGGTATCCGTGGGAGGAG
>NZ_JBFRFC010000018.1:0-49288 GCF_052114625.1 Stenotrophomonas sp. 2YAF26 | reverse complement strand
CAGCTACCCTGAGGTTGCCGGCCAGCGGCCGGCACTACCGATCCGGGGCAGATTTACGCCATGCGTGGATGTACCGATCCCGGGCAGATCCACGCCATGCGTGGATGCGGTCATCCGAACGCCAACAACTGCGGCTGCAACGCGCTGAAAATACGCGCCAGCCGCTCCGCCCACGCCTGTTGCCCGGCGGCATCGGCGATCAGGTCCTGGCGGATCTCCAGTTCCACATGCACCAGGCCGCGACCTTCGCCATGCACCGGCACCGCGTAGTCGCTGCTGCTGTTGACCGAATACGGTTCGTTGTCGCCCACCACCAGGTCGCCTTCATCGCGCAGCGCCTGCAGAAAGGCGTGGGCAAAGCGGGTGTCCTGGTGGTACAGCACGCCGGCATGCCACGGACGCTGCATGCCGTTCATCACCGGGGTGAAGCTGTGCATCATCACCAGCACTGTTGGCCGTGCCGCATCGCGGCGTGCATCCAGTTCGGCATCGATGCGTGCATGGTAGGGCGCGTGGATCGCATCGATGCGCTGCTGCCGCTGCGCGGGCGACAGTCCGGCGTTGCCCGGCACTACGGTGTGGTCGCTGACCTCGGGGATCAGCGTCGGCGAAACCAGCGGGCGGTTGCAGTCGATCAGCAGCCGCGAATAGGTCTGCTCGATCGCCCACGCATCCAGCCGCTCGGCCAATGCACGGGTGGTGCCGCCGATGCCGATGTCCCAGCCGATATGCCGGTCCAGTTCGGCCTGCGGCAATCCAAGATCGGCCAGTGCACGCGGTACCTGTTGGCCGGCATGATCAGCCAGCAGCAGGAACGGCGAGGCGCCCTGCGCACGGTGCACACTGAAGATCGCCGGATCGTCGGCGCCCAGCAGTGCCGGCAGCGCGTGCAGGCCGGCGTCAGCCACGGGGCCGTCCGTCCAGGTGGTGCTCGATCATCCACAGGCCGGCCCACAGCTTGGCATCGGCTTCATAGCCTTCGGCCATTTTCTGCACCAGCCAGGCGGCCGCCTGCGTGCGCGGCACTTCATGCACGGTGATGTCCTCGCTCTCGTCGCCGCCGCCTTCGCCGATGCGACGCAGGCCGGTGGCACGCACGAAGGCGATCTTCTCGCTGCTGGCACCGGAGGAGGTGGGGCCGATCATCAGCACTTCGGCGTGCTCGGCGGTCCAGCCGGTTTCCTCTTCCAGCTCGCGTACAGCGGAAACTTCGATGGACTCGCCCGCATCGATGTCGCCGACCAGCCCGGCCGGCATCTCGATGGTCGACGCCTGCAGTGGTACGCGGAACTGTTCGACGAACAGCACGTTGTCCTCGGGGGTGACGGCAATGATGATCGCGGCCAGGCCGCCGGCGTGGGTGCGTTCGCTGTATTCCCAGCTGCCGCGCACGACCATGCGCTGGTACTTGCCTTCGTAGACGACACGCGGTGCTTCGGTGTTGCGCTGGCTCATGCGGGCTCGCTGGAAGTAGGGACGGGGTCGGAAATGCCGGCGGCACTGAACAGCCGGCGGCGGGTCATGGGGCCGAAGCGCAGGGTCTGGCACAGGCCGCCGAGCAGCTCTGGATCGGCCGCCTGGCGCGGCATGCCGGGCTGGCAACCTTCCAAGGGTGCGTCCAGGGCGATGGTGGTCAGCTGGCGCCAGAGCTGGGCGTGCTCGCGCTGCTCGCGCAGGCGCACGGCCATCTGGGCCGCGCCGCGCAGGCGCAGGAACGGCACTTCGTCCAGGCGTTCGTACAGCACGTCCATGCTGCCGAAATGGGCCAGCAGCACGGCCGCCGACTTGGCGCCGACACCGCTGATGCCCGGAATGTTGTCGACCGCATCGCCGCACAGCGCCAGGTAATCGGCAATCTGGTGTGCGTGCACGCCGTGCCGGGCCTTGACGCCGGCCACGTCCCAGCGCTGGTTGCGTGCGTAATCCCATTGCTCGTCATGTTCGAGCAGCAGCTGCGACAGGTCCTTGTCGGCGGAAATGATCACGCCGCGATGGCTGCTGCGGTGGCCATGCAGGGCGCTGCCGATCAGGTCGTCGGCTTCGTAATCATGATGCGCCAGTACCACCAGGCCGAGCGCTGCGCACAGCGCCTTGCAGTGCACGAACTGGCGCTTGAGCGCTTCCGGCGCCGGGTCCCGGTTGGCCTTGTAGGCCGGGTACAGGCGGTGACGGAAGCCACTGTCCAATGCCTCGTCGAAGGCGATGGCGATGTGCCGGGGGCGTTCGCGCTCCAGCAGGTCCAGCAGGAAACGGGCGAATCCATGCACGGCGTTGGTCGGCCAGCCCTGGCTGTCCTGGAATTCGTCCGGCAGCGAATGCCAGGCGCGGAACACGTAGATGCTGGCGTCGACCAGGTACAGCGGCGGCGGTATCGCCACGGGAATCACGGCGCTCACTGGCCGGTCCAGTCCTGCAGCAGGGCCGCGGCATCGGGGCGCTCGCGTTCGGGCACTTCGGCCTTGGGCGTGCCGATGTGGATGAAACCGGCAATGCCTTCGCCCTCGGCCAGCCCCAGATGGGCGTGCACGGCGGGATCGAAGGCCATCCATGCGGTCAGCCACTGCGCGCCGAAGCCCAGCGCCTGGGCGGCCTGCAACAGGGCAAAGCACACGCAGCCGGCGGTCATCAGCTGTTCCTGTGCGGGAACTTTCGGGTCCGGCCGGGGGCTGGCCACCACCACGATCACCAGCGGTGCATGGCTGAAGCGCTGGCGGTCCTTCTCGAACACGGCGTCGCCGGCATGCGGATCGCGCTCACGGCTGCGCGCGGCCAGGAAGTCGCCCAGAGTGTGACGCGCATCGCCGGCGATCTTCAGGAAGCGGAACGGTACGCGCTTGCCGTGGTCGGGCACGCGGACCGCCGAGGTCAGCATCCGCTGCAGGGTGGCCGGATCCGGTCCGGGCTCGCCCAGTTGCCGCGAGGGCACCGAGCGGCGGGCATCCAGGGCAATCAGGGCAGCAGGGTCGGGCATGGAGTCTGAACCGGTCATCACGGGTCGCTGATTATAGTCGGGGAGGTAGATGACGCCGTTTGTGTCGCGTCAGACCCCTGAATAGCAAACTGTGATGAACATCATGCCACTGGCGGATCACGGAGCCCCGCTTCCCCTCGCCTCGCAGGCCCTGCACGGCTTACGATACGTAATATTGCCGGGCCGCCGTTCATGAGGTTTGAAGTGAGGACTGTTTCACTGTCCGCGATGGGCTGGGCGGCCTACCATCGAGGGACCGGTGCATGGGGTGTACCGGCCGTCGCGATGTCCATGATGTCTGTCGCACCAGAGAAGGTGGGGAGCCTTCCCGAATGATGAGCGCGCCCACTCCGATGGGATCGCCGGGCCGTGACCCGGCCCAGCTCCAGCTTGCCCGGGACATCGTCCTGCCGGCGTTGTGCCAGGCCTTTGGCGCGGCACTGGCCCGCTTCGATGATGCCCTGTTCGACCGTGCCGGCAATGCCGGCTCGTCGCAGTTGCTGTTCCTGGACGCGATGCGCGAGCTGCGCCGCCGCCGTGAGGAGATTGCCGGTGCTTTTGCCGCCCATCTTGGCCATGCCTGGGCCGGTCTGGCTGCGGGCGAGCCCGTCTCCGCCGAGCTGACCCTGTCCGGGCAGGCCCAGGACGGCCTCAGCCTGGTGCCGGAACATGTACTGGAATCGCGGTTGGCGGTGCGCAACTTCGCCACCGTGCTGCTGCGCGACTTCAAGCCGGTGCTGGCGCGGCTCGACCGCCGCCTGGGCTGGCTGGGCGGCGGTATCGAACTGGATGCCGACCGCAACCCGATCAGCCCCGAACACCTGGGCGTGGCCATCCACGAAGCCTTTGCCGGCTGCGAGCTGGCACCGGAAGTCCACCTGGTGCTGATCAAGCTGTGCGAGCGCGATATGCGCGCGCCGGTGGGCCGCATCTACGAGAAGCTGGACGAGCACCTGGCCGCAGCCGGGGTGATGTCGCAGATGGGTGCCCCGCGCCGACCACTGGCGTCGGCCCCGGCGCAGCACGTTCCGCATGGCCTGGATGATCTGGTCGAGCAGCGCGCGGCACCGGGCGTTGACAGCGAATTCAAGGACGACGAACAGGCCGCCCCGGCTTGGGCACAGCGTTTCGCCGCGCGCTGGTCCGAGCGTCGTGGCCATATGCAGCAGCATGCGGGTGGTGAAGAGAGCCCTTCCGGTGAAGCCTATTCCGGCCAGCAGGGCATGTTGCTGGAAGCCCTGCACGAACTGCTGCAGCAGACCCGCCACGTGCGCGAGGACGCAACCTCTGCGGCTCAGGTCGCGGTCGGCCAGCATCGTCCGTTGAGCCAGCGCGAAATGATGTCGGTGCTGTCGCTGCTGCAGGCCACGCCCAGCGCAACCCTGCGTGCGGCGATCGGCGAGGACGGCGAATCATTGGCGCAGCGGCTGAAGAGCGAAGTGTTGTCCAGCGCCACGCGGCTGGGTGTCGATCCGGGCCAGACCCGGCTGGACGCGCAGGACGAGGATGCCATCGACCTGGTCGGCATGCTGTTCGACGTGATGCTCGATGAGCGTGAACTGGAAGGCCGCTCGCGTGAGCTCATTGGCCGCCTGGTGGTTCCGTTCGTGAAGGTGGCGATGCTGGACCGCCGCATGTTCGTGCAGAAGACCCATCCGGCGCGCAAGCTGCTCAACTCGCTGGCCGAAGCTTGCGAGGGCAACACCGGGGAAAGCCAGGCCGAGCGCATGCTGATGGCCAAGGTGGAAGAGATCGTCGAGCGGTTGGTGGCCGAGTTCAACGAAAACCTGGCGATCTTCCTGACCCTGGAAGAAGAATTCCGCGATTTCCTGGTGCAGCACCGCCGTCGCGTGGAAATCGCCGAGCGCCGGGCCGCCGAGACCCAGCGCGGCCAGGAAAAGCTGGAGATGGCCCGTACCCGTGCCGGTGCCGAACTGGATCGCCGCATCGGCGATGCCACCCTGCCGTCGGCGATCGCCGAATTCCTGCGCCAGCCTTGGCAGCACCATCTGACCCTGGCGCTGCTGCGCGAGGGCGAGGAGGGGGCCTCGGTGGCCGAGGCGCTGACCCTGGCTGATGGCCTGCTTGAGGAAGTGGCCGAGGCCCGCCGGCAGATCGTCGGCAAGCCGTGGCTGCAGGCCTGGCAGCCGATGCTGGCCAAGGTGTTTGCCAGCGTCGGCGTGCATGGCGACGCAGCCACCGCAGCCATCGATGCGCTGCACGACACATTGCAGGGCATCGCCGAATCGCGACCGGAGCTGCAGCGCGCGTTGCCGGAGCTGCCGCAGGTGGTGCTGCCCGCGCCGCCGGCACCGGAAACGCCGGCAGTGGAACTGGGCGGTACCTTCAATACCGACGATTTCGACAACGCCGATGCCGATCGCTTCCGGCGGATGGAGATCGGCAACTGGCTGGACTTCGTCGACAAGGACGGCAAGGTGCAGGCGGGCAAGTTGTCCTGGATCAGCCCTATTTCCGCGCGCCTGCTGTTCGTCAACCGTCGTGGCGTGCGCTTCTGCGTGGCCTCGCCCGAGGAGCTGGCGGTGATGGTGCGGTTGGGTCGCTTGCGTCCCCACATCGACGATGGCGCCTTCGACAGCGCCATGCAGGGCGTGCTCGACCGCCTCGACCCGGGTGGTGCGACGCTGCACTGAGCCGCGTACGCCTGCTAGGATCGGACCCACTCACCGATCATCGGAATTCTGCATGGCCGTGGCGTTGCTGGGGATCAAGGAGACCGCGCCGGGCGAACGGCGCGTTGCGCTCACACCGGAGACGGCGCGCAAGCTCGCTGCGCTGGGCATCACTGTGTGGTACCAGCCCGGCGCGGGCCAGGCCGCTGGCTTCACCGATGCCGCTTACGACGACGCAGGTGCCCGCGCCTTCGACGCCGCCCGTTGGGCCGAGATCGACATCCTGCTGTGCGTGCAGGCGCCACCGGCCGAGGTGCTGGCCCAGCTCAAGCCGGGCGCCAGTGTGGTCGGCCTGCTGACCCCCGCGGCCGACCCGGCGTTGGCCGCATTGGCTTCGGATGACCGCCTGCACCTGTTCCCGCTGCAGCAGTTGCCGCGCACCACGCGCGCGCAGGCGATGGACGTACTCAGTTCGCAGGCCGGCATGGCCGGCTACAAGGCGGCATTGATCGCTGCCGAACGTGCGCCGCGCTTCTTCCCGATGCTGACCACTGCGGCCGGTACCGTGCGTCCAGCCAAGGTGCTGGTGATCGGCGCCGGTGTCGCCGGCCTGCAGGCCATTGCCACCTCGCGCCGCCTGGGTGCGCAGGTGGAGGGCTTTGACGTGCGCCCGGAAACCCGCGAACAGATCCAGTCGCTCGGTGCACGCTTCCTCGACCTGGGGGTGAGCGCGGCCGGCGAGGGCGGTTATGCGCGGGCGCTGACCGATGAGGAGCGTGCCGAACAGCAGCGCCGTCTTGGCGACCATCTGCGCAGCGTGGACGTGGTGATCTGCACTGCCGCGGTGCCGGGACGTCAGGCGCCGACGATCGTCACCGCCGCGATGGTCGAAGGCATGGCCGCCGGCAGCGTGATCGTCGATCTGGCCGCCGAGAGCGGTGGCAACTGCGCGCTGACCGAACCCGGCCAATGCATCGAGCACCAGGGCGTGACCATCGATGGCCCGCTGGGTCTGGCCAGCCGAGGTGCAACCCAGGCCAGCGAGATGTATGCGCGCAACCTGATGAACTTCGTCGCTCTGTTCGTACGTGATGGCCAGCTGGGCTTCGACTGGGAAGACGAGCTGCTGGCGAAAACGCGCTGGCAGGCGTGATCGGCATGGGGTCAGATCCCTTTGCCGCAGGCAAAGGGATCTGACCCCATGTCTTGCCTTCGGATGGCGGGTTACCGCGGCTTGGCCGGCGGCGGGTTGTCCCGCACCCATTCCCTGCGTTCGTCTGAGGTCATCTGCGACCAGCGCTCGCGCATGGCATCGCGCTGGGCCGGACTGAGGTCACGCATCTGGCCGAACAACGCCCTGGCCTGCTCGCGCTGCTCCGGGCTCATGTGTTCGAAGCGGCGCAGGCCGCGGCGGGCCTTGTCGCGCTCTTCCGGGCTCATCGACTGCCAGCGCTGGCCGTGCGACAGCATGCGCTGGCGCTGCGCGGGATCGGCGCCGTTCCAGCGGTCACGCAGCGGGGCCAACAGCGCTTCGCGTTGGGCCGTGCTCAGCTGTTCCCAGTTCGGCAGCGGCGCGGCAGCAGGTGCCGGCCGCGCGGCAGGCGCCGGCGCGGTGGCCTGCGCCAGTGCCGATGCAGCGGGCAGCAGGGTCAGGGCGATCAGCAGGGGCAGGGAGGGGTATCGCAGCATGGTTCACTCCATCGCCAGGTCGTTGTCGCCCAGCCACAGGTACAGATCGGGATTCTCGTCGTACAGCACGCCATTGTCTTCTTCCGCAGCGACGATCGGCGTGCTGATCGGGCCCTGATGATCGCCCGGACCGACGAACTGGACGCCGATGCCCAGCGCGATCACCAGCGAACAGGCGCTGGCCAGCCACCAGCGCCAGCGACCGGCGTGCGCCGCACCGGCGTTGTGACGGGCACTGCGCAGGCGTGCCAGGGTGGCCGGCGACAGCGCCTGCAGCGACTGCGCGTGCAGGCTGCGCAGGGCGTCATCGGAAGGCAGGGGGCGGTTCACGGGTGCATCTCCAGTTGATTCTGCAGCGCCTGTCGGGCGCGCGCCAGATGGGTCTTTACCGCGCCTTCGCTGCAGCCCATGGCGCGGGCGGTGGTGGCCCCGTCCAGGTCCTGCAGCACGCGTAGGGTGAATGCCTCGCGCTGGCGGGCGGGCAGGTCGCGCAGTGCCTGCACCAGTTGCTGGTACTGCTGGCGCTGCTCGTGCGCCTGCGAGGGGTCCGGGCCGGGGTCGGCCCAGTCGATCTCGCCACCGTCGGCGTCCTGGTTGTCGCGCCAGAACGGCAGGCGGAAGCGGCGGCGGCGCTGCACGTCGATCACCCGCCGGCGCAGGATGCTCCAGAACAACGGCGCCCACTCGGCGGCCGGCTTGTCGGCGTAGTCCAGCATGCGCAGCAGCGCGTCCTGCACCGCATCCAGCGCGTCATCACGCTGGCGCAGGCCGGCCTCGGCGAAGCGGAAGGCGCGCGGCCCGACGCTGGCCAGGAACGCTTCCAGCGAGGCCGGAACGGTGTCGGCATCGGTGGTTGAGGGGACAGGGCTGCTCACCAGCACAGGGTACGGTTCCTCGGCAGGGGTCACCATCGACAACGCGTGAGCGCGGCCGTGGTTGACCGGAACGCGCGCAGGGTTCAGCCCGTGGTTATGATGGGGCGACGAAGACAGAGCAGGAGCGTTGCCGGTGAGTGACGGGTTCGTGGCGCTGTACATCTTCATGCTGGCCGCCATTGCCGGCCACGTGATCATTTCCCGGGTCCCGGTGATCCTGCATACCCCGCTGATGTCGGGCTCCAACTTCATCCATGGCATCGTGCTGATCGGCGCGATGGTGGTGCTGGGGCACGCGCAGACGCCGTTGGAGAAGGTGCTGGGGTTCATTGCCGTGGTGCTCGGCGCCGGCAACGCAGCCGGTGGCTATGTGGTCACCGCGCGCATGCTGGAAATGTTCAAGCCGAGCGTGCGCAAGGCCGGCAACGATGAACCGAAGGAGCCGCAGGCTTGAACATCAGCACCGTCGAACTGCTCGATTGGCTGGTCAAGGCCAGCTACCTGGTCGCCGCCACCCTGTTCCTGCTCGGCCTGCAGCGCATGGCCTCGCCGATGACCGCGAGCAGCGGTATCCGCTGGGCGGGGCTGGGCATGCTGCTCGCCACGGTGGCGACCTTCTTCCTGCCCGAACTGCACAACGTGCCGCTGATCCTGGTGGCACTGCTGCTGGGTGCCGGCCTGGCCTGGTGGTCGGCGGGCAAGGTCGCCGTCACCGACATGCCGCAGATGGTCGCGCTGTACAACGGCATGGGCGGCGGCTCGGCGGCCGCCATCGGTGCGGTGGAACTGCTGCGTTATGCGTTCCTGGCCAACCGCGATACCACCCACTGGAGTGCGCAGGCGCTGGCCGATCTGGCCGCGCGGCAGCCGTCCGGCACGGTGCTGGTGCTGGCGGTGGTGGGCGCGGCGATCGGTGCGGTGTCGCTGTCCGGCTCGGTGATCGCCTGGGCCAAACTCGATGGCCGCCTCGACAAGCGCGTGACCTGGCCGGGCCAGCAGGTGATGAACCTGCTGGTGGCGCTGGCCGTAGTGGTGCTGGGCATCATCGCCGCCAGCACGCTCAGCACCTGGGCCATCGTTGCCTTCTTCGTGCTGGCGCTGGCGCTGGGCGTGTTGATGACGTTGCCGATCGGTGGCGCCGACATGCCGGTGGTGATCTCGCTGTACAACGCGTTCACCGGCCTGGCGGTGTCGTTCGAAGGCTACGTGCTGGGCAACGAGGCGTTGATCATTGCCGGCATGATGGTCGGCGCAGCGGGCATCCTGCTGACCCGGTTGATGGCCAAGGCCATGAACCGGCCGATCCGCAACGTGCTGTTCTCCAACTTCGGTGGTGGCGCCGGGGGTGAAGCACAGGCGATTTCCGGCTCGCAGAAGCCCATCGAAGCGGCCGACGTGGCGGCGATGATGGGCTTTGCCGAACGCGTGGTGATCGTGCCCGGTTATGGCATGGCCGTGGCCCAGGCCCAGCACAAGATCTGGGAGCTGGCGCAGCGGCTGATCACGCGCGGGGTGAAGGTCAAGTTCGCCATCCACCCGGTGGCCGGGCGCATGCCCGGGCACATGAACGTGCTGCTGGCCGAAGCAGGGGTGCCGTATGACCTGATCGCGGACATGGATGACATCAATCCCGAGTTCGCCACTACCGACGTGGTGCTGGTGATCGGTGCCAACGACGTGGTCAATCCGGTGGCGCGCACCGATCCGGCCAGTCCGATCTACGGCATGCCGGTGCTGGACGTGGTCAACGCGCGCAACGTGGTGGTGATCAAGCGCGGCAAGGGCACCGGCTTTGCGGGTATCGAGAATGCGCTGTTCTACGCCGACAACACCCGCATGCTGTACGGCGATGGTGCAGAGGCGGCGGCGTCGCTGGTCAGCGAACTGAAGGCGCTTGACGGCGGGCATTGAGGGTTGGGGTTGGATCCCTTTCCGCAGGAAAGGGCTCTGACCCCGGATCCAACCACCCCATCCACGCATGGCGTGGATCTACCAGGGCATCACCGGCGCGATCAACGCGCCAGCCAGGCGCCTACGGCGACGCCCACCGCCAGCCACAGCCACTCGACCACGCCATTGGCCAGGGTGATCAGCGTCCAGGCCAGGTGCGGGCCCATCCGCAGCGAGGCGTCCCAGGGGTTCAGGCCCATCGATCCGCCCATCCAGGCACTGGCGATGGCCCAGTTCGAGATCGCGGCCACCAGCAGCGTACCCAGCACGACCAGGGCGATACGCAGCTTGCCGGGACCGAGCGTGCCCAGGCGCAGCATGAACACCAGTTCCAGGGCGGTCAGTACCGCCATCCAGCCGACGGGACGGCCGGTGAACAGGGCGATCAGCATCCAGGCGAGGGGGGCGGTGGCCAGCGCCAGCAACAACATGAAGGGCCAGAGCCAGGTAACGGTCCTGGCGCGTGCGGCATTGGAGGACATCGAAGCTCCTGAAGGTCGCCCACAGGATACTGTGGTTTGCCGCAGTGCACCGGCGAGGGCGGGGCGCCTACGCTAGAATGGCCGCTTGCGTGGCTTATGCCGCAGCCCCATATCGGTCCCCATGTATTCCCGTAGCAGCGAACCTGTCCACTTCGAACGCGATTGCGAGGCCGTGATGGTCCCGCAGGGCGACACTGTGACCCTGCCCGCCGGCAGCTATGGGTACATCACCCAGGCGCTGGGTGGCAGTTATTCGGTGTTCGTCGAGGGCAATCTGTTCCGCATCGCCGGCAAGGATGGCGATGCCATCGGCAAGGAAGCGCCGGCACCGCTGGAACTGCCCGACGATGCCAGCGACGAGCAGGTCGAACAACTGGTCTGGCAGCAGCTCCGCACCTGTTTCGACCCGGAAATTCCGGTGAACATCGTCGAACTGGGCCTGGTCTACGAGGTGGAGATCAAGCACTTGGACGAAGGACAGCGCGAGATCGACGTGAAGATGACCCTGACCGCGCCTGCGTGCGGCATGGGCGACATCCTGGTCGACGACGTGCGCAGCAAGCTTGAAATGATCCCGACGGTGGCCGAGGCCGACGTCGAGCTGGTCTTCGATCCGCCGTGGAACCAGCACATGATGTCCGAGGCCGCGCGCCTCGAAACCGGCATGCTTTGACCCACGGCCCGCAGTGACGCGGGCCCGGCATTACCCGCAACCAGAACAGGAAATCTCCGGTGTCCCAGTCCATTCCCAGCTTCGCCGTCACCCGTTCGGACCACCCGCGCAGCGCTGAAGAGCGCGCCCAGATCCTGGAGAAGCCGGGCTTCGGCCTGCACTTCACCGACCACATGGTGGAAGTGCGCTGGGACAAGGATGCCGGCTGGCACAACGCCAGCGTGCGCGCCTATGGTCCGCTGCAGCTGGACCCGGCCGCGGCCGTGCTGCACTACGGCCAGGAGATCTTCGAGGGCATCAAGGCCTACCGCCATGCCGATGGTTCGATCTGGACCTTCCGCCCCGATGCCAACGGCCGTCGCCTGCAGCGTTCGGCGCAGCGCCTGGCGTTGCCGGAACTGCCGGTGGAGATCTTCGTCGAATCGCTGAAGCAGATGATCGCCGTCGACAGCGCCTGGGTGCCGTCGGCCGATGAGTCGAGCCTGTACTTCCGTCCGTTCATGATCGGCGACGAAGCCTTCCTCGGCGTGCGCGGCGCGCACAAGGCCGGTTACTACGTGATCGCCAGCCCGGCCGGCCCGTACTTCGCCAAGGGCGTCGCCCCGGTGTCGATCTGGCTGTCCACCGAGTACGCGCGTGCGGCCAAGGGCGGCACCGGTGCGGCCAAGTGCGGTGGCAACTACGCCGCGTCGCTGCTGCCGCAGCAGAAGGCGCAGGCACAGGGCTGCTCGCAGGTGCTGTTCCTGGACCCGGTCGAAGGCAAGTATCTGGAAGAACTGGGCGGCATGAACGTGTTCCTGGTCTACAAGGACGGCACCCTGGTCACGCCGGAACTGTCCGGCAGCATCCTCGAGGGCATCACCCGCGAGAGCATCCTGCAGCTGGCCCGCGACCGCGGCATGAAGGTCGAAGAGCGCAAGGTCACCATCGATGAGTGGAAGCAGGGCGTGACCTCCGGCGAGATCGCCGAAGTGTTCGCCTGTGGTACCGCTGCGGTGGTCACCCCGATCGGCCAGCTCAAGGGCGAGGGCTTCTCGGTGGGCGACATCAACGCGCCGGCCGGTGAAGTGACCATGTCGCTGCGCAAGGAGCTGACCGACATCCAGTACGGTCGCCTGCCGGACCGCCACGGCTGGCTGGTCAAGCTGGGCTGATCGCCTGCGCTGAATATCGGAGCCGGGCCATGCCCGGCTGCCTTCCTGGAAAGCCCGTCCTCGTGACGGGCTTTCTGCGTTTGGGGAGGCGCGCGCCATGCCTTGCAAATCACACCCGCCGATGTCGGCAAAGACATGGTGAGACAGGACATTCCGCAGTCAGGTACGTGCAGCTGACGCGAAAGTTCCTTCACCTTCACAAACCCTCGACCCGGAAAGTCTCAGATCCAACATTTCATCTTGCTGAAAAGACGCTGAAAATCTTGTGGTGTCCGGCTTGAGCCACTAGCGTCATCAACACAGCGGATGGGCAGGGGAATCCGCTGGCTCGCCGGACCCGAACCTCGCCATCGCAAGCCAGCCCACGGTTCAGGCCGGTGCTTCTGCCGATTCCGGCATTCCTACCATTAGAAGGGAAATCCGATGTCCCAGGTAACGCAACCGCGTGTGCGTCGTGTGTGGGTGGTCCTTGGTGCGTCCGTCCTGTCATCGCTGCTGCTGGCCACGCCTGCGCTGGCCGGTGATGTCCAGCTCAGCGGCCTGCAGTCCGCGCAGACCCACCAGCGCTTCATCGTCAAGTTCCGCGACGGCAGTGCGCCGGTGGCCAACACCACCGCGCTGGCCTCTTCGCTGAAGACGGCCGCTGCCGGCATCGCCAGCAGCCAGGGCCGCGCGCTGGGCCTGCAGCAGGTCCGCAGGCTTGCGGTCGGCTCCACCGTGGTCAGGACCGACCGTGCGCTGGACCAGGCCGAATCCGAGCTGCTGATGCGCAAGCTGGCCGCCGACCCGAACGTCGAATACGTCGAAGTCGACCAGATCATGCGCGCGACGCTGACCCCCAACGACACCCGTTTCAGCGAGCAATGGGGCTTCGGTACGTCCAACGCCTCGATCAACGTGCGTCCGGCCTGGGACAAGGCCACCGGCACCGGCGTGGTCGTGGCCGTGATCGATACCGGCATCACCAACCATGCCGACCTCAACGCCAACATCCTGCCCGGCTATGACTTCATCAGCGACGCGGCGATGGCGCGCGATGGTGGTGGCCGTGACAGCAATCCCAACGACGAGGGTGACTGGTACGGCGACAACGAGTGCCAGGCCGGTTATCCGGGCTCGAACTCCAGCTGGCATGGCACCCACGTGGCCGGCACGGTCGCTGCTGTGACCAACAACAGCACCGGCGTGGCCGGTACCGCCTTCAACGCCAAGGTCGTGCCGGTGCGCGTGCTCGGCAAGTGCGGCGGCTACACCTCCGACATCGCCGACGCGATCGTCTGGGCCTCCGGTGGCACGGTCAGCGGTGTGCCGGCCAACGCCAATCCGGCCGAGGTCATCAACCTCTCGCTCGGTGGCGGCGGCAGCTGCTCGACCACCTACCAGAACGCCATCAACGGCGCGGTCGGCCGTGGCACCACCGTGGTGGTCGCTGCCGGCAACAGCAACACCAACGTATCCTCGTCGGTACCGGCGAACTGCCCGAACGTGATCGCGGTGGCGGCGACCACCTCGGCAGGCGCACGTGCCAGCTTCTCCAACTACGGCACCGGCATCGATATCTCCGCACCGGGCCAGAGCATCCTGTCCACCCTCAACAGCGGCACCACCACCCCGGGCAGCGCCAGTTACGCGTCCTACAACGGCACCTCGATGGCGGCGCCGCACGTGGCGGGCGTGGTTGCACTGATGCAGTCGGTGGCACCGAGCCCGCTCAGCCCGGCGCAGGTGGAAAGCATCATCAAGAGCACCGCGCGTCCGCTGCCGGGTGCGTGCTCGGGTGGTTGCGGCGCCGGCATCATCGACGCCGATGCCGCGGTGACTGCCGCGATCAACGGCACCACGCCCAACCCGGGTGGCACCGTGCTGCAGAACAACGTGCCGGTTACCGGCCTCGGCGCAGCCAGCGGCGCATCGCTCAGCTATACCGTCAACGTCCCGGCTGGCAGCACGCAGCTGCGCGTGGCGATCAGCGGCGGCAGCGGTGATGCCGACCTGTACCTGCGCCAGGGCAGTGCCCCGACCGACACCGTCTACACCTGCCGCCCGTACCTGAGCGGCAACAACGAGACCTGCACCGTCAACAGCCCCACCGCCGGTACCTGGTACGTGCGGGTGAAGGCGTACAGCACCTTCTCGGGCGTGACCGTCAACGCCCAGTACTGAGCCCAAGCCCCTCTCCATGGGCACGCCCCGGCTTCGGCCGGGGTGTTTTTTTGACCTTGCTGGCCGCGCACCGGCATCTGTCTGGAGAGCCTGAGCCTCTCACGACTACAGCAACCGAAACGCCGACGCGCGACAGCGCGCCTTCAATCCCTCAAACCGACTCGAACCGGTTCGCCGCCACGTTCTTGCGCACATGCTGCGGGTCGAAGATCCGGCCGTTCATCGCGATGAACACTCCCGCCGGCAGCGACTGCACCGCACCGATCGCACAGCCGATGTTGAACTCCGCATCCGAACCACGGAAACGCGCCGGGCTCAGCGCACCGGTCATCACGATGGTCTTGTCCGGGATCGTCGCCAGCACCTTGCCGGTCTGCACCATCGAATCGGTGCCGTGGGTCACCAGCACGTGGCGGGTGGGCTGCGCGGCGATCGTCGCGCGGATCAGCTCACGATCGTCGTCGTTGATGTGCAGCGAATCCTTGCGCAGGATCGGAATCACGTTGAAACGGAACGTAACCCCCAGTTCGCGCAGGATCATGCCGATCTGCGGGTCGCCGATCTGGTAGTCCGACTTGTCGTCGAAATAGATCTTGTCGATCGTGCCACCGGTGGTGACGACCAGGAGCTCTTCCATCATGTGCATGCGCGAAACCAAGGCAGGTACAGCGGCGCGGGGCCGGGAACGCAGATGATACGGCCCACCGGGCGCAGCGTCAGCGCCGCCGCCCGAAACGGGCGCGCAGGCCGGGCAGGCTGGCCGAAAAGATCACCAGCAGCGCCAGCACGATTTCGATCAGTGCCAGCCAGCGGGTCTCGGGATGGCTCCAGGCGCTCATCACGCCGTGGCTGAACCAGCCCAGGGCCAGCACCGCCGCCCAGAACCCGGCCTTGCGCCAGCCCAGCCGCAGGGCGATGGCCAGCGCCATCGGCGGCGCAGTGAACACCAGCTGGGTGGCCAGCCAGTGCCTGTCGTTGATGAACCAGCCGGCAAACAGCGCCGCCAGCCCCATCAGGGCCAGCAGCAGCACGGTGCGCGGCGCGGTGCTCATCGCGCCAGCCGCTGCGCGATGTCGGCCACGCGCCGGCCCAGCGCCCGCGCCAGTACCGCCTCATCGTCGGTGGGTTGCGGGTCGTCGGCGGCACCGGCCACGTGGCTGGCGCCATACGGCGTGCCGCCACTGGTGGTGTGGCTCAGCGCCGGCTCGGTGAACGGAATGCCGACGATCAGGCAGCCGTGGTGCAGCAGCGGTACCTGCATCGACAGCAGGGTCGACTCCTGGCCGCCATGCATCGACGCAGTGGACGTGAACACCCCGGCCGGCTTGCCTGCCAGCGTGCCGTTCACCCATTCGGCGCCGAGGCCGTCAAGGAAATGCTTGACCGGCGCGGCCATGTTGCCGAAACGGGTAGGGCTGCCCAGCAGCAGTCCCTGGCACTCCGCCAGGTCCTGCACGCTTACATAGGGCGCGCCATCGTCGGGTACCGGCGGCTGCGCGGTCTGGGTGACGGCGGCTACCGGCGGCACCGTGCGCAGCCGCGCTGCCATGCCCGGCACCTCGCCGATGCCCCGCGCGATCTGGCGCGCCAGCCGTGCCACCGAACCGCCGCGGCTGTAGTAAAGCACCAGGATTTCGCCCATCGCGCCCAGCTCTCCTCATCGTGTGGACGCCAGTATGGCTATCCTGCATCGATTCCGCATCGGGTACCCTTGCGCCGATGGAACCTTTGGATACGCTCAATTTGTGGATGGAGCGCGCGCGGGATCGCGCACGCGCCGCCAGCTTCGGCCGCTTCCTGTGGCGCCGCTTCCTCGATGACCGCCTGTTCCAGGCTGCCGCCGCGCTGGCCTACACCACGGTGTTCGCGCTGGTGCCGCTGGCGATCGTGGTATTCGGCGTGCTCTCGGCCTTCCCGGTGTTCGATCGCTGGAGCGACCAGCTCAGTGACTACGTCTTCTCCAACTTCGTGCCCAATGCCGCGCGCGCCGCCGAAGGCTACCTGCGGCAGTTCTCGGCCAGCGCGGGCCAGCTCACTGCCGCTGGCTTCATCGCCCTGGTCATCTCGCTGCTGATCACCCTCAACAGTGTTGAAGAGACCTTCAACCAGATCTGGCGCGTCGGCAGCAGTCGGCCGCGGCTGACCCGCTTCCTGGTCTACTGGACGGTGCTGACCTTGGGCGCGATGCTCGCCGCTGCATCGCTGGCGGTGTCGGCGCGGGTGTTCGCGATGCCGCTGTTCGGCACGCAGGAGGGGCGCTGGCTGGCCGATCTCGCCTTGCGGCTGGCGCCGATCCTGATCGAATTCGTCTGCATCACCCTGATGTTCCGGGTGGTGCCACACCACACCGTGAAGTGGCGCCATGCGGTTCCGGGCGCGATTCTCGCCGCAGTGATCCTGGAGCTGGTGAAGTGGGGCATCGGCGCCTACCTGGGCAGCTTCCAGTCCTACCAGAAGCTGTATGGCACGGTGGCCTTCGTGCCGATCCTGCTGCTGTGGATCTACCTCTGCTGGGTGGCCGTGCTGCTGGGCGCGTCGCTGGCGTCGTCAATGGCGGCTTTCCGCTACCAGCCGGTGGAGCTGCGCCTGCCGCAGGGCTACGAGTTCTATGGCCTGCTGCGCCTGCTCGGGCGCTTCCAGCATGCACGTGCCAAGGGCAGGGGCCTGGCCGACGACGAGATCCTGCGGCTGGAACCGATGCTGACCGACTCGCTGCTGCAGGACTTGGCCTGCCACCTGGAGGGCATCGGTCTGCTGCGCCGCGATGAGCGCGGCGAGTGGCTGCTGGCCCGCGACCTGGACCAGGTCAGCCTGGGCGATCTGTACGAATGCACGCAGCTGCGCATTCCGGTGGCCGAACAACACCTGCCTTACCGCGATGACAGCCTCGGCCGGGCCGCCTTGGCCGCACTGGATGAACTGCGCCTGCCGCTGCGTGAACGCCTCAAGCGTCGCGTCAGCGACATCTACCCTGATTCTGGAGACGCCCCATGACCTGCAAGACCCCGTTGCTGCTGGCTGCGCTGCTGGCCCTGGCCGCCTGCAAACCCGCACAGGAGCCGACCCCGGCCAGCAGCCAGCCGCCGGCACAGGCACCGACTCCGGCCGCGCCGGCGCCGGTGGAGGATACGCCCGCCGAGCGCGTTACTGCCGAGTTCCCGACGTTGAAGATGAAGGCGGTCGATGGCAGCGATTACGACCTGGCCGCGCATCGTGGCAAGTGGGTGGTGGTGAATTTCTGGGCGACCTGGTGCGCGCCCTGCCGCAAGGAAATGCCCGAGCTGTCGGCGTTGCATGCCATGCGCAGCAACATCGAAGTGGTTGGCCTGGCCTACGAGGACATCGAGGTGCCGGAAATGCAGTCGTTCCTGACCAAGCATCCGGTGACCTACCCGATCGTGGTCGTCGATCCGTTCGACCCGCCGGCCGACTTCGCCACCCCGCGTGGCCTGCCGCTGACCCATCTGATCGACCCGCAGGGCAAGCTGGCCCACAGCTTCCTGGGCCCGGTCACTGCGGCGGACATCGAAAAGCAGATTGCTGCTGCCAAATAAGGGGAGGGGCAGGGCTGCGCCCTGCACCCACCGAAGCGGTAGTGCCGGCCGCTGGCCGGCAACCTCGACAGCAACAGCCAAAGCCGAAGCCAAAGCGGGTTTCCTGAGGGATGGCGGGGTGGGTCCGGTTGCGGGGGACGCCGTAAATACGTCCCTGTAGGCTCGGTCGCGCCTTGCTCGTGTGCGCTGTCCTGCGCACACGGCAAGACCGGGGTTGGGCGTCCTGCCCAACCCGCCCGAGGCATGCCTCGGGCCCATGGCGCTCACGCCCCCGCAACCGGACCCACCCCGCCTTCGACAGTTTCTGGCGACCTGCCGGAATGACATGGCCTGCTCTTGGTGGGTGTCGACCTTGGTCGACACGTAGATCCACGCCATGCGTGGATGCTCTTCGTTCAATTGTCGAAATATTTGATTTCGATGGACTTACATCCACGCATGGTGTGAATCCATCAGCCACCGGAAATCTGTCGAAGGTGGGGCGGTGTCGGAGTGCGGGGTGTCCGCGGCATGGATGCCGCGGCCAAGCCCCCATGGACGGGTTCACGGCGTCCCCGCACTCCGACACCGCCCCGCCATCCCACGCAATGCCGCTTTTGCTGTTGCTTCGGCTGTTGCTGTTGCCTGAAAGCAGCAGGTGCAGGGCCGCAAGCCCTGCCGACCCACCCTATTCTTCGACCGGAAAATCCTCGATCGGCTTCAGCACGTCGTAGTGCTCGCGATGCAGCTTGCCCTTCAGCTTCGGCAGCTCGGGCAGCGGCGCATCCACCCGTGTGTCCGGCAGCCGGTCCAGCAGATTGCGGACCAGAGTCAGGCGACCCAGCCGCTGGTCGTTGAAATCCACCAGCGTCCACGGCGCACCGTCGCGATGGGTCGCGCGCAGCATCGCTTCGCGCGCCTCGGTGTACGCGCTGTACTTGCTGCGTGACTTCAGATCCACCGGTGACAGCTTCCAGCCTTTCAGTGGATCGACATGGCGCTCGGCAAAGCGCTTTTCCTGCTGCTCCTGGTCCACACACAACCAGTACTTGAACAGCAGGATGCCGTCATCCACCAGCAGTTGTTCGAACACCGGTGCCTGATGCAGGAACTGCTGGTACTCGGTCTCGCTGCAGTAGCCCATCACCCGTTCCACGCCCGCGCGGTTGTACCAGCTGCGGTCCATCAGCACGATCTCGCCGGCGGCCGGCAGATGCGTGGCGTAGCGCTGGAAATACCATTGCGTGGCTTCGCGGTCGGTGGGTTTGGGCAGCGCCACCACCCTGCATTGGCGTGGGTTGAGGTGCTCGCTGATGGTCTGGATCGCGCCACCCTTGCCGGCGGTATCGCGTCCTTCGAACAGCACCAGCAGGCGTTGCCCGCTGTGCTGCACCCAGCGCGCCATCGCAGCTAGTTCCAGCTGCAGCGGCTGCAGCAGTTCGTCATATTCCTTGCGCTTGAGCTTGGCCATCGTCATACCACGCGGGAAGGAGGCCCGAGCGTAGCCTAGGGCGATGTCAGGGCGTGTCGAGGCCCTGCCAGCCCTGCTCGCGGGCCAGCTGCTGCAGCAGTGCGGACAGATCGCGCGCGAAAGCCGCCATGTCGAACAGGCCGCTGCGTTCGCGTGCCTGCGCCAGTTCGGCGCGCACTGCGGCCAAGGCGGCCGGGTCGTTGCCGAGTGCGCTGGCGGTGGCGACGAACGACGCGTCGTCGGCGACGTTCATGTGCTCCAGGCCCAGCTGATGGTTGAGGCTGCCGGCCACGCGCGCGGCGAAGGTGGCGCCGGGGCAGGTCAGCACCGGACAGCCGGCCCACAGGGAATCCGACGCAGTAGTGTGCGCGTTGTACGGGTTCGTATCCAGGAACAGGTCGGCCAGCTGATAGCGGGCCAGATACTGCGGATGCGGCAGCTTGGCCATGAACACCAGGCGCGCCGGATCCAGTCCTGCAGCCTGGGCGGCGGAACGCAGCCGTGCATCGGCCTGGCCGGGGCCGGACAGCAGCCACAGCACGCTGCCAGGTACTGCCTGCAGCACCGCGAACGCGCGGCCCATGCTGCGCGGGTTGAGTTTGTAACTGTTGTTGAAGCAGCAGAACACCGTGCCCTGCGCGGGCAGCCCACACGCCGCACGGTCCGGCGCCGGTTCCAGCACGCGGGTGTTGTCGGAGGGCTGGAACGCGCGCGGCAGGCGCAGCACGCGTTCGCTGTAGTGCGGTTCCAGCGAGGACGGCAGCGTGAAGTCGTCAGCGATCACTGCATCCAGCCACGATGCACCGGAGGTGCCGGGGTAGGCCAGCCAGTTGAGCTGCAGCGGGGCAGGGCGCATCGCCAGTACTTCCGGCGTGCCACCACCACCCCAGCCGCGCAGATCGAACAGCAGGTCGATGCCCTGTGCACGGATGCGCGCGGCCGTATCGGCATGGCGCAATCCGGCCATGTCATGCAACCGGGTGGCGGCCTGCAGGCGTTGGCGGATGCGGCTGCCATCGTCCGCGTTGAGTGCGAACAGATGCAGTTGCAGGGCMGGGTCGCGGCTCATCTGCTCCAGCAGCGCCACCGTCAGCAATCCGGTGGGATGAGCGCCGAAACCGTTGGACAGGAAGCCCACGCGAAGTGGGCCTCGTTCGCGCAGCTTCGCCGGCGGCAGTGGCCGCACCGATGCTGCCACCGCGGCGGCACGTGCACGTGCGCAGGCCAGCTGTTCGGCTGCGCTGGCGTCTTCGCTGAGAAACGCGAAGGGTTCCACCACGCCCTGGCCGGACACCAGTGCACCGCGCACCTGATCGGCCAGCGCATCCACGTCCTGCCAATCGCACAGGCGACGCTGCCAGGCGAGGCGCTGCGCGGCGATATACGGCTCATCGGGCATCAGTGCATGTGCGCGGCGATAGGCCGCTGATGCGCCTTCTGCATCGTTGGCATCTTCCAGCGCGTGCCCCAGCCACAACGCGATGCCCGGGTGCTCCGGTGCCAGCGCCGAGGCCTGGCCCAACAGCTTGGCGGCGTCGGCATGCGCTCCTGCCATCCACGCTACCCGGCCCAGCCGGGCAAGTGCTTCAGGATGATTGGGCCGCAGCTGCAGCGCGCGTCGCGCGGCCTGCTCGCCGGCCGCAATGTCGCCGGCTTCCAGTTCCAGGTCGGCCAGCATCACCCAGGCGACAAAGTCGCCGGGCTGGCGCGTGATCGCCTGCTGCAGTTGCTGCCGCTGCTGCCAGGCCGACATGCTGGTCAACCCGCCGAAAGCTGGGCCAGGGCGTCGACCTGGTGCTCGTGGCTCAGTCGCTGCAGCAGCGGATCCAGGTCGCCGGCCAGTACGTTGGGCAGGTCGTACAGGGTCAGCCCTTCCACGCGGTGGTCGGTGATCCGGCCCTGCGGAAAGTTGTAGGTGCGGATGCGCTGGCTGCGGTCGCCGCTGCCGACCTGCAGGCGCCGTGATTCCGCCTGCGCCGCGTCGTGGCGCTGGCGTTCGGCATCGAGCAGCTGCGCCTTCAGGCGTTTCATCGCCTTGTCGCGGTTGGCGTGCTGGCTGCGCTCGGTCTGGCATTCCACCACCACGCCGCTGGGCACGTGGGTGATGCGGATCGCCGATTCGGTCTTGTTGACGTGCTGGCCACCGGCGCCGGAGGAGCGGTAGGTATCAACCCTCAGGTCAGCCGGGTTGATGACGATTTCATCGACTTCGTCGGCTTCCGGGATGATCGCCACGGTGGCCGCCGAGGTGTGGATGCGGCCCTGCGATTCGGTGGCCGGCACGCGCTGCACGCGGTGCGTGCCCGATTCGAATTTCAGGCGCGAGAACGCGCCACGGCCGACCACGCGTGCCACCACTTCCTTGTAGCCGCCATGTTCGCCGGGGTTGTCCGATTCGATCTCGACCTTCCAGCCCTGTCGCTCGGCGTAACGGGCGTACATGCGGAACAGGTCGCCAGCGAAGATTGCCGCCTCGTCGCCACCGGTGCCAGCGCGTACTTCCAGGAACAGGTTGCCTTCATCGCGCGGGTCGCGCGGCACCAGCAGCAGTGCCAGCTCCTGCTCCAGTTCCTGCAGGCGGGCCTGTGCGGCAGCGATTTCCTCGTCGGCCAGTTCGCGCAGGTCCGGGTCCGCACGCATGCTCTCGGCCGCGGTCAGGTCGGCCTTGGCGCGTGCTTCATCGGCCAGCGCGGTGGCGATCGGTTCGAGCTGGGAAAACTCGCGCGAAAGATCGCGGAAGCGCGCGTTGTTGGCGACCACCTCCGGTTCGGCGAGCAGACGTTCCAGTTCTTCGCGGCGCTCGGCCAGCGCTTCCAACTTACGGCGCAGGGTCGGCGTCATCGGTTCTCACAGGTGGGTGGCGGTAACCCGGCGTCGCCGGGAACAGGCGCTCGGCGGCGCGGGTCAGGTCGGCATCGCCGCTGAGCGCGGCCGCACGCAGGGCGGCGGTCGGCGGGTGCAGCAGGCGGTTGGTCAATCCGTGGGCAAGCAGTTCCAGCACTTCGTCGGCCGGCTTGCCGTTGGCCAGTTGCTGGCGCGCGCGTTCCAGCAGTTCGGCACGGGTGGCCTCGCCGAAGGCGCGCAGCTGCCGCAGCGGTGCCTGGTGGGCGCTGGCCTGCAGGGTTTCGACGAAGCGCGAAACCTGCAGGTCGATGATCGTTTCCGCTTCGGCGGCCGCCTCGCGGCGGCTGCGGCGGTTGTCTTCCACCGCACGCTCGAGATCGTCCACCGTGTACAGGAACGCATCGTTGAGACTGGCAACGTCGGCTTCGATGTCGCGCGGCACGGCCAGGTCGAACAGCAGCATCGGTTTGTGCCGGCGTGCGCGCAGGGCATTGGCCACCGCGGCACGGTGGATCACCGGTTCACGTGCAGCGGTGGCCGAGAACACCACATCGGCCTCGGCCAGGTGGCGCTCCAGTTCGGTCAGCGGCAGCGCCACACCGCCGTGCCGGCTGGCCAGTTCCTGCGCATGGGCGAGGGTGCGGTTGGCGATCAGCAGCCGCCGCACCTTGCCTTCGCTGAGGTGGCGTGCTGCCAGTTCGATGGTCTCGCCGGCGCCGACCAGCAGCACGGTGGAATCGTCCAGGCGGGCAAATGCGTTCTGTGCCAGGCGTACCGCTGCCGAGGCCACCGATACAGGGTTGGCGCCGACCTGGGTATCGGTACGCGCGCGCTTGGCCACCGAGAACGTCTGCTGGAACAGCCGGTCCAGGCGCTGGCCGAGCAGGCCGTGGTCGCGCGCAGTCGACCAGGCATCCTTCACCTGGCCCAGGATCTGCGGCTCACCGAGCACCATCGAATCCAGCCCCGTCGCCACCCGGAACAGGTGGCGTACGGCATCGGCATCGGCGTGCTGGTACAGATAGCCGTGCAGGTCGCCAGCCTGGGCGCGCAGCCACTGGTCCAGTGCCTGCGCGGACTCGGCCACGGCATACAGCTCGGTGCGGTTGCAGGTGGACAGCAGTACCGCCTCGGCGATCTGCGGGGTATCGCGCAGCGAACCGAGCGCGCGCGGCAACGCGTCACCGGCGAAGGCTGCGCGTTCGCGCAGTTCCACCGGTGCGGTCTGGTGATTCAGTCCGAGCACCCACAGGGTCATTGTTCAGTTGCTTGCGATAAGCTGCTGGCCATTGGACGACATTTTAAGGCCCCGATGCCGACGATGCCCGCATTGATTCGCATCCCCAGTGTTCTGCTGCTGTCTCTGGCCTGTGCCCAGGCCCTGGCGGCGGTGCCCGCCAAGGCGCCTGCACGGCCTGCGGTGACTGAGGAACTGGCGCTGGAACCGGTCCTGGCTGGCGAGTTCGCCCTGCAGGCGGGCAAGCTGGCCGAGGCCGCGCGCTGGTACCTGCAGGCCGCCCAGCAGACCGACGGCGATGCCGGCCTGGCCGAGCGGGCGACCCGCATCGCCATGCTGGCCAACGAGGATGATGCTGCGGCCAAGGGCCTGGCCCTGTGGCAGCAACGTGCGCCGCGCTCATTGGCGATGCGCAGCGCCGCCGGTGCGCTGGCGATGCGCCAGGGCGATGTGAAGGCCGCGCGCAGCGAGCTTCAGGCCTTGTTGCAGGACCCGGGGGATGAGGGCTGGAAGTTCGCCCTGGGCGCCTTGATCGGCGGTGGCCGCGATCCGGCCGTGCCGGCCCAGGTACTGGGCGACCTGGTCGATGCCAACGCCATTCCCCAGAAGATCGAGGCCTGGCAGGAGTTTGGACGCCTGGCGTTGCGCATGGAAAAGCCCGAGCTGGCGCGGCGCATGATCGATGAGGTGGTCAAGCGCTTCCCCGAGGAGCCGCGCGTCGCCTTGCTGCGCGCCAGCCAGCTGCAGCAGGCCGGGCAGACCGACCAGGCACTGTCGCTGCTGCGTGGGGTGGAACCGAAGACCCGTCAGGATCCGGAACTGCGCAATGCGGTGGCCATCGCCTATGACAGCCTTGGCCAGCCGGCAGCGGCCGAGCGCGTGCTGGCGGTCGGTCCGCAGAATGTGCAGACGTGGGGTATGCGCGCGTCGCTGCTGGCCAAGCAGGGCGACAAGGCCGCGCTGTCCAATCTGTACAACGAACTGTCGCGGCAGGCGGCCAAGCCGGACCCGGCGCAGCGCCTGTTGCTGGGCAAGATCGCCGAGTACCTCAAGCGCTACCCGGAGGCGGTCAACTGGTATCACAGCGTGCCCGGCGGCGATGAACTGAATGAAGCGCGCCTGCGCGCGGCCAATGCACAGGGGCTGGCCGGCCGGCAGTCGCTGGCGCTGGATGAAGTGCATGCGATCCAGTCCGATGCCGGGGTGGATGACGATGTGCGGCGCGATGCGTATCTGCTGGAAGCCGAGCTGCGCCAGCGCGCTGACGACCTTCCCGGCGAGATCGATGCACTGGCCCGTGGCCTGGCTGCGTATCCGGACGAGAACGGTCTGTTGTATGCCCGTGCGCTGGCCTGGGAGCGCCGCGATGACATCGCCCGTGCCGAGGCCGACCTGCGCAAGATCCTGGTGACCGAGCCGGAGAACGTGCCGGCACTGAACGCACTGGGCTACACCTTGGCCGACCGGACCGGTCGCTACCAGGAAGCGCTCGAACTGATCGACCGCGCGCGCGTGGCCGAGCCGGACAACGCCGCCATCGTCGACAGCTATGGCTGGGTGCTGTATCGGCTGGGGCGCAACGCCGACGCGCTGGTGCAGCTGCGCCGCGCCTGGACGCTGGCCAAGGACCCGGAAATCGCCGCCCACGTGGGCGAGGTGCTGTGGGTGCTGGGCAAGCACGATGAAGCCCGTCACTTCTTCGAGGAAGCGGCCAGGCTCGACCCTGAAAACCGCGCGCTGCTGCGCGCCCGCGAGAAATTCAATCCATGAGTGTTTCCACGATCCGGCCACTCCTGCTGGTGGCCGTGACCCTGGCCCTGAGTGCCTGTACCACCGTTGGCCGGCAGAAAACACCGGCGCCGGCCGTTGTCACCACCGTTTCCGCCGAAGCGACCGCCGCCGAGGCCGCGCGCGTGGACGCGCTGCGATCGGCGTCGGAGTGGAATTTCCAGGGCCGGGTGGCGGTCAGCAAGGGCAAGGATGGTGGCAGCGGCCGCATCGACTGGAAACAGGAAGGCCAACGCTATGTCGTCGAACTGAGCGCGCCGGTGACCCGCCAGAGCTGGAAGTTGAGCGGTGATAGCCATCATGAAGCCGGCCGTCTGGAAGGACTGGCCGGTGGTCCGCGAGACGGTGAAGACGCGCAGGCCCTGTTGCTGGAAGCCACCGGCTGGGACATCCCGGTCAACCAGCTGCCGGACTGGGTACGCGGCCTGGTCGCCGGCGACAGCGCTGGGCCGGGAAAGATCGAGCGTGATGCTGATGGTCGTCCGCGGCGCATGCAGCAGATGGGGTGGGTGATCCAGTATCTGGACTGGTACCCGGCCGAAGCCGGGCGGCCGGCCCTGCCGCGCAGGGTCGAGGCGGTCAATGGCGACGCCAAGGTGCGCCTGCTGGTCGACCAGTGGGGCCAGGGCGCGCCATGAACGCGCGGGTGGATGACGCGGGCTGGTCCTGGTGGCCGGCCCCGGCCAAGCTGAACCTGTTCCTGCACATCACCGGCCGCCGTGCCGACGGCTACCACGAGCTGCAGACCGTGTTCCGCCTGCTCGACTGGGGCGACCGGATCGGCCTGCGCCTGCGTGAAGACGGCCAGGTGCGGCGGCAGGGCGATGGCCTGGCCGGTGTCGCGGAGGCGGATGATCTGGCGGTTCGCGCAGCGCGGCTGCTCAAAGAGGTGACGAATGTCGAGAAAGGTGTCGACATCATCGTCGAAAAGCACGTTCCGGCGGGCGGCGGTTTCGGCGGCGGTTCGTCCGATGCGGCCACCGTGCTGGTGGTGTTGAACCGCCTCTGGGATGCCGGCCTGGACGAAAATGCGCTGGCGGCGCTGGGGTTGCGCCTCGGCGCCGATGTTCCTGTGTTCGTGCGTGGCCACAACGCCTGGGCAGAAGGGGTGGGTGAGCGGCTACGGCCGATCACCCTGCCGCAGGCCTGGTATGTGGTGGTCGAACCGGGCGTTCATGTGCCCACGCCCCTCCTGTTCGCTGATCCGGATTTGACGCGCGACAGTCCACAGGCGAAAATAGAGGACTTCGCTTCCGGCACGCTGGTCGGGAACGTGTTCGAACCGGTGCTGCGCCGCCGTGAGCCTGCCGTCGAGGCGGTGCTTGCTGCGTTGAGCGACATCGGCACGGCACGACTGACCGGTTCGGGAAGTGGTTGTTTCGTCGAGTTCGATTCGCAGGCTGCCGCCGAGCAGGGACGAGCGAAGTTGTCGAAGGAGTTGCGGGCAAGGGTGGCTGCGGGCGTTGCACGTTCGCCACTGCTGGATGCACTCGAGCAACACTGATTCATCAATGCAGGGGCGTCGCCAAGAGGCCCAAGGCACCAGGTTTTGATCCTGGCATTCGGAGGTTCGAATCCTCCCGCCCCTGCCAATGCGGCTGCGTCCGCGCCTTCCAGCGCATCACCTGCGCGGGACGTGGGAACAGTCGCGGTGTTGTCAGCAGCAGGGGCCGAAGTGGTCCTTGCCGCTACCGGATCCCCGCCACTCGTCCCCGCCCGAGACAATCATGATGCAAGAGTCCCCGAACCTGCTGGTCTTTTCCGGCAACGCCAACAAACGTCTGGCGCAGAACATCTGCAAGGAACTGGGAGTGCGCCCGGGCAAGGCGCTGGTCTCGCACTTCTCCGATGGCGAAGTGCAGGTGGAAATCGAAGAGAACGTCCGCAAGCAGGACGTGTTCGTGATCCAGCCGACCTCGGCGCCGAGCGCCGAAAACCTGATGGAACTGCTGGTGCTGATCGACGCGCTCAAGCGCGCATCGGTGGCCAGCGTGACCGCCGTGGTGCCGTACTTCGGCTACTCGCGCCAGGATCGCCGCATGCGTTCCTCGCGCGTGCCGATCACCGCCAAGCTGGCGGCGAAGATGTTCAGCACCGCCGGCGCTGATCGCGTGCTGACCGTCGACCTGCACGCCGACCAGATCCAGGGCTTCTTCGATATTCCGGTCGACAACGTGTATGCCTCTCCGCTGCTGCTGGCCGACATCTGGCGCGCCTACGGCACCGAGAACCTGATCGTCGTGTCGCCGGACGTGGGCGGCGTGGTCCGCGCCCGTGCGGTGGCCAAGCGCCTGGACGACGCCGACCTGGCGATCATCGACAAGCGCCGTCCGCGCGCCAACGTCTCCACCGTGATGAACATCATCGGTGACGTCGAAGGCAAGACCTGCGTGATGGTCGATGACATCGTCGATACCGCCGGCACCCTGTGCGCCGCTGCCGCTGCCCTGAAGGCGCGCGGTGCGCTCAAGGTCGCCGCCTACTGCACCCACGCGGTGCTGTCGGGCCCGGCGGTGGACAACATCACCAATTCCCAGCTCGATGAGYTGGTGGTGACCGACACCATCCCGCTGAAGGACGCCGCGCGGGTGTGCAGCAAGATCCGCCAGCTGAGCGTGGCGGAAATGCTGGCCGAAACGATGCGCCGCATCGCCTTCGGCGAGTCGGTCAGCTCGCTGTACGTCGATTGATTTTTTCGTCCCAGCCGGCAACGGCAGGGACACACTGGGCACTTCTGGTCGCGGAAGTGCCTTCAACCGCCAAGCCGCAAGGCAAGGCAACAACCGAGTAGTCGAAAATGTCGAAGACCCATGAAATCAAGGTCACCAAGCGTGAACTGCAGCGTAAGGGTGCGAGCCGCCGCCTGCGTACCGCTGGTGTGATCCCGGCAATCGTGTACGGCGGCAACGCCGAACCGGTCGCCATCAGCCTGGACCACAACGAAATCTGGCTGGCCCAGCAGAACGAGTGGTTCTATGCCTCGATCCTGGACCTGAACCTGGACGGCCAGGTGCAGAAGGTGCTGCTGCGTGACATGCAGCGCCATCCGTTCAAGCAGCTGATCATGCACCTGGACTTCCTGCGCGTGAACGAGAACGAGAAGCTGACCGCTTCGGTTCCGCTGCACTTCATCAACGAAGACACCTCGCCGGCTGGCAAGGCTGCCGACGTCGTGGTCACCCACGAACTGAAGGAAGTGGCCATCAGCTGCCTGCCGAAGGACCTGCCGGAGTCGATCGAAGTCGACCTGGGCGAGCTGAAGGCTGGCGACGTGGTGTACCTGTCGGACATCAAGCTGCCGAAGGGCGTGGAAATCCCGGCGTTGGCGCTGGGCAAGGACCACGACGACGCCATCGTCACTGCCAAGCACGGCAAGCAGGACGCTGCCGACGCTGAAGAAGCAGCGGCCGAGTAATACCCCGCGGCGCCTGTCCTTCGGGGCAGGCGCCGTATCTGGATGGAACGATGGCAGGATTGCGACTGATCGTCGGTCTGGGCAACCCCGGATCGGAGCACGCCCGGACCCGGCACAATGCCGGGTTTCATTTCGTTGAGGCCCTGGCTGAAAAGGCCGGTGCGCGATGGAACGTGGACAGCAAGTTGTTTGGCGAGACCGCCAAGGTCGACATTGCCGGACAGACCGTGTGGCTGCTCAAGCCGGCCACCTTCATGAACCTCAGCGGCAAGTCGGTCACCGCCGCGCAGCGGTTCTGGAAGATCGAGCCGGAGGAAACCCTGCTGGCCCACGACGAACTGGATCTGGCGCCCGGCGTGGCGCGCTTGAAGTTTGACGGTGGACACGGTGGCCAGAACGGCCTGCGTGACACCATCCGGTTGCTCGGCCACGGCAAGTTCCATCGCCTGCGCGTGGGCATCGGCCATCCCGGCCACAAGGATCGCGTGGTGGGTTGGGTGCTGGGACGTCCCTCCAAGGACGATGAAGTACTGATCTCGCGCGCCATCGACGATGCGATCGACGTGCTGCCGTTGGCGGTGCAGGGCGATTTCAGCGAAGCGATGAAGCGGCTGCACACCCCGCGCTGATCATGACCGACCCGCGTACTCCCTGCACCGTGTGTGGCGCCATGATCCTGCTGGCGACGGCGGCCCGGAACGATGGGCTCTGCATGCCGTGCGGGAATGGCACGAGGCAAAGCATGGAAATGGCGCGGGAACGAGATCGGGAAATTCGTGAAGAGCGCAAGCGCTTCGAGGAGTCTGCAGAGGGGCGGTATTGGCATTGGTTGATCGAGCAGGTCCACGGTGGCGGGTGTGGATTTGCGGGATTGTCGGTGCACGATCAACGTTACTTTGCGATCAACGCGCTCATCAGTGATGTCTATCGGGGAGGGCTTGACGCCTATTTCCACAATTCTGCTGGCGGCTACATCGCTGAAGCCCTTGCAGGGCTTGAGGAGATAGAGCAGCTTGACGTGCGCGACATCGTGCTGGCGGCCCAGAGGCTGCTGTTTAGCAATGAGGCCATGGAAGATCATCATGCGCAGAGACGCCTGCAGATCTATCGTGCTGACGGATGTCTCGGCGATGAAGTCGAAACAGCACTTGATGCGCTGGATGGGCGATTCTATGCACTAGTTGATGACGGCCAGCTTGAAGAACTGCTGAAAGCGTACGCAGAACGTCACAGGTTGTACGCCGCGTTCTAACGCGGGCCACTGGAAGGACGATTGGGGATTGAGGGCATGCCCACAGGCGAGCCTTGAATCCCGAATCATCCACTTACACTCAAACCCGGATTCAACACATGGGTATCAAATGCGGCATCGTCGGCCTGCCCAACGTCGGCAAGTCGACCCTGTTCAACGCGCTGACCAAGGCGGGCATCGCCGCGGCGAACTTCCCGTTCTGCACCATCGAGCCCAACGTCGGCATCGTGCCGGTGCCGGATCCGCGCCTGAACGAGCTGGCGGCGATCATCAACCCGCAGAAGGTCATCCCGACCGCGGTGGAGTTCGTCGACATCGCCGGCCTGGTGGCCGGTGCGGCCAGTGGCGAAGGCCTGGGCAACAAGTTCCTGGCCCACATCCGCGAAGTGGATGCGATCACCCATGTGGTGCGCTGCTTCGAGAACGCTGACGTCATCCACGTCAACAACAAGGTCGACCCGATCTCGGACATCGACACCATCGATACCGAGCTGGCCCTGGCCGACCTGGACAGCGTCGAGAAGGCACTGAACCGCGCCGAGCGTGCGGCCAAGGGCGGCGACAAGGACGCAGCGGCACGCAAGCCGGTGCTGGCCAAGCTGCAGGCCGCGCTGGCTGACGGCAAGGCCGGCCGTTCGGCGGGCCTGGACGAGGAAGAGAAGGCGCTGGTGCGCGATCTGTTCCTGCTGACCCTGAAGCCGGTGATGTACATCGCCAACGTGCTGGAAGACGGTTTCGAGAACAATCCGCACCTGGACGCCGTGCGAGCCCGTGCCGCCGAAGAAGGCGCGCAGGTGGTGCCGGTGTCGGCGGCGATCGAAGAAGAGCTGTCGCAGCTGGACGACGAAGACCGCGATACCTTCCTGGCCGACCTCGGCCTGAGCGAGCCGGGCCTGAACCGCGTGATCAACGCGGCTTACAGCCTGCTCGGCCTGCAGACCTACTTCACCGCTGGCGTGAAGGAAGTCCGCGCGTGGACGGTGCGCAAGGGCGCCACTGCGCCGCAGGCTGCTGCGGTCATCCACACCGACTTCGAGAAGGGCTTCATCCGCGCCGAAACCATCGCGTATGACGACTTCATCAAGTACAAGGGCGAAGCCGGTGCGAAGGAAGCCGGTCGCCTGCGCCTGGAGGGCAAGGAATACCGCGTGCAGGAAGGTGACATCCTGCATTTCCGCTTCAACGTCTGATCGACGACGCAGCGCAGTGATTGTCCACAGGACCCCGCAATGCGGGGTCTTGTTGTATCGGACGCCTGCCAGAACGGGCACACGACGTGGCATTGCACGTTTCCGCTGCGGAAGCGCCAGCCCACTGCTGCGGGTGGCAGTGGACAGAAATTCACCACGCGTTGAAACGCTTGGCCTGCATGGCTCGCGGCTACTTGTCCACATCAAACCCCCACGGCTTTCCACGTGGCGTGTGGAAAACCGATGAGGCCGCTGGACAAAAAACAGCCACGCCTTGAAACGCTTGCGGCGTAATGCTCAAGGCGGGTTGTCCACATCAAGTTCGCATCGCTTTCCACCTGTCGTGTGGAAAACACACACCTGCCTGCATTCTGGGTAGGCTGGACAAAAAATGACCAGGGCTGAAAACGCTTGTCGTGCGTGGCTCATGGCCACTTGTCCACATCCAACCCCCATCGATTTCCACGCGTGGTGTGGAAAACAACAAGGGGCCCGACGACGCATCGCCGGACCCCTCGCTGGGATCACCCGTCGCAGCGCTTACCAGCGGTAAGAGACGCCCAGCTGGCCGCTGGTATCGCGGAAGCCCATGCCACCGGTCTGGTGGCTGATCTCACCCCAGCCGCGCCAGCCGCCCGACAGATTCACCTGCACGCCGGCCTTGGCTTCGTAGATGTCACGCGGCAACTGCCGGCGCAGGCGTTCTCCGTCCACGGCGATGGTCGCGTCGTTGCCACCGGACCACCAGTTCACCGCGACGAACGGCTGTACCTGCCCCTGGCGCTGCGTCAGCGAGCGCGTGTACAGGCGCAGTCCCACACGCGTGGTGGTGCTGTCCTTGTCGCGTCCTTCAACCACCGTGCCGTTGGCCTCGACCACGCGGTCGGCGTCGTAGCGGCTGTGGATCACCTGCAGCTGTGGCTCCAGGTAGACACCGCGCTGGGCCGTGCGCTGCACGGGCAGCACATAGCCTGCCTCGGCCGAACCGGTCCAGCTGTGCGAACGATAGTGCTCCTTCTGCAGCCCTTCGCCCTGCACGCTGTTGCGGAAACGCCCGTACTGCAGCCAGCCGTCCACATACGCACCGTGCTCCATCCGCGCGTCCTGCAACCAGGTCGTATACAGGCCCAGGCTGGTGCCGTTGACCACACCGTGCGCGGTGTAACCGGTCACCTGCGAGCGACTGTCATTGCGTGCCCGGCCCTGGCCAGCCATCACACCTGCCTGCAGCTGGCCGCCGGCATTGGCTTCGAAGCGACGACCGACGCCCAGCAGTACGCTGTTGAGTTCGCTGTCCACATCCACCTGGTGGCCGCGGCTGCCGGGCGCGCTGCCGCGCACCTGTGCCCATGCAATGGCGTCGCTGCCACCGTCGGTCGCACCGGCAGGATCACCGCTGCGGTCGTACAGGCTGTGCCGGAACATGCCCAGCGCACTGCTCTGGTTGGCCATGTACACCGCCGGCTCCGGTCGCTCCACGCGCGGCGGGGTCGGCGGAAGCGGCGGATCGACCGGCGGGACCACCGGCGGATCGACCGGCGGGACCACTGGCGGATCGATCGGCGGATCGATCGGCGGAGTCGGCGGATCAATCGGCGGATCAATCGGTGGCTCCGGCGGGTCGGGTGGTTCCGGCGGATCGACCGGCGGTACGTATTCCGAGCGCAGGTACCAGTTGCCGTCGTTCGGCGTGGAGACGCCACCCTTGTACAGGAAGTAGTCGTAAGCGCCGGCCACCGCGCGTCCCTGCAGCGAGAACTGCGCATCGGACTGGCCGCCCACGCTGATCAGGCGGATGCCTTCGCTGGTCAGGGCGCCTGCGCCCCCTGCGTTGCGCACGCTGACGGAGGCGGTGCCACTGCTGTTGCCCTGGATCACCAACTGGTCACCCAGCGAGGCATCGTCGCCCAGCGCGCGGTTGAACAGCCAGTGGCCATCGTTGCCGACATAGTCCCCGGTGACGGTCAGGGTCTTGAAGTCGTCGGTGGCGGGGGCGACGAAGGCGATGGTGCCGGCATGGTCCAGCGAGCCGACGCTGGAACTGGAACGCACGTTCCATTGGCTGCTGCCGTCCATCGCCAGCTGCGCGACCTGGTAGCCCGAATCGTTGCGCAGCGCGCCGTTGAACACGGTGCCGTTGCGCAGCGTCATCTGCACGTTGGCGGTGGCGCTGTCGACCACGACATCGCCGGTCAGGCGGCTGTTGTCGGCAGTGAACAGAATGTCTGCGGTGGCGACCGAGCTTCCGTCGGTGAACACCGTGTCGCTCACCCGCAGCAGGCGGCCACCGTCGAGGTTGCCCTGCTGGCGCGCGATGACATCGGTGTTGTTGAGCGTCAGCTCGTGGTTGCTGCCCTGCAGCCACAGCGCGGGGCCGTCCTGGGTCTGCAGGGAGCTGTTGTTGAACACCAGACGGTCCCAGTACGGCCCGAACACGGTGATGTAGGAGCGATAGGCACCCGAATTCGTGCCCTGCGCATGGATGCTCAAGTTGTCGGCGGTGAGCTTGGCCGTGTTCATCTGCACGATGCCGAACGAGGATGCACCCAGTGTGGTTATCGAGCCTCCGTCCAGCTGCGCATCGGCCGTGCTGCCGCCAAGGAAGACGCCGCCACCGCCGGTGCCATGGGTGGTGATGTCCAGGTTCTTGGCGCGGATGCGCGAGTAGGGCGTCGGCGGATTGCTGCCCGAGGCACGCAGGCCGTAGACACCATCGCCGTGGGTATCGATGCTGCCGCCGGTGATCGTGGCAGTACCACCCCAGACGTCCACGCCATGGCCGTAGCCGTTGTCGCCATAGGTGCTGAGCGTGGTATCGGTGAGGTCGGCCAGCGAGTCCGCGCCGGACAACCAGATGCCGGAATAGCCGTCGCGCACGGTGAAGTGGGCACCGTTGGTGGTCAGCTTGGCCCAGCTGTTGACGTTGACGCCGTAGCCGCCGACGGTCTCGAAACGGCCGCCGGTGATATCGGCGGTGGAGTACACGCGGTTGCCCCTGTTGCCGAGCAGGCGGATGCTGCTGCCGCTGCTGCTGGCACTGCCGCCCACGATCTGCAGCGTGCCACCGTTGTCGATGTCGAAGTAGCCGTTGACCACGTCCACGTCGCGCAGCGACAGCACGCTGCCGCTGCCGCCGGAGGACAGACGGCCGCTGTAGCCGCTGCTGGCTTCGTCGAAGGTCATCTTCAGCGATTCCAGCGACAGCAGCGCGCCACCCTCGGCGTACACTGCGCTGTTGGCACCGTTGTTGATCTCCGTACCGGTCACGTGCAGTTCGCTGCCACGCCCAGTGGAGTACAGAGCGTGCCCGCCGCTGCTGACACGGCCACCGTTCAACCACACCTTGCCGCCACCGGTGGCATTGACCGTCCCGTAGCCGGAGCCATTGCGGAAGGCATTGATGACCAGGTTGTTGGCGCGGATCACGCTGCCCGCACCGCTGGCGTTCAGCGCATAGCCGACGGTGGTGCTGCCGCTGCCGCTGCCGACCTGCAGGATGCCGCCCTCGAGCAGGACGCTGCCACCGGCGCTGGCAAGGATGCCGCTGCCTCCTCCGGTGCTCGAGATCCAGCTGCCGTTGACCGTAATGCTGCTGCCGACACCATTGGCCTCCAGCGCGTAGCCGCCTGCACTGTGCTGCAGGGTGTCGTCGGCCCCCAGCTGCAGGCTGCCACCATCGGTAACCTTCAACGGCCCCTGCAGTTCGGCCGCATGCACGGGCAGGGCGGCCCACAAGGCGCTGGCCAGCAGGCTGGGAATCAGGGGAAGGCGCGCCACGCGCGCGCAGGCGGGCGCACGGCGGCGCCGTGGGGGAGAGGCGTTCATGCTGTTGGATTCCTGTGGCAGGGCGCAGCGCGGCTGCGCGATCTGACGCGGCAGGGCCGCGTCGCTGTGGAAACCGCGTGCGATGGCCGCTGCAGGCGCCATCCGGTTTCCCTCCCGCCGGTAACGCGATGACGATGGGACGTCGTCACCGTGGCGGGATGCATCCAGACTAGAAATCAGCCCTGTCCTATGGAATCAGGCGTTTCCTAAAGCACTTCGTGCCCGGCGCATGGGCCGGGCACGGTTCAGCGTTGTGGACGCCTCAGGCGAACAACGAGGCCTGCAGGCAGTACTCGATCAGCGCTTGGTCGCTGTCCACGCCCAGTTTGCGCATCGCGCTGATCTTCTGGGTACTGACCGTCTTCGCGCTGCGCTGCAGTTGGCGGGCGATGTCGCCCACGCTCATGCCGCCGGTGAACAGGCGGATCACTTCCAGTTCCCGTGGGGAAAGGCGCGCCAGCACCACCGCGGCATCGGCCGGTTCCGCCGCGGCAACCGGCATCAGTCCGGGCGGGCGATAGATGCGGTCGGCCAGCACCGTGCGCAGCGCCTGCACCAGGCTGCCCAGGCCGTGGCTCTTGAGCACCACGCCGCCCGCGCCAGCGGCATACATGGCTGCCACCAGCGAAGGGTTGGAGACCATCGTCAATACCAGTACATGCGTGTCCGGGAAGCTGCGGCGCAGGAATGAGATCAGCTTGATGCCATCGCCGAAGCTGTCACCACCGGGCATGCTGTAATCGGTGATCACCGCGTGGGGCCGGGTGCTCGTCATCAGCTCGATCAGGGTCGCCGGATCGGCGGCCTCGCCGACCACGTCCAGGTCCAGTTCGCCGGCCAGGACATCGCGGATGCCGGCAAGCACGATCGGGTGGTCGTCAGCGATGAGGATGCGGGTGGTCATGGCAGTGTCGGGTTGCGGGAAGGTGAGGGGGCGGCGATGTGCGTCAATGGTTCCAGCAGCCGCTGCAGGCGCCGTTGGAAGTGGTCGAGCGCCCCGGCCAGTGCAGGCAGCGTGTCGCCGTCACCGATCTGTTGTTCGATCTTCTGGCCGTGTGCCACCAGTGCCGGTGCGCCGACGATCACCAGTGCGCCGCGGATGCGGTGCAGCACCTGTGCCACGCGTTCGGGCGAGGCATCGCCGATCGCCCGCTGCAGGCTGTCCAGGTCGGCCTGCATGGTCTGCACGAACAACGCCTGCATCTTTTCCGGAACCTGCAGCGGAGCATCGGCATCGTCGTCGCTGGGTTCGCTGTGCGGCCCGGCTGCAACCTGGGTCAGCAGGCGCTGCAGTGCTGCCAGGGTGATCGGCTTGACCAGCACCCCCTGCATCCCTGCCTCGTGGCAGCGTTGCCGTTCGGCCGGGTCGGCGTTGGCGGTTGCGCCATGGATCGGTACGCCAACTCCACGCGCGCGCAATGCACGGGCCAGACCGTAACCGTCCAGTCCCGGCATGTTGAGGTCGGTCAACACCAAGGCAAAAGGACGCTGCGGCCAATAGCGCAGGGCCTCATTGCCGTCGCTGGCGACCACAGCGTGGCAGCCGAGCTGCTCCAGCTGGTCACGCAGGATCGCCTGGTTGATCGGGTTGTCTTCGGCGACCAGTACCTGCAGCCCACCGAACCTGCGTGTCGCGGGCAGACGCCCGTTGACCTCGGCGGGCAGTGCCCGCCCTGCCGCAGCCGCCAGCGCCATCACGATCGCATCCAGGCGATGCACGCCGACCTGCCAATGTCCCTGCACCTGTTGCGGCTGCATTCCGCCTTCGCGGCAGGCCACCACCTGCGGTCCACTCCACGCAGGCACACCCTCGTCCAGCACAAGGTCGAGCATCACCGTGCCAGGGTCGGCAAGCGCCGGCGCATCGTCGCGGTGCACGCTGGCCTGTGCGCCACGCTGCTGCAGCCGATCGCATATCGATTGTGCAAGCTCGCGAACGCTGCCGCGAACCTGCACCGGTAGCCCTGCCGGCAACTGCGGTGAGGCCGCCTGCAGCGGATCGGGTACTGCCTCAGGCAGCGGCAGTTCGACCGAGAAACTGCTGCCCAGGCCGCTTTCGCTGACCACCCGCAGGTGGCCGTCCATCATCGCGGTCAGGTGCGCACAGATCGCCAGGCCCAGTCCGGTGCCACGCATGGCATCGGTGCCCGGGTTGGCCTGGAAGAACGGTTCGAACAGATGTGCCTGGTGCTCGCTGGCGATGCCGATGCCGGTATCGGCCACCTGCCAGCGCAGCCAGCAGCGATCATCGACGTGCTGTGCACCCAGGCGTACCACGACCCGACCGCTGTCGGTGAACTTCAGCGCATTGCTGATCAGGTTGTTGAGGATCTGGCGGATGCGCGCGGCATCACCGTTGACCGCAGCCGGCACGTCCGGGTCGATGCAGGCGTAGAACTGAAGGCCCTTGTGTGCGGCGGCAGCGGCGTAGGAGTCCAGTGCGTCTTCGGTCAACCGCACCGGATCGAACGCGCCGGGTTCCAGGCTCAGCTGGTCGGCCTCGGCCTTGCTGACATCCAGAATGTCGCTGATCAGCTGCATCAATGTCGATGACGAGCGCTGGATCGTGTCCAGGTAGTCCTGCTGGCGCGCATCCAGCGGGGTCAGGCCAAGCAGTTCCAGCGTGCCGAGCACACCGTACAGCGGGGTGCGTATCTCATGGCTCATGGTGGCCAGGAACTGGCTCTTGGCGCGGTTGGCCTGGTCGGCCGCACGCCGTGCCTGCTGCTGCACCTGCTCGGCCTCGTGCTGGCTGCTGAGGTCGATGAACAGGCACAGCACAGCGGGTTCGCCGCGATAGCGCGCGGGCGTGGCGGTGATCAGCAGGTGGCGGTTGTCCGGCGTGGTGTAGGCCAGGCCGTCGCCCGTGGCGGTGCCGCCGGCGGCGAGCACGCTGCGTCGCCAGGGCCCGTGCCAGCCACCCTCGTCGTGGTCTTCCCCCAACCACTGACGCGCCAGCGCGTTGTCCAGCAGCACGCGGCCATCGGTGCGACGCAGCAGGCACAATCCGATCGGTGCGTTGTCGAGGATGGTACGGCTGAAGGCTTCGCTTTCCAGCAACCGCGCATGGTTGCGGCGCAGTGGTTCGATCACCGAACGCCGGTAGGCACGCAGGATCAGCACGCCACCGGTGGCCAGCAGCAGTGCCACCACCATGCTGCCCAGCAGGGGCCCGCGCGGGTGCTGGAACACCTGTTGCCAGCCCACGTGATACACCGCCAGCCAGCCGTGTTCGCTGCGCATGCGGAACAGCAGGCCGTCCAGTCCCGCGCGCCAGGACGTAGCGGCGCGGCTGGCATCGCTGGCATCACCGAGCAGCAGGCGGCCGTTGCCATCGAACAGTGACATCCGTTCGAACACCGGCGTACCCATCACCTGGCGGTAGTCATCGACGCGGCCGGGATCCAGCAGGCAGGCCACGGCGGCCAGTGACTCGTCCTCGTTCTCGCCCCACAGGCGGGCATCCTGCGGTGCGTGCGCGATGGCAAGCAGCCGGGTCTGGCCTTCGCGCCAGGCCACCGGTGTCCAGACCACGCTGCCGCGGCGCAGCGCTGGACGTTCGCGCAGGACCTGGTGGATGGCGGCCAGTGCCGGATGCAGGTGATGCGGGCTGCTTTGGCCCGGATCACCACGCGTTGTCTGGATCGGCGCAAGCAGGCCACGGCGGCCCTGGCCATCGACCAGCAGGCATTGCGGAGGCGGAAACCGGGAGGCCGACCAGAAGGCGCCATAGAAACGCAGGAAGCGGTCGCCCAGTTCGTCCGCTGCCTGTGCCGAAGCGCCGCTGTCGGCACCGATCCGGGCGAAACTGGCGAACAAGGGGCTGGGCGGCGCACGCGAGGCAGATTCGTCCACTGGCTGCCCGCGACTGCCCACGTCATGCAGGCGCCATTGCCGCAGGAAGCGGTCCTGTTCCTGCAGCGTTCCGTCCAGGCGACGGAAGTGATAGCGGATCTTGCTCTGTTCTTCGTTGAACAGCTGGCTGCCGGTGGACAGCAGCAGGCCGGCCTGCAGGGTTGCCAGCACCACCACGCCAATCAGCAGGGCATGTACGCGCAGGGAGCGGCGGGCGAGTCGGCGTACGGGAGCGGCCTCGGCCGGCATGGGCAGGTCTCGGAGCAGTAGGCGGTCGATGGCGGCCCGAAGGGCCCGGGGCACGGCCGGTACCGCCGCGCAGAGAGGATCGTCAATGACTCTTGATGGGATTGTGAAGCCTTTCAGCCTCGCCTGTCAGCGCGATGTTGCCCGGTTGCTGCCGGTGGCGGCATAGGGAACATCTTCATCCAGCAGACGAGTGAAGTCGTCCGAGGGCAGCGCCTGCGAAATAAGGAAGCCTTGTACCTGGCTGCAGCCGAGCTGGCGCAGCGCGGCCAGATCGGCATCGCTCTCCACGCCTTCGGCAACGATGGTCAGGCCGAGCTGGTTGGCCAGCGCGATCACGGTGGTCAAGGTCAGGTGCAGGGCGGGATCACGCGCGCAGCCGCTGACCAGCGCACGATCGATCTTGACCTCGGTGAAGGGGGTGTTGACCAGATTGTGCACCGAGCTCAGGCCTTGGCCAAAGTCGTCCTGGGCCAGGCCGAACCCCTTCATCCGCAACCGGCAGGCGCCTGCATAGAAGTCGCTGACGTGGCGGGTGGTGCTGTTCTCCATCAGCTCGAAGCACAGATCAGCCGGATTGCCACCCGCGGCCAGGGTCAGTGCCAGCAGTTCATCCGGAAGATCGGACTGCTCCAGCAGGTGCGGCGGCAGGTTGATCGATACCGGTACGCGGAATCCCTGGGAGCGCCAGCGCGCCTGCGCCTGGATGCTGGCCGCGAGCATCACGCGCAGCAGTTCGCCCTCAAGCCCATGACGGCACAGCGCCGGCAGGAAGCTTCCAGGCGCCAGTGTTCCGAGCTGCGGATGGCGCCAGCGCACCAGTGCTTCGGCGGCAACCACGCGCCCGGACTGCAACGACTTCTTCGGCTGGAACCAGGCGGTCAGGCTGCCGTCGGCAAGTGCCTGCCGCAGCTGCACCGCGTCCGGCTCGGGAGTCAGTGCAGCCGGGCTGGTGCGCACGGCTGGCCGGGTCTGCGCCAGTGCATCGAGCAGCGCATCCACATCGCTGGCGGCGACCGGCTTGGCCAACAGCCCGACCACGTCCAGGCCCAGTGATTCAGCCATCAACCGTGCCGAACTCATCATCCGCCGCGAGGCTGCGCTGACCACGGCAAGCCGCGGCGGACGCGGCTGCGCGGCCAGTGCCTGGATGAACTGGATGCCATCCTGGCCGGGCATCAACAGATCGCTCACCACCAGGTCATAGGCCTGGCAGGCACACAGGGCGATAGCCGCATCGACGTCTTCGCAGGCGTCGACCTGCACGCCGGCGCGCGCGCTGAACAGATTGACGAGATAGCCGCGTTGGAACGGCTGGTCTTCCAGGATCAGGACACGGCGGGTCATGCAGGATCTCCTTGGCGAACGGCGGAAAGCGCCTGACGCAGGCGTGCGATGTCGATGGGTTTGCTCAGATAGCCCTGCATGCCACTGGCCAGGCAGCGCTCGCGCTCCTCGGCGGTAGCGTTGGCGGTGGCGCCGATCACCGGCAGCAGAACGCCTTCCGCCCGCAGCCGGCGCGCCAGGGTGTGGCCGTCCATGCGCGGCATGTTGATGTCGGTGACCACCAGGTCGAAGTCATGGGCCTGGCACAGCTGCAACGCCTCGACACCATCCTGCGCAAGCTCCACCTCGCAGCCCAGGGCCTGCAGCTGTTCGGCCAGGATCACCCGGTTGATGGGATTGTCTTCCACGGCCAGCACCCGCAGTCCCAGCGGGCCTGGCTGCACATCGCGCGCTGCGGTCGGCAGCGTTGCGCATTGGCGCTGCTGGCGTGCCACCGCCAAGGCGATCGAGGACATGCCATGCAGGGTGACCAGCAGCGCGCCATCGGCGGCAGGTGCCGGTTGGTCGCCACCATCGATCGAGGCCAACACCCGCGGTCCCTGCCAGGCCAACGGCTGTTCTGCCTCGCCATCCATCAGGATCGCGCCGGCGTGGTCGAGCAGGGCAGGATCGCCCTGCAGCGGCTGCGCATTGGCACCCCAGCGGCGCAGCCAGCCACAGGCACTGTCGACCAGCTCGCGATCGCGGCCGCGCACGTACACCGGCGGTTCGGCCAGCAACGCGGGGCCATCCTCGGTCGCGGCCAGCACCGGCAAGGGCAGGCGCACGGTGAAACTGCTGCCCAGTCCCGGCTCGCTGACCACGCGCAGTTCGCCACTCATCAAGCGCACCAGGCGGTCGCTGATCGACAGGCCCAGCCCGGTGCCCTGCGCACTGGCAGCGCCACGGACCTGACGGAAGGGCTCGAACAGGCGTGCCTGTTCCTCGGTGGCAATGCCCACGCCGGTATCGGTGACCTGCCAGGCCAGCACGCTCGACTCGCCTTCGCGCTGCACCAGTCGTACGCGCAGCACCACCCGGCCATGCTCGGTGAACTTGATGGCATTGCTGAGCAGGTTGCCGAGCACCTGGCGGATCCGGTCGGCATCACCGAGCACCCGTGTCGGCAACCGGGGATCGGTGCAGACCAGTACCTGCAGGCCCTTGCGCGTCGCCGCAGCGGCGAAGCTTCGCAGCACGCTCTCGGTCAGCTCGCGCGGCGAGAACGATGCCGGCTCCAGGCTCAGCTGGCCCGATTCGATCTTGGACACGTCCAGCACGTCGCTGATCAGTTGCAACAGCACCGACGAGGAACTCTCGATGGTGCGCAGGTACTGCGACTGGCGCGCATCCAAGGGCGTGCGCCCGAGCAGCTCCAGCGTGCCAAGCACCCCGTACAGCGGCGTGCGGATCTCATGGCTCATGGTCGCCAGGAACGCGCTCTTGGCCTGGTTGGCGGCGTCGGCCGCCTGCCGCGCCGAGGACAGCGCCGCCTGCGCCTGGCGATGGCGTGAGATGTCATGGAACACGCACAGCAGCACGTCGTCATCCTGGTAACGGCAGGCCGCATGCAGTACCTGCAGCTGGCGACCGTCGCGTGCGGTGAACTCCAGCCCGCGACCGCGTTCGCCGGCGTGCCCGCGCCACGGTGCCTGCCAATCGCTGTCCGTCCCTTCCTCGCCCAGCCAGTCGCGCAGCAGCTGGTTGGACAGCAGCAGCTGGCGGTCGCTGCGGCGCAGGACACAGATGCCGACCGGCGCCAGGTCGATCACCGTGGAACTGAAATCCAGGCTTTCCAGCAGGCGCCGGTGCTGCAGCAGGGCCGGCTGGATCAACTGGCGGTCGACGCGATGCCGCAGCAGGCGCAGCGCGATGCCCGCCAGCAGCAGCAACGCACTGCTGATCAGCAGCGAGGTCGCCATGTCGCCGAGCAGCAGGCGTGGAGGCAGGTGATAGACCAGCCGCCAGCCGTCATTGCCTACCCCCTTCACCAAGGCCACGCCGCGTGGCAGGCCTGTGCTCCAGAGCACGCCGAAACTGTCGTCCTGGCGCTGCTGCAGTGCTTTCCAGCCTGCGCTGTCCAGGCGCGGAGCCAGGCTCGATAGGGCGGGCTGCCCGTCGCGGTCCAGCAGGGCGTAGCCGCCGATGCCTTGGCCATCGATCATGTCCGAGGCGGCCGCACTGTCCAGCAGCAGCATCAACCACTGGCCCGGCTGCGGTCCGGCCTGTACCGGTTGTGCCAAGGCGACCCCGGCGTCGCCCGCGCGCAGCCAGTACACCGGATCGGTACCGGCAGGCGTGCCGCTGCGCTGCTGCAGTACGTGCAGCGTGGGCAGGCCGGCGATGTCCACGTCGGCCTGGCCGCCGGCCAGCCAATGCGTTCCCTGCGCGTCGACCAGCAGCAGATGGGTCTGCAGGGTCTGCAGCGTGTGTTCTGCGCGCGGCGACAGCAGCAGGCGCTGGCCCGGCTTTCCGCCCGGCCCGTCCAACGGCAGCTGGCGTACGCCCTCGCTGGACGGCGCCGACGGATCACCCACCACCACCGAATCGCCCAGATAGCGCAGCAGGGCCTCACGCTGGTCGAAGTAGATCTGCGCCCTGTACGCGGCGGCATTCATGTCGCGGCGGTGGCTGGAGATATCTTCGGTCAACGCGGTCAGCAGGTAGAAGCCGGTGGCGGCAGCCAGGCACAGGAACACGCACACCGTCAGCCAGCGCAGCAGCACCGAGGCGGTGGTCGGCGGTGCGACCAGGGGCAGGGAAGGGCGAGGGAATCGGAACATGCACCGATCCTAGGGAGGACGGTCACCCGCCCGGAATCAGCCATGTCCTAAAAAGCGGCGCGCCCGCCGTGGAGGCCGCCGCCGGCGGGGAACCGTTCAGGCTGGGGCAGCGGCAGGCGGTCAAAAAAAGACCCCCGCCGAAGCGGGGGTCTGTGGCGAGCCACCAGCAGGGCGTCCTTACAGCGCGCTGCCGCCGAACTTGTGGGTGTACTGCAGGTTGATGGTACGGCCGACGCTGTCGAACCAGGACACGTCGTAGTACGGGTACGCCGTATAGGTCTTGTCCTTCGGCGGCATCTTGTTGAACACATTGACCACCGACAGCGACAACCGCGAGTGATCGTCGAAGCGGTACTGCAGCGAAGCGTTGTAGCGGTAGGTCGCCTTGATCCACGGGCTGTCGCCGCTTTCCTCGTCGAACACCTGGTCGTAGCTGTCCGAGGTCGGCAGCTTGCCCAGGCGCGAGCCGTACACGGTGGCCGACCAGGCGTCCTTTTCCCAGGTCACGCTGACGCTGGTCTTGGTGCGGGGAATATCGAAGCCGCTGTTGATCGCGAACTGGTCTTCGGTCACATCGCCGGCATAGCGCTGGAAGTCATGCTTCTTCACCCAGGTGTGGGTGCCATTGAAGATGAAGTCGCCGATGCCGGTCTGCAGGCGGTAGCGCAGGCCGACGTCGATGCCAGAGGTGGACTCGCGCGCCACGTTGATCGGATTGACGTGCACACCGTACAGACGGCCGTCGGCGGTGCGGGTGATGCGGGCCAGGGCATCCACGCAGGTCGGCGAGCCGATGTCGGCTCTGCCCAGCCGGCAGTTCGCTTCGTTGGCCAGGATCGTACGCACGTCCATGTCCTGCACCTGGTCGCGCATGTCGATGTTGAACCAGTCGGCCGACAGATCCAGGCCGGTGGCCGGCGACCACACGAAGCCCGCGCTCCAGGAGGTGCTGGTTTCCGGTTCCAGCTCGCGGTTGCCACTGCGGCTGCGGATCACGTTGCGCTCGTAATCGGCGCAATCATCGGCGGCGTCGGCGCGGCAGTTGTACAGATCTTCCGCGCTGGTCTCGTCGTTGCCCGGGCCGGCGAACACATAGTGCAGATCCGGCGCACGGAACGCGGTGCCGTACGAGCCGCGCACCAGCAGCGTGTCGATCGGGCGCCATTCCAGGCCGCCGCTCCAGGTCGCCTTGCCGATGGTGTGGCCCGAATAGCGATACTGGTCGTAACGGCCGGCCACGCTCAGGTTGACCGTCTCATGCAGCGGCATGCGCAGCTCGGCGGCAGTCGCCCAGCGGTTGCGCGAGCCCTTGCCGTCCGAATCCTTCCAGCTGTAGTAGTAATAGCCGGTCGCCAGCGGGTCCGGGTTGAGCGCGTAGGCCTGCTGGCCCACTTCCACCGTCGCGGCAAAGCCGGCATCGCCACCGGGCAGGGTGAACAGCGACCCATTGGTCAAGGTCAACGCAGCCGTCTCGGTGCGCGACTTCGGCGTATAGGTGGTGCGTGCGGCGATCGAATCGTACTCGGCACGGGTCAGCGGCCGGTACAGGCGCGACGGATCTGCGTTGTAGATCGGGAAGCCGTCCTCGTCCTCGCCCAGCTGCGGGCCCAGGAACAGGTCGTTGGCCTTGGATGCGATGATCTGCGCCCAGCTGATCCGCGACTGGTACTGCGAATGGCTCAGTGCTGCTTCGTAGTCCCAGTTGCCGGTCAGGTTGCCCTTGAAGCCGGTGGTCACGCTGAAGGTCTTCTGCGTGCTGCGCACCATCGCATTGTCCAGCCCGCCCATTTCCTCGGGCGAGAACTGGCGCTGCCAGAACTCGATCTCGCCGGTGGCTTCATTTTTGAAGTAACCCGACTCATCGCCGTCGGCGGCCATGCGGCCCCACTTGGTGACATCGCGCATCAGCGACATCGTGTGGTAGCCCAGCTGCACGTCGGCGAACCACTGCTGGCCGTTGTCGAAGTCGTAGCTGAGCGAGGCATAGCCGTTGGCGCCGCGGCGCTTGCTGAGGATGGTGCCGTAGGCGATCGAGCTGTCGCTGCCGCAGTAGTAGCCGTAGCGCGGACGGAACGCGCGGTAGGTGCTGCCCTGGTTCTGCCCGGTCAACGCCTCGCAGGTCGCCGCGCCCGGGTCCAGGTAGTCATCGTTGTAGTCGGTGCGCAGGTAGGAACGACGGGCGATGCGCGCGCCTTCGGTCGGGCCGTCCTGCGTCGAGTCCTGGATGTCGCGGTCGTAGGCCCACAGCGGCGTCTGCGACTGCAGTTCGACGCTGTACACCGCGTTGAAGTTGCCGCTGCTGAAGCCGCTGGCCAGGCTCATGTCGAACGATTCACCACCGCCTTCGGTGGTGGTGCCCATGCGCATGTCGATGGTGGTGCCATCGGCCTTCTTCTTCAGGATGAAATTGACCACGCCGGCAATCGCATCCGAGCCGTAGATGGCCGACGCACTGCCGGTCAGCACTTCAATGCGGTCGATCATGCCCAGCGGAATGTTGGACACATCGGTGAAGTTGCTGCGGCCCTTGAACGGCATCGGGAAGTCGGCGATGCGGCGGCCGTTGACCAGCACCAGCGTGTGGTTCGGGCCCAGCCCACGCAGGTCGACCTGCTGCGCGCCCGGCGAGAAGTCGGCACCCCCCGAGGACTGCTGGCTCTGCGTCTCACCGCCGTTCTGGGTCATCGCGCGCAGCACGTCCGGCACAGTGGTGAAGCCGCTGGAGCGGATCTGCTCTGCGTTGATGACGGTGATCGGCGCCGGTCCTTCCACCTGGGCGCGCGGGATGCGCGAGCCGGTCACCTGCACCGCATCCAGCTGTTGTACCGAAGAGGAAGCGGGAGTCTGTGCCGCCGCCGAAGCAGCAACGCCCATCAACGCCAGCTGGATCGACCACGCCATCGCCTGTCTACGCATGAGAAATTCTCGGAAGTAATGCCGGCCCACAGAGGAGGGGCCCTGTCCCCCATTCACATTTCAGCAATGGGCGCGCGCATTTAACGCCTTTTTTATGTCCTTGACTACTGGGGATATGTCTGGCAAAGAGTGAAAACGGTTGCAGGTCGTTTTTGTTCAGGGAGATCAAGATGCGACGCCTTCGCTACGGGCTGCGTGCCCCGCTCATCGCCCTGCTGCTGTCGGCGTTCTGCTGGTCATCGCCGGCGGCGGCACAGGAACTGATGGACCCGGGCTTCGCCTACTACGAAGTGGGCGATCTGGATGCGCCGCGGCCCGGGCCGCGAGCCCCCGCGATGATGCTGATGGGTGGCGGCGAATGGGTGCCGGAAGCCTTCCAGTGGTGGCTGCGCCAGGCCGGCAATGGCCGTGTGCTGATCCTGCGCGCCTCCGGCACGGATGAGTTGCAGGACCGTCTGTACCGGGAGATTGGTGGCGCCACCGCCGTGCAGACCCTGGTGTTCGACAACCGCCGCGGCGCCGATGACCCGGCCGTACTGCGGGTCGTGGCTGCGGCCGATGCGATCTTCATCGCCGGCGGCGATCAGTCCCGCTACATCAGCTTCTGGAAGGGCACCGCACTCAATCGCGCACTGAATGCGCACGTGCGCGCCGGCAAGCCGATTGCCGGCACCAGCGCCGGGCTGGCCATCCTCGGCGGCTACGCCTATGGCGCGCTGGACGGCGGCAGCATCGATTCGGCCAGCGCCATGGCCGATCCGATGGGCGAGGCCGTCACCCTGGATCGCGGCTTCCTGCAGTTGCCCTATCTGCAGCGGGTGGTCACCGACACCCACTTCGACAAGCGCGACCGTCTCGGTCGCCTGATCGTGTTCGTGGCCCGCGCGGCGCATGACAGTGGTGACCCGGACATGGTCGGTATCGGCGTCGACGAAGACACGGCCCTGTGCGTGGAGCCTGATGGCCAGGCCCAGGTCTACAGTGCCGACGGCGAAGGCAAGGTCTGGGTGGTCAGCCCCGGACGCGATGCCGATCGGTTGGTGGAAGGTGAACCCCTGCGCTTCCATGCAGTGCCGGTGACTGTGGTTGCCAGCGGTAGTCGCATGCGCCTGGATGACCTGCAGGCCGACGCGGCCTACGAGGCCTTGGCTGACATCAACGACGGCGAGATTGAGGTCGTCCGCCGGTAGTGCCGGCCGCTGGCCGGCCCCCCTGGATGCATCATTGGCAAGGCGTTGCCGGCCAGCGGCCGGCACTACCAGCACAGCCCATTCCCTGAACTACCCTGGAGACGTACCCGATGAAACTGCGCCTGGCGTTGTCCGCGCTGTTGTCCCTGCCACTGCTGGCCCAGGCCGCACCCGCTGCATCACCGCTGCTGGTCATCCACGGCGGTGCCGGCGTGGAGCGCAAGGATCTCTCTCCGGCGGAAGAGCAGGCCGCGCGCGCTGCGCTGAAGGCGGCATTGCTGAAGGGCCATGCCGAACTTGCAGCCGGGCGTCCGGCATTGGCGGCGGTCACCGCGGCCATCACCGTGCTCGAGGACGATCCGACCTTCAACGCGGGCAAGGGCGCGGTGTTCACCCACGAAGGCCGCAATGAACTGGACGCCGCGGTGATGGACGGTGCCACCCAGGCAGCCGGCGCAGTGGCCGGCGTGCAGCGCGTGCGCAACCCGATCCTCCTCGCGCAGACGGTGATGCAGAAGTCCAGGCACGTGATGATGGTGGGGCAGGGCGCCGAAGCTTTCGCCAACGAACAGGGCGTGACCCTGGTCGACCCCTCCTACTTCCGCACCGACAAGCGTTGGCAGCAGCTGCAGCGTGCATTGAAGGAAGAAGCGAGTGGGCAGGCGCATGCCGACCTGGAAACCGCCAAGCACTTCGGCACGGTCGGTGCGGTGGCCCTGGATGCGCAGGGGCATCTTGCTGCGGGCACTTCCACCGGCGGCATGACCAACAAGCGCTATGGACGTGTCGGCGATTCGCCGATCATCGGTGCCGGCACCTGGGCCGATGCGCGTTGTGCGGTATCGGGTACCGGTTGGGGCGAGTACTACATCCGTACCGCGGCAGCCCATGAGATCTGCGCGCGCATGCGCTACCTCGGTCAGTCGCCGGAACAGGCGGGCAAGGGCGTGATCAACGACGCGATTCCGCAGATGGGCGGCGACGGCGGGGCGATCGTGCTCTCTGCAGATGGAAAAGCGGCAGCGCCGTTCAACACCCAGGGCATGTATCGAGGCTGGATCGGGGCCGATGGCGTCGCCCATGTGGCCATCTTTGCCGACGAGCCAATCGCGCTGCCTTGAGCAGACCCTTGCGTATCAAGGGGTTTGCGACGCGCGTGAAAAAAAGTGAAAAAAAGCGTTGACAGACCCCCGCTTCATCTCCAGAATTGCGGGCTCACCACCACACACCGCAACGCTTCGGCGGCACGGAATGGGGTGGTAAGGAGGGATACCCAAGCGGCCAACGGGGGCAGACTGTAAATCTGCTGGCTTACGCCTTCGGTGGTTCGAATCCACCTCCCTCCACCAGCTTCATGTTGTGGCACATTCCCGGTGCGGGAGTAGTTCAATGGTAGAACCTCAGCCTTCCAAGCTGATGGTGCGGGTTCGATTCCCGTCTCCCGCTCCATTGAATGAACTTTGAATATTATCGAGTTCATGCCATAATGCAAAACTCGCTCACATAGCTCAGTCGGTAGAGCACTTCCTTGGTAAGGAAGAGGTCGAAGGTTCGATTCCTTTTGTGAGCACCATCTTCAGCACCACACCAGACGAATTCGAGATAAGCAGCCATGGCCAAGGGTAAGTTCGAGCGCACCAAGCCGCACGTCAACGTCGGCACCATCGGTCACGTCGACCACGGCAAGACCACGCTGACCGCCGCACTGACCAAGATCGGTGCCGAGCGCTTCGGTGGCGAGTTCAAGGATTACTCCGCGATCGACGCCGCGCCGGAAGAAAAGGCACGTGGCATCACGATCTCGACCGCGCACGTCGAATACGAATC
>NZ_JBFRFC010000017.1:0-50983 GCF_052114625.1 Stenotrophomonas sp. 2YAF26 | reverse complement strand
CTCGTTTCCATCGGTACAAATCCGCACCCCGGCGGATTTAGATCGATTCAAGTAGAGCATGGGAATTTCGCCCAATGCATTCTGCGGCGCAGCCCGGCCGGCCCACCCCGTCTGCGCATGTAAACGCTTACAGCGTTTTTGCGCAAAGGGTCATTTGCACGACACGTCGCTGCCATATTGCGCAGCAACATGCGTCGGCGCCGTTGCCGTGCTAAAAATCGCCCCGCCCATCGCTTAGATCGATCCAAGACGACATCGCGATGGCCCGGGAGTTGGGGAGCAAGACAGGACGTGCCGCGCCATCCGCCAGGCGCTCGTTGCATCTGCAGGGCGAAGGCAAGATCGGCATCACGAATTAGATCGATTCAAGTTTCCGCGTCAGTCAGTCACCGGATCAATCCAGGAGAGAGGGAGAGATGGCAATGAAGCATTCAACACGTACGCAGGGCCACGACGCGTTGTCGCTGGCCATCGCGCTGGCCCTGGCCGCCGCCGTCGCCCCGCTTGGCGCTTCCGCCCAGCAGGCGTCAGCAACGACCGGCACGCAGGACGCCACCACCCTGGACAGCGTCCAGGTCACCGGCTATCGCTACGCGATCGAAAAGAGCCTGCAGCAGAAGCGCGACGCCAACGCCGTGGTCGAAGTGATCACCGCCGAGGACGTTGGCAAGTTCCCCGACAAGAACGTGGCCGATGCGCTGCAGCGCGTGCCCGGCGTGGTCATCACCCGCAGCGGTGGCGAAGGCAAGTCGGTCAGCGTGCGCGGCCTCGCGCCCGACCTGACCCTGACCCAGTTGAACGGCAACTACGTTGCCTCGTCGGAAACCAACAACGAAGCTACCCGCTCGTTCAACTACACCCTGCTGCCGTCGAACATGCTGTCCAGCGCCGAGCTGTTCAAGTCGCCGGAGGCGCGCATCGACGAAGGCGGCATCGGCGGCACGGTCATCCTGCACACCCGCCGACCGCTGGAGATGGAAGCCAATTCCGGCTACGTCAACCTGGAAGGCACTTCGTCCGATACCAGCCACGACGTCGATCCGCAGGTGTCGGCGCTGTATTCCTGGCACAGCAAGGACGAGCGCTTCGGCGTGCTGGTCGGCGTGACCCAGCAGAAGCGCACCACCCGCACCATGGAGACCAGCACCGAGGACTACCAGTGGTACGGCAACAACACCACCGCCCGTGATGCCAACGGCAACCTGCTGGAACAGGATGGCATCCACTACTGGTGGGGCCAATCCGGTTTCAACAACCAGACCGGCACGAACTACAGCGAATTCTTCATGCCGACCTCGGTGAACTTCGCGGTGAAGGAAGAGAAGCGCGAGCGCAAGGGCGGCCAGCTGACCTTCCAGTTCAAGCCGATCGACAACCTGACCCTGACCGCGAACTACTTCCGCTTCGAACTGCAGGGTGACTACACCCAGAACATGCTGAAGGTGCCGGAGTGGAACCTGGCCCGCTACAACGGCGATGGCAACTGGGCCGGTGGGCGCCTGCTCAACGGGCTGAGCTTCGATCCCAGTGGCAGCATCGTCACCGGCGCGCAGTACGAGAAGCTTGCCGGCAAGACCTATTACTGCAGCGAAGACCAGGCCGCCGCAGCTGGCCTGCCGCCGGGTGGCTGGGGTCCGGATGACTGCACCATCCCCACTCCGCAGCTGACCGGTGGCTACAGCAAGGAAAAGGCGCTTTCGCAGACGGCCGATCTGACCGTCGACTGGGACATCAGCCCGCTGTGGAAGGCCAGCTTCACCGGCGGCCGCACCTGGTCCAAGGGTGGCCCGTCGATGAATTTCCGCATGTCGGCCAAGCCCCGCCGCAAGGTCGGTGACCAGTGGCAGGCCGGCAACCAGTACACCGCATGGGACCTGACCGGCACGCCGTCGCTGACCGTCTCGCCGGACATCCAGCAGCAGCTGATGGCTGGCATCGCCGAGGTCGATACCGGCTCCACCGATTCGTCGTGGATGCAGACCGAGGTCAAACAGAACTACTTCCAGGCCGACGTCACCAAGATGTTCGAAGCCGGCTGGCTGGATTCCATCCAGTTCGGCGCCAAGTACCGCGACGGCCAGGTGCACCGCAATACCGGCAACACCTACTGGGTCTGCCAAGGCTTGGACCCGGCCGACTATGACAACAATCGTTACCAGGCCGGTTGCGATCCGACCGCAGGCAATGCGCAGCCGGGCTTCTTCCTGTCCAACCCGATCAGCAACATCGCCGGTGGCTTCAATGCCAACGTGTTCCCCGGCATCAACTACCCGGCCTACATCGACTACCTCAACCAGACCTACGGTGGCTCGCACAACCGTACCGAGGAAGACTTCGTCTACGACGTCAACGAGAAGATCTACTCGGGTTACTTCCAGGCCAACTTCCGCACTGATCGCGTGCGTGGCAACGTCGGCGTGCGCGTGGTGCGTACCAAGCAGTTCGCCCAGTCCAGCGATTCGGTCGAACGTTTCAACGACTACTTCGTGGACAACGCCGCTGGTGCGCCGATGAGCTGCGATGACCCGGCTGCCGATCCGAACCTGCGTTGCCAGGGCGGCTTCGTGCGTCTGCCGGACAACCAGGTGCGCGACAAGGTCTATACCCTCAGCTCGCTGGAAAAGACCTATACGGACTTCCTCCCGAGCTTCAACATCGCCTGGGACATCACCGACAACCTGGTGCTGCGCGGTGCCGCGTCGAAGGTAATCGCGCGCCCGGGCTACACCAGCATCGCCTATCCGGGCGGCCTGCAGTACATCAGCCAGGAATACAGCAATGATCGTCGGGTCGCTGGCGGCACCGACACCCCCGGCTGGTACGGCTCGGGCAGCAACAAGGCACTGGAGCCGTTCAAGGCGGTGCAGTTCGACCTTGGCCTGGAGTGGTACTTCAAGCCGGGTTCGGTTGCAGGCGTGGCGTTGTTCCGCAAGAACGTGGACAACTTCACCGTGCCGGTCGTGCGCGACCAGCAGATGACCGTCGGTGGCGAAACGGTGGTGGTGCAGAAGTACAGCACCGAAGCCAACGGCCGCGACGGCGTGTCGCAGGGCGTGGAGCTGTATGGCCAGTACACCTTCGACATGGGCTTTGGTGTCCAGGCCAACTACACCTACAACGACACCAACCTGGCCTCGATCGTGCTTGATGGCGAAGAGATCGGTTCGTCGCCGCTGGTCGGCAGCGCCAAGAACCAGGCCAACGTCACCGTGTTCTACGAGAACGAGAAGTTCCTGGCCCGTGCCTCGTACAACCGTCGTGGCGAAGTGGTGGGCGGCCTCAACAACGGCCTGACCACCTACACCAAGCCGTACAGCCAGCTGGATCTGAACGTGGCCTACAACATCACTGCGGACTGGACCGTGACCGCAGCAGTGCTGAACGCCACCAAGTCCGAGCTGCGCAGCTACATCGGCAATGACAGCCAGGCCCGACTGCTGTCCAACCTGTATGCCGGGCGCCAGCTGTACTTCGGCGTGAACTGGAAGTTCTAAGGCATTACCCCCGCCTGCGGGCGGGGACGATCCTCCACGGCAGCCGCGCTGGTACAGGTGGCTGCCGTTTTTCGTGGCCCCTGCGCCGCGGGAACCCTTGACCCTGCCATCGTTGCAAGGTGCACACTGCCTCCACCCCCAAGTGCATCGAAGGAGCTACAGATGGAATTCCATGTGGAAGGCATGACCTGCGGCGGCTGCGCGCGTAGCGTGACCAAGGCGATCGAGCTGGTCGACCCGGCGGCGACGGTGTCGGCCGACCCGCCCAGCCGCCGCGTGCAGGTGCAGACCTCGGCCAGCGAAGCGCAGATCATTGCAGCGCTGACCGAAGCGGGTTTCCCGCCGCGCCCGGCCTGATCGCCTGACCCACTGCATGAACGATGCCCGCCCCGTGCAACTGCCGGGGCGGGCATTTTCTTTTCCGTATGTCGTCTTCAGGTCCTGCGCGCGCGCCTGCGTACCGCCCCGGTGGGCGCCGCAACCGGCGCAGCGCCCTCCTCGCCTTCCCCCAGCCGCTGCAGGATCGGGCACTCGGGACGATCATCGCCGGCGCAGCAGCTGATCAGTGATTTCAGCGTATCGGCCATCTGCCGCATGTTCTCGATGCGCTGTTCCAGATCATCAATGTGCTGCTCGGCCAGGCGCTTGACGTCGGCGCTGTGCCGCGAGGTGTCGTTCCACAGGCCCAGCAGGTCGGTGATCTCGGCCACCGAAAAGCCGAGATCACGCGCGCGACGGATGAAACGCAGCCGGTGCACGTCGGCCTGCGAATAGGCGCGATAGCCCGCGCCGGTACGGTCAGCTGGCGGAATCAGGCCGATCTGCTCGTAGTAGCGGATCATCTTGGCCGACACGCTGGATGCCTTCGATGCTTCACCGATGTTCATGCCATCACTCCTTTACTGGGCCGCATGGGACGCCTCGACCATCGGCGCCTGGAAGCGCCGCAGGCGCAGCGCATTGCCGAGCACGAACACGCTGGACAGGGCCATGGCACCGGCGGCGAACACCGGCGACAGCAGCACGCCCCATACCGGGTACAGCGCACCCGCCGCGACCGGAATCAACGCGGTGTTGTAGGCGAAGGCCCAGAACAGGTTCTGCCGGATGTTGCCGATGGTCGCCTTCGACAGCGCGATGGCGTTGGGCACGCCCTGCAGGTTGCCGGACATCAGCACCACGTCGGCCGATTCCACCGCGACGTCGGTGCCGGTACCGATGGCCAGGCCCACATCAGCTTCGGCCAGCGCAGGCGCATCGTTGATGCCATCACCGACGAACGCAATCTGCCCGTAGGCCGCCTTCAACCGACGCACCGCCTCCACCTTGCCTTCCGGCAACACCTCGGCCACCACTTCATCGATGCCGAGCTGGCGGGCGATGGCCTGCGCGGTAGCGGCGTTGTCACCGGTAATCATGGCCACCTTCAGACCCAGCTGGTGCAGCGCGGCAATGGCGGCCGGCGTACTCGGCTTGATCGGATCTGAGACGGCGATGATTGCCGCCAGGCGGCCATCGATGGCGGCATACAGCGGCGACTTTCCTTCGTTGCCGAGGCGGTCGGCCAGCGCAGCGAACATGCCGATGTCCACGCCCAGCGAACGCATGAAGCGATCGGCACCCACTTCCACCCGCGCACCGTCGACGCTGGCACGCACGCCCATGCCGGTCACCGACTCGAAATCAACCATCGCCGGCAACGCGATGCCCTCCTCCGTCGCCGCCTCGACAATGGCGCGGGCGATCGGATGCTCCGAGCGCGACTCCACCGCCGCCACCCTCGCCAGTACGTGCGCACGATCGAAGCCGTCGGCGATTTCCAGGTCGGTCAGCAGCGGGCGACCTTCGGTCAAGGTGCCGGTCTTGTCCACCGCCACCACCTTGGCGTCCTTCAACAGCTGCAGCGCCTCGCCCTTGCGGAACAGCACGCCCATCTCGGCGCCGCGGCCGGTGCCGACCATGATCGAGGTCGGCGTCGCCAGCCCCATCGCGCATGGGCAGGCGATGATCAGCACGGCCACCGCGTTGACCAGCGCGAAGGTCAGCGCCGGCGACGGCCCGAAGATCAGCCACACCAGGAAGGTGGCCAGGGCCRCCAGCATCACCGCCGGCACGAACCACAGCGTCACCTTGTCGACCACGGCCTGGATCGGCAGCTTGGAACCCTGTGCCTGTTCAACCAGACGGATGATCTGCGCCAGCATGGTCTGCCCACCCACTGCGGTCGCACGCAGGGTCAGCGCGCCCTTCTGGTTGACGGTGCCGCCGACCACGCTGCTGCCGGCCGACTTCTCCACCGGGATCGGCTCGCCAGTGATCATCGATTCGTCGACGTAGCTGCGACCGTCGGTCACCTCACCATCCACCGGCACGCGCTCGCCCGGACGCACTTCCAGCAGGTCGCCCAGCAGCACCTCGTTGATCGGGATATCGACGATGCGCCCTTCGCGACTGACGTGCGCCACCTTGGCCTGCAGGTTGACCAGGCGCTTGATCGCCTCCGAGGTGCGGCCTTTCGCGCGCACCTCCAGGAACCGGCCGAGCAGGATCAGCGCGACGATCACTGCCGCCGCTTCGTAGTAGACATTCACGGTGCCCGCCGGCAGCAGGCGCGGGATGAAGGTGGCCACCACCGAATAACCGAACGCCGCCGCGGTACCCACCGCCACCAGCGAGTTCATGTCCGGTGCCAGGCGCAGCAGCGCCGGGAAGCCCTTCTGGTAGAAACGCCGGCCGGGAATGGCCAGGACCAGCGTGGTCAGCACGAACTGCAGGTACCAGCTGGCCTGCATGCCGATCGTGGACATCACCCAATGGTGCATGCCGGGGATCAGGTGCGAGCCCATTTCCAATACGAACACCGGGGCCGCCAGCACGCTGGCCAGGATCAGGTCGCGCTTCAGCGCCACCCGCTCGGCATCCTTCTTTTCCGCCGCTTCCTCGTCGACCTGGGTACCGCCATCGATCGCGCGTGCCGCATATCCAACCTTGTCGATCGCCGCCACCAGTGCATCGATGCCGGCAACGCCGCGCACGGTCGCACGCTCGGTGGCCAGGTTGACGCTGGCGTGGCTGACGCCCGGCACCGCCAACAGCGCGCGCTCCACACGGCCGACGCAGGATGCGCAGGTCATCCCTTCCACGGCCAGTTCAGTGGTCGCGGCGGGCACTTCGTAGCCCACCTTCTCCACTGCCTGGATCAGCGCATCGCGGTCGACCGGACCAGAGGAACGGATGTCCGCGCGCTCGGTGGCCAGGTTGACCGACACGCTGGCGACCCCCTCGACCTTGGCCAGGGCCGCTTCAACGCGGCCAACACAGCTGGCGCAGGTCATGCCTTCGATCGGCAGGCTGATGGTGGAAGCCGTCTCGTGGACGGCTGTGGGGCTGGAGGTGCTCATGGCCTGGTTTCCCTGGTTCCATCTGGAGGATGGTGACCAGCCTAGACCTTGCCATCGTGGGAAGGTCAAATCCACCCCATCCCGCCAATGTTCCATCAAAGCCGCAGTAGAGCCACGCCATGCGTGGCTGCCCGTCAACCCGCGGCTGGCGCCGGGCCATGCCCGGCGCCGCCTTCCCTCAGAACGTGAACACATACTCCAGCGCGAACTCGCGGCCCACCGCGCCCAGCAAGCGGGTCGGCGCGAAATCGTAGTCGACCTTGTACGGGTCCTTGTGGTTCCAGCTGGTCGCATTGAACGCGTTGTTCACGTACAGATTGACCTTCATGAACTCGGTCACCTGGTAGCCGACGTTGAAGTTCCAGGTAATGAACGGTCCGACCCGGCCGTAGTAGCGCGCCGTCTGCTGCCCCGCATTCGGGTTCGGATTGGCCGATCCATCCGGACGCGTGGCGGGTTCCAGGCAGTTCAGCGACGGGCTGTCGCTGGGCACGTAACCATCGGCGAACGGCAGGCAGCCACCGGGGTTGTCCAGGCGGTCGGTGCCCCAGTGGTAGCGCACGCCCGGCACCGAACCGATGCGGTCGGCATACACGTTCGCATTCCAGTTGCCGCCCTGCCACGCCAGGCTGGCGCGCAGCTTGCTGCGCAGGTCACGGTCGCGACGCTCAGGGTTCGGATCGTTGGCGTAACGCTGTTCTTTCGTCGAAATCTGGTTGGTGTAGTTCACCCCCAGCTGGAAGCTGCCCCATGCGGCCGTCTCCAGCCGGTAGCGCGCGCTCAGGTCGATGCCGCGCACTTCGCGGCTGGCCAGGTTGAACGGCCCGCGCTCGATCGACACCAGCCGGCCGCTGCCGTCACGGTTCACCCGGGCCAGGATGCCGGCACAGTAAGCCTCACCTGCCGGGTTCGCCCACGGCGTGCCGTCCATGTTCTTGCCGGTCAGGCAGCCGGCCTCGCTGGCCAGCACCTCGTCCGCGCCGACGTCGACGATCATGTCTTCCAGCTTGATCGCCCAGTAGTCAGCGCTCATCGACAGGTTCGGCAGCACGTCCCACACGAAACCCACCGTCCACGAATCGCCGGTTTCCGAGCGCAGCAGCGGCGTACCCCGACGGTTCACATCGAACGCGTACCAGACATCGGTATTGCCCACGCCGCAGTTGTTGACCAGATAAGCGCCGCTCTCGATGCAGCGCAGGCGATCGTAGGTCAGCACTTCGGAACTGCTGGCCTGGCCCAGCAGGTAGTGCATGTCCGGCGCGTGGAAGCTGGTCGCGTAGGAACCGCGCACCAGCAGCGACTCGAACGGCCGCCATTCCAGGCCGGCGTTCCAGGTGGTTTCCTTCTGGCTGCCGATATCCAGCGCTTCGCCGCCGCCGTCGGCCTTGTAGCTGCCGTACCGGTCGTAGCGTGCCGCCGCGGTGGCGATCAGGCTGTCGGCCAACGGGATCTTGAATTCGACACCGGCCGAGTAGCGGGTACGCTCGCCACCGCCGCGATCGACGTTCTGCAGATCGAAATCGATGCCCGCGCGCGGGTCCGGGCTGAGGTGATAGCCCTGCTTGGCCACTTCGGCCACCGCTGCGAACGAGATCGGCCCGGCCCAGCCCTGGAACAGTTCACCGGTGATGTCGGCCGAGGCCTGGTTGACGTAGGACGACGCCCGGTTCTTCGCTACCGTGCCCATCTGCCAGTACTGGTCCGGGGTGATCGGGTTCCACCAGCGCGACTCGTTCAAGGCGTAGATCGCCTCGCCATCGCCGGTGGTGCCCAGCCGTGGGCCGAGGAAGAAGTCGTACGACTTCTGCTCGTCGACCACGTTCTGCCGCTCCTCGACGCGGTAGTAGGAACGGCCGACCGTGGCGCTCCAGTCGAAGCGATCGGCCAGGCGCCCGCGCAGGCCCGCGCTGATATCCCACGACAACTCGCGGTTGGTATTGCGCAGCGTGTCCAGGCCACCGACTTCGTTCGGGGTGAACTGGCGCACGCCGAGCACCGGTCGATTGCGGTTGGCATCCCAGTAGTAACCGTTGGCATCGTCGATCAGCGACACGCTCGGCGGATTGGTGCCCCAGATCGCTTCGGAACGGTATACCGCCAGGTTGCTCCAGGCCTGCAGATCGTTGCCGAAATCGAAGGTGGCATACAGGTTGCCCGACAGGTTCTCCGAGCCTCCGGTCAACAGCCAGTTGGCGTAGTCGGCGCTCATGCCGCAGAGGCGGCCGGTGTTGCTCACCGTATTGGCGTTGTAGTTGTAGACCAGGCGGTCGGCGGTGTAATACTCGCCAGCGAATTTCTCGCAGGTGCCGTCCGGCGGCGCCAGGCGCTGGCCGTTGCTGGGGTCGATCAACGCCAGACCAGCGGTGGGACGGAAACCGACCTTGCGCTGTTCCATGTTCCAGGACGGGTACAGCGCATCGTCGGCGTCGTCCATCTGTGGCCGGTCACGGCCGAACAGCGGATCGCGCTTGGTGTACTGCAGGGCGTAGGTCACGCTCCAGTTGTCGCCGGTCTTGCCGCCCGCCCAGGACAGATCCCAGGTATCACGCCCGCCTTCGGTGGAGGTACCGCCGCGCACGCGCACTTCGTCGCCGTCGTAGTTGGTCTTCAGGATGACGTTGACCACGCCGGCGATGGCGTCCGAACCATAGATCGCCGACGCGCCGCCGGTCAGCACTTCGATGCGCTCCACGGCAGCGGCAGGAATGTTGCTGTAGTTGGAGAAATTGGTCTCGCCGCCATAGGGCAGCGGGTAGTCGGCCACACGGCGGCCGTTGACCAGCAGCAGGCTGCGGTTGGGGCCCATGCCGCGCAGGTTGAGGCCACTCGCATTGGGCGTGTGCGAGCCCCACTGCGATGCCGCTTCGACGGTGCCGGTCGCTTCGGTCAGGGTCTTCAGGGCGTCGTAGACGGTGACGAAGCCTTCCTTCTGGATCTGTGCGGCGCTGATCACGTTGACCGGGGCCGGGCCCTCGACGCTGGCACGCTTGATGCGCGAACCGGTGACGGTGACCGCATCAAGATCCTTGGTGGGCGACGTGGCCGCTTCCTGTGCGCCAGCGGCGAACGGCAGCAGGGCCAGGGCGAGGGCGTGGGACAGCAGATGACGGCGGTTGCGGACGGACTGAGCCATGGGTGGTTGCTCTTGGATGGTGGACGCGCGGTCGGATGGCGATCCCGGGCGTTGAATCGATCCATCTCGATTCGACCGCCCTCCCCTGTGGATCGATCCAAACTAAAGCACAGCTGAACCACGCCCAGCATGCGGCGACGCAGCATCCAGCGGACGCGCGTGATTATCGCCGAAGGGCATCCAAGCGAATCAATGGGTTGCACGACATCTTTATGGAAGCGGCACAGATGTCAATGACACGATCACGACAGTCGCGCGCAGAACGGTTTTGTCCGTGGGGAACTGGTAGCCGGGTCGGATCCTCTCGCAGAGGCGCTCTGACCGGATAGCGTCTGGTCGGGGTCGGAGCCCTTCAGCGAAGGGATCCGCCCCCTGCGGCGCTCAGCCGTCCAGCGCCTTCCGCAGCGCACTCACCGTGGCGGTGTCTGTCTGGCTCCAGTCCGGGTCCAGCCCGCGCAGGGCCGGGTTCTGGAACTGCATGGCCGAACGTCGTTTCCCCTTGGCCGAGGCATGCAGTTCGAGGCAGCCGGTCTGCCGCGCGACGGCGGCGATGTTGTCCGGGCCCAGCCCTGCGCCGGCCATGACGCTGATCCTGCCGGCCGCCTGCGCGACCAGCGCGGCCAGTACATCGGCACCGGCGTCGGCGCTGGCCTGGCCGCCGGACGTCAGCACCCGCTGGCAGCCCAGCCCGATCACCTGCTCCAGCGCCGCCGGCAGATCGCGCGCGGCATCGAAGGCACGGTGGAAGGTCACCTGCAACGGGCCGGCCGCGCGCAGCAGTTCGCGGCACAGCGGCAGGTCGATATCGCCCTGCGCATCCAGCGCACCGATCACCACGCCCTCGCAGCCCAGCGCGCGGCACTGGGCGATGTCGCGCAGCATCAGCTCGGTTTCCAGCGCGTCGTAGTGGAAATCCCCCGGACGCGGCCGCACCAGCACGAACAACGGAACTGCCAGGCGCTCGCGGGCGATGGCGATGCTGGCAAACGACGGCGTGGTACCGCCTTCGGCAAGGTTGTCGAACAGTTCGATGCGATCTGCACCACCGGCCTGCGCGGCCAACGCCGAAGCCACCGAATTGCTGGCGATCTCCAGCGTCAGGCGCGCGCTCACGCCTGCGTGCTCGTATAGATCGACGGTGAGTCGCGCAGGTCATCCTGGCGCTGCGCATCGCACACCGCGTAGACGAAGCCGCGATGCAGTGCATAGGCACCCACCTCGCCCTGCTTGTTCATGGCAAGGAAGCAGACCTGCAGCGTGCGGCTGGCTTCGGGGCGCTTGCGTACCACCCGGTCGATCGCTTCGCGGCAGGCCTGTGCCGGCGAACGGCCCTGGCGCATCAGCTCGACCACCAGGAACGAAGCCGCGTTGCGGATCATTTCTTCGCCCACACCCGAGGCGGTGGCCGCGCCCACTTCGTTGTCCACGTAAAGGCCGGCGCCGATGATCGGGCTGTCGCCGACCCGGCCGTGCAGTTTCCAGGCCATGCCGCTGGTGGTGCAGGCACCGGCCAGGTTGCCCTTGGCGTCCAGTGCCAGCATGCCGATGGTGTCGTGGTTGTCGCTGTTGCCGGGAAGACCGCGGCGCTCGGCATTGATCTGCGGCGCGTACTTTTCGGTCTTCAGCCACTCACGCCAGGCCGCTTCGGCCTTCGGCGTCAGCAGGTGCTGGCGCTGGAAGCCCTGCTGCACGGCGAACTGCTGGGCGCCCTCGCCCACCAGCAGCACATGCGGGCTGTTCTCCATCACCCTGCGGGCCACCGACACCGGGTGCAGGATGTCGACCAGCGCAGCAACCGCGCCACAGCGGCCGTCACCATCCATGATGCTGGCGTCCAGGCTCAGCACGCCGTCGCGGTCCGGGTTGCCACAATGGCCGACGGTGGGATTGCACAGCTCGCTTTCGGCCCAGCGTGCACCGGCTTCCACCGCATCCAGCGCACTGCCGCCCTGCGCCAGCACCTTCCACGCGGCCTGGTTGGCCGGTACGCCGAAGTCCCAGGTCGAGACCACCTTGGCGCCGCCGTGCGTCCTCGCCTTCACCACCGGCAACGCTGCCACGCCTGCGGCCAGTGCACCGGCCTGCAAAAACTGCCTGCGATCCACCATCTTCGCCTCCGTCTGCATGCTGCGCCCGCCGGCCCGATGCCGGCAGCGCCGATCAATCGTGCGCGGGGGTCCGCGCTGCGTGCCAAGCTGCCGCACCGAGCACACCCAGCTGGCCATGTTCGACCCGCCATACCGGCACCTGGCGCAGCACGTCGGTCAGCACCCCCTTGTTGAGGAAGCGCTCACGGAAACGGCCGTCGGCCAGGAAGTCCTGCACATGGGTGGAAATGCCGCCGGCCAGGTACACCGAGCGCGCGCCCACGGCGATCGCCGCGTCGCCGGCCAGGCTGCCCAGCCAGGCGCAGAACACCTGCAGGGTTTCCACTGCCAGCGCGTCGTCGCCCTGCCGCGCAGCCGCGATCAGCGCTTCGGTGCTGGTCCATTGCGGAGCCACGCCGCGCAGTTCGCACAGGCAGGGATAGAGGTTCATCAGGCCGCTGCCGGACAGCACGCGTTCGTTGTCCACATGCGGCCAGCGCTGCAGCAGCTGGCCCAGCACATGCAGTTCCAGCGCATTGCCGGCACCCAACGCAGCGTGGCCGATCTCGCTGGCCAGCACCGGGCGCTCGCCATCGGCGAAGCGCAACGCGGCGCCCAGGCCGGTGCCCGGCCCCAGCACCAGCGCCGGGAAGGTCTTGGCCGGATCGGCATCGCCATTCAGCGGCACCAGCGTGTCGGCCTGCAGGTAGGGAATGGCCAGCGCCACTGCTTCGAAATCATTGATCAACTGCAGGTCGGGCAGGCCCGACTCGCGGCGTGTTGCCGACAGCGACACCGTCCACGGCAGATTGGCATTGATCAGGGTATCGCCGTCGAGCAGGCCGGCGATGGCGACCACCGCACTGGCCATCGGCTGGCCGAGACTGGCGGTGAAATCGGCCAGGATCGCCGCCAGGCTGGGGTGGTCGGCGCAGGCGTAGGTGCGGTAGCTGCCCAGCCGCGGCGCCTGCCCCGGCAGGGTCTCAGCCAACGCAAGACGGGCGAAGGTACCGCCGACATCGGCGACGACCAGGCTGCGGGGGACGCCGCTGCGGGCGGACTCGGATGGCGCCGGGGACACTGCTGCAACGTTCACGCTGGCCTGCTTGGATCGATTGAATCGTGCCGATTCTCAGGCATTGGACGGCCTTTGCCTAGCGCGGCGACAGCGCCGCCCGGGGTCACATGCCTTCCTGCTCGGCCACCTGCACGCCGTCCACCAGCACCCGCAGGCGCTGCGGGCGGAACCCGGCGAACAGCAGCGGCCGGGTCCGCTCCACCAGCACTTCATGGCCGGCGATATGGCGCTGCCACGACTGTACCAGCGAGAACGAGAAGTGCGTGCCCGGATGCAGCGGGTGCTGCACCCACACCTTCTCGCTGGCGCTCTGCAGCATCATCGCGCCGGTGAACCAGTGCCGGCTGAGGGTGACCGGCGTGGTGCCGGCCATGAAGCGGATATCCATGCTGCGTCCTTTCGTGATGGAAGCTGGTGATGGCAGCCCGGCCCGCGCTCAGGGCTGCGCGGTCTGCAGGCTGTAGCTGGTGCTGGCGGTGAACACCGCACCATCGGGCTGGGTGGAGCGCACTTCGACCTTGTGGCTGCCCACGGCCAGGTCGGTCGGCAACGCGCCACGCCACAGGTGCGGCGAGGCGGTGGCTTCCGGCGAGCGGTCGTAACCGCGCAGCGTGGAAGCCAGGTCGTCGGCCACGTTCTCCACCAGCAGGCGCGGATCAGGCTGGCTGACCTGCTTCATCGGCTGCCAGGCGCCGCCATCGACGCGGTACTCGACCACGCTGGCGTCCTCGCCCATGTACACGTTGGCATAGATGCCCCACGCCGGGTACGCGCCCTTGCGCAGCACCTTCGGTGCATGCAGGCCGATCTGCTCGCTGGCGGCCGCACCGGCCACCCGGTACTGCAGGCGATAGCTGCCGTTGCCGGCCACGTCCAGCAACGCATAGCCCTTCGGCGTGCCGTCGCTCATGGTGCTGTCCGGTACGCCGGCGGCATTCTTCACGCCCGACCAGAACGCACCGCAGTTGGCACCGACGTTGTACTCGTGCAGCGGCCTGGCGCCCTGCCAGCCGTCAGCCTTGCCGTGGTAGACGTGCTGCTGGGTGTGGCTGTGGCCACTGAGCACCAGCACGTTGCGGAAGTCCTTCAGCAGGTCGAACAGGCGCTGGCGGTCGGCATGGCGGAAGGTCTCGCGCCCCGGTGCCGCATCGAACAGCGGGATGTGCATGCCCAGCACCAGCAGACGGTCCTTGTGCAGGCCCTTCAGGTAGGCAGCGAGGAACGCGAACTGATCCTCGCGCAGGCCACCCACATACCTGGGCTTGGCGTTGGGGTCGTACACCACGTCGTCGAGGAACACGAAACTGGCGCCCCCCTCTTCCACTGCGTAGGTGTCGGGGCCGTAGATGTTGCGCCAGCTGTCCAGCGAATGCGCATCATTGGCCGCGTCGACATCCAGGTCGTGGTTGCCGGGTACGTGGAACCACGGCACGCCGAGTTCGGCGGTGACCTTGTTGATCGCCGGGTACAGGGTCAGGTCGTCGTTGACGATGTCGCCCAGCGTGGTACCCAGGCGGGCCTTGGTCTGCCCAACCAGCGGCGCCACGATGGACTGCCGGTAGTAGCCGATGTCCTGCAGGCTGGCGGTCTGCGAGTCGGTGAACACCAGCATCTGGAAACCACGGCGGCTGTCATGCCGGTCGTTCTGCAGGGCGAAGTCCCAGTTGCGGGCCACGTCACTGGTCGCGGCGATGCCACCGTACTTCAGCGCCGGAGAACCATTCGGCCGGTAGTGTCGCCAGAACGACGGCAGGCCGTCGGCAGCCTTCGGGAAGGAATAGGCATCGGGCTTGATCATGAAGACCGTCTGCCCGTCACGCACCGGCAGGCTGTAGCTGCCGTCGGCGGCGGTCTTGACGATGGTTTCGCCGTTGGACACCTGCACGCCGGCCAGGCCCGGATCGGTCGCACCGCGGCCCGGCTTGCCGTCACGCTCCAGATAGACCTTGCCGCTGACCACGGTATCGGCGGCCCAGGCCGGCGAGGTCAGCAACAGGCAACACAGCCAGGCGGCAGGCAGTTTCATGGGGCGGTCCAGGAAAAAGAGACCGCCTATTGTAGATTCCGCCGATGACATCGCGCACGCGATTGCCGCTTTTCCTGTAGTGCCGGCCGCTGGCCGGCATTCCACCAGGCGTCCCACGATCATCAGGTTGCCGGCCAGCGGCCGGCACTACCGCACCTCTAACGATGGCGCTTTTCCAGCACGTCGCGGGCATCTTCCAGCGACAGCCCGCGCGCGCGCAGCAGCACCAGCAGGTGGTACAGCAGGTCCGACGCCTCGCCCAGCAAGGCCTCATCGTCCTGCGCCACCCCGGCCAGCGCCGTCTCCACGCCTTCCTCGCCCACCTTCTGCGCGATGCGGCGGATGCCGCCTTCGAACAGGGACGTCGTATAGCTGCCGGAGGGGCGCAGCGCCTCACGCACGGCGACCAGCTGGTCCAGGCCACCGAGGAAGTCCTTCGGCGCGCCGTCGAAGCAGCTTTCCGCGCCGGTGTGGCAGGTCGGACCTGCCGGGCGCGCCAGCACCAGCAGCGTATCGGCATCGCAATCGACGCTGATCGACTGCACCGCCAGCACATTGCCGGACTGCTCGCCCTTGGTCCAAAGACGCTGCTTGCTGCGGCTGAAGAAGGTCATGTGGCCGATGGCCAGCGTCGCTGCCAGCGACTCGGCGCTGACGTAACCCAGCATCAGCACCTGCAGGGTGTCGGCGTCCTGCACAACGGCCGGCAGCAGCCCATCGCCCTTGTCCCAGTCCAGCGTTTCCAGCGCCTGCGGCGACGGCCGCACATCAATAGACATCCCGCACCTCGATCTGCTGCTCGCGCAGGTAGCGCTTCAAGTCGGCAATGGCGATGGCGCCACTGTGGAATACGCTGGCCGCCAGCGCACCGTCAACGTCGGCCTGGTCAAAGGCCTGGGCGAAGTGCTCCATCGTACCCGCACCGCCCGATGCGATGAGGGGCACCTGGCACAGCGCACGTGCCTGGCGCAGCTGCTCGACGTCATAGCCACGGCGCACGCCATCGCTGTCCATGCAGTTCAGCACGATCTCGCCGGCACCCCGGCGCTGCGCCTCGACGATCCAGTCCAGCGTGCGCAGCGGCACTGCCTGGGTTTTGTCCGGGTCGCCGCTGAAACGGCGCACGCGCCACTGGCCGTCGTCCTCGCGTACCGAGTCGACACCGACCACCACGCACTGCACGCCGAATTCTTCGGCCAGTTCCGTGATCAGTTCCGGGCGGCCCAGCGCGGGTGAGTTGATCGAGATCTTGTCCGCGCCGGCGAACAGCACGCGACGCGCGGTCTCTACGCTGTCGATGCCGCCGGCCACGCAGAACGGGATATCGATCAGGCGCGCGATGCGCTCGATCCAGGCCACGTCCACCGACCGTGCCTCCGGGCTGGCGCCGATGTCATAGAACACCAGCTCGTCGGCGCCCTGGTCGCGATAGCGCTGCGCCAGTTCGGCGATGTCCCCCATGTCGACGTGATCGCGGAAACGCACGCCCTTGACCACGCGGCCATCGCGCACGTCCAGGCACGGAATGATGCGGCGGCTCAGCATGCCAGCGCCTCCGCCAGGTCCATGCGCTGTTCCAGCAATGCCTTGCCGAGGATCGCGCCGCCACAACCGGCGGCCTGTGCCGCAGCCACGTCGGCCACATCGCGGATACCGCCTGACGCCTGTACAGCCACGCCCGGCAGCAACGCTGCGAGGTGCTGGTACAGGCTGATGTTGGGCCCGGCCAGCATGCCATCGCGGGCGATGTCGGTGCACAACAGGTGACGCATGCCGGCCTGTGCATAGCGTTCGGCCAGCGCATCCAGGGTCACCCCCGCGTTCTCGGTCCAGCCATGCACCGGCAGCTGCCATTGTCCCTGCGCGTCCTGCCGTGCATCGAGGGCGATGGTCAGCCGCTCCGGGCCGAACTCGCCCAGCCAGCCGATCACCTGCGCCGGCTCGCGCACCGCAAGTGACCCGATCACCACGCGGCTTGCACCCGCATCGAGGATGCGTGCCACGTCGTCACGGCCACGCACGCCGCCACCGGTCTGCACCTGCAGCGGGGTCTGCGCACGGATCGCGGCCAACAGCGGCGCCAACGTGTAGCCACCGACACGTGCGGCATCCAGATCCACCAGGTGCATCCACTGTGCGCCCTGTGCGGCGAACGCCTGCGCACGCGGCAGCGGGTCGTCGCCATAGTGGGTTTCCTGCGCGTAGTCGCCCTGGCGCAGCCGCACGACGCGGCCGTCGCGGATATCCAGTGCGGGGTAGACGATGAAACTCATGCAGCGGTGCCCTCGAGGAAATTGCGCAGCATCAGCGAACCGGTATCGCCGGACCGCTCGGGATGGAACTGGGCGCCGAAGTAGCGGCCCTGCTCGACCACGGCGGTGAAAAGGCCGCCGTGATCACAGGCGGCGACGGTATGGCTGTTCAGCGGCGCGGCATAGCTGTGCACGAAGTACGCGCTGGCGCGCTCGGGTACCCCCTGCAGCAGCAGCGATGGGCGCAGCGGCAGCAGCCGGTTCCAGCCCATGTGCGGAACGCGGATGCCACAGGCCGGCACCAGCTTGCGCACCACGCCGGGGATCAATCCCAGCGTATCCACGCCGGCCTCTTCGGAGCGGTCAAACAACAGCTGCATTCCCAGGCAGATGCCCATCAAGGGCACCTGCAGCTGGCGCAGCGGCTCGACCAGGCCCTGCGCGTGCAGGCGCTGCATGCCGGGGCCGGCCGCGCCGACGCCGGGCAGGATCACCCGTTGCGCGCCGGCCAGGCCTTCGGCATCGCGGACCAGCTTCACCGTCGCACCGAGCCGTTCCAATGCGTAGCGCACCGAACCCAGGTTGGCACCGCCGGCATCGATCAGCACGACCTCGCTCACAGCGCCCCCTTGGTGGTCGGCAAGGCCGTGCCCTGCCGCGCCAGTGCCGGCCGCAGTGCACGTGCCAGGGCCTTGAAGCAGGCTTCAACCTTGTGGTGGTCGTTGTCGCCACGCACCTGCAGGTTGAGGTTCAGCCCGCTGGCATCGCACAGCGAACGGAAGAAGTGCGGGACCAGTTCGGTCGGCATGTCGCCTACGCGCTCGCGCTTGAACTCGCCTTCGAATACGAAATACGGGCGGCCGCTGAAATCCAGCGCAGCACTGGCCAGGGTTTCATCCATCGGCAGGGTGAAGCCGTAACGGCCGATGCCGCGCTTGTCGCCCAGCGCCTCGCGCAGGGCCTGGCCCAGCGCAAGGCCGGTGTCTTCGATGGTGTGGTGTTCGTCGATGTGCAGATCGCCCTCGGCGCGGATGTCCAGGGCGAAACCGCCGTGCTTGCCGATCTGCTCCAGCATGTGGTCGAAGAACGGCAGGCCGGTGTGGATGTGCGCATCGCCGGCACGGTCCAGATCCAGCTCGACACGGATCTTCGTCTCCTTAGTATTGCGCTGGACCACCGCCGTGCGTGGTGCATCGGCCAGTGCGTGGGCGATGCCCGGCCAGTCCCACTCGCCGCCGAACTGTTCGGTGCGCAGCTGGAAGCCACGGATGTTGAGGTTGTCGGCGAACTGCAGGTCGGTGATGCGGTCGCCCACCATGCCCGAGCGCGCCCAGTCGATGCTGCGGTCCTGCAGGTAGGCTGTCATCAGGCCGATGCCCGGCTTGCGCGTCGGCGCGTTGTCGTGCGGCCAGCTGCAGTCGACCAGCACGTCACGGAAGACGATGCCCTGGCTTTCGAAGATCTGCAGCATCAGGTCATTCGGGCCATCGAAGCTGGCGCGCGGGTAGCTCTCGCTGCCCAGACCGTCCTGGTTGGTGACGATCACGAACTGGTAGCCGGCATCGCGCAGCTTCAGCAGCGCCGGGATCACCTGCGGCACGAAACGCAGCTTCTCGTAGGTGTCGATCTGGAAATCCGCCGGCTCCTCGATGAGGGTGCCGTCGCGGTCGATGAACAGGATCGGCGTCATGCCGCAGCCCTCCGTGCCGACAGGGCCGCAAGCACGCGGTCGTTCTCTTCGGGGCTGCCGATGCTGATACGCAGTGCGTCACCCAGCTGCGGTGCGGCGCGCTGGTCGCGCACCACCACGCCGGCAGCGAGCAGCGCGTCGAACGCCGCCTGCCCATCGGCAAAGCGGACCAGCAGGTAGTTGCCGGCCGAGGCGTATACCCGGCCGATGCCAGGCAGGCCCTGCAGGCCGTGGTGCAGGCGCTCGCGCTCGGCGATGACCGTGGCTACCCGCTCAGCGGTGCGCGCAAGCGCGGCCGGCTGCAGCGCCTGCACGGCCAGCTCGGCGCACGGCGTCGGTACCGGGTACGGCGCCTGGCAGCGGCGCAGCACGGCAATCAGTTCCGGCGCGGCGATCAAGGTGCCGATACGCGCGGCGGCAAGTGCGTGCGCCTTGGACAACGTACGCAGCACCGCCAGGTTAGCGTGCGCGGCAAGCAGCGTGGTCGCCGAAGCGCGCTGCGCGTACTCGACATAGGCCTCGTCCACCACCACCAGCGCCTGCCCGCGCAGGGCAAGGGCCACGCGCTCGATCTCGGGCAGCGGGATATCACTGCCGGCAGGATTGGACGGCGCGCACAGGAAAACGAGCTTGGCGCCCTGCCCCTTCGCAGCGGCAATCACCGCATCCAGGTCCGTGCGCAGCCCCTCACCATCGTCAATCAGCGGCACCTCGATCAACGGCGCACCCTGCAAGCGTGCGCAGACCGCGTACATGCCGAATACCGGCGGCGTCACCAGCACGCCATCGCGGCCCGGCACGCACAGGGCGCGGACCAGCAGATCGATCGCCTCGTCGCTGCCACGGCCTACCAGCAGCTGTTGCGGCTGCACGCCGTACAGCGACGCCAGCGCATCACGCAGCGCAGCGGGCTGCGGCTCCGGGTAGCGGCGGCTGCCCCCCGTGGCGTCGGCCGGGTTGGCCCACGCCGATTCGTTCGCGTTCAACCACACCTCGCCCTGCACAGCGCTGCTGCGCGCCGAACTGTAGCCGGCAAAGGCCTGTAGATCCGGCCGTACCAGGGCCAGCACGCCGTCGATGTCCGCGCTCATGCGGCCACCTCCATGCGCAGTGCCACCGCACGTTCGTGCGCATCCAGGCCTTCGGCGCTGGCGATGATGCGCGCGCAGCCACCGATCGCGGCCAGGCCAGCGGCGGTCGCGCTCTGTACGCTGATCAGGTTCTGGAAGCTGGCCACGCTGACGCCACTGTAGGCGCGCGCGGCACCGGCGGTGGGCAGCACGTGGTTGGTGCCGCTGCAGTAGTCACCCAGTGCTTCCGGCGTGTAGTCGCCGAGGAAGACCGAACCGGCCGCCTGCACCTGGTCCAGCCACGCGCGCGGTTCGCGCAGGGCCAGGATCAGGTGTTCGGGGGCGTAGCGGTTGCTGATCGCAAACGCATCGGCCAGCGACTCCACCTGGATCAACTGCGATGCCGACAGGGCCTGGCGGGCGATGTCCTGCCGCGGCAGCAGGGCCACCTGGCGTTCAACTTCGGCCTCGACGGCGGCCAGCATCGCCGCGTCATCGGTCAGCAGCAGCACCTGTGAATCCGGGCCGTGCTCGGCCTGCGACAGCAGGTCGGCGGCAACGAATGCAGGGTTGGCACCGGCATCGGCGATCACCAGCACTTCCGAGGGACCGGCCGGCATGTCGATGGCGGCGGCACCGTCCTGTGCCACCTGCTGCTTGGCTTCGGTGACGAAACTGTTGCCCGGCCCGAACAGCTTGTCGCTGGCCGGGATGCTTTCGGTGCCATAGGCCATCGCCGCGATCGCCTGCGCACCACCCAGCTTGAACACGCGTTGCACACCGGTCAGGCGCGCGGCCACCAGCACCGCAGGATCGGCCGTACCGTCGGCACGCGGCGGGGTGCACAGCACCACCTGTGGGCAAGCGGCCAACTGCGCCGGCACGCCCAGCATCAGCGCAGTGGACGGCAGTGGCGCACTACCGGCCGGCACGTACAGGCCAACCCGGCCGATCGGCCGCAGTATGCGCTCGCAGACCACGCCCGGCGCGGTTTCCACCGTATAGCCCTGGCCCATGCCGGCCGCGTGGAAGCGGGTGATGCGTTCGGCCGCTTCCACCATGGCCTGGCGCAGCTCGGCCGGCACCGCGGCATCGGCAGCTGTGAACTCGGCTGCGGAAACTTCGAAATCCTGCAGATCCACGCCATCGAAGCGCGCGGTGATCGCGCGCAGCGCGGCGTCGCCCTGCGTGCGCACCTGCGCGATCAGCGCGGCCACCGCATCACGGGTCTGCTGCGCCACGGTCTGCACCGGGCGGGTCAGCGCCGCGCCGCGTGCGGCCTCGTCAAGTTGCGACCAGATCAGACGATTCATGCCAGCGACCGCTCCACGCTCAGTACCATCAGGCCCTGGGCGCCGGCGCGCTCCAGTTCTTCCATGCGCTGCCAGGTCAATGGACCGGGGCACATGGTCTGCAGGCGCAATGCACCGCCATCGGCAGGCAAACGCACCAACGGTTCGGCATCGGCCAGCAGCTGCGACAACGCGTCGACGCGGTCCTCGCTGGCGCGGAACATCAGCAGCTTGCGGTCCTGCCGCTGCACCACACCGTCCAGGCGGCGCAGCAGCATGCTGCGCAGCGCGCCGCGCGCATCATCGGGAACGCGTACCGCACCGGCCAGCACGGCTTCGCTGTCGAGCAGGTTGTGTACCGGGGTGAGCTGGTTGGCACGCAGCGTGGCGCCGCTGGAGACCAGGTCGCAGATCAGGTCGGCGGTGCCCAGGCGCGGCGCGATCTCCACCGAGCCGGACAGTTCCACCACCTGTGCATCCACGCCCTGCGCGGCCAGCCACTGCTTGAGGATGGCCGGGTAGCTGGTGGCGATGCGGGTACCGGCCAGTTGTGCCGGCCCCTGCCATTGCCAGTCTTCCGGCACCGCCAGCATCAAGCGGCACTGGCCAAAGCCCAGCCCCCGCAATGCCTGGTAGGCATCGGCCAGGCCGATCTGGCGACGCGCGGCCGCCTGTTCGTCCAGTTCGTTGCGGCCGACGATGCCCAGGTCGCAGACGCCATCGGCGATCAGGCCGGGAATGTCGTCATCGCGCACCAGCAACAGGTCCACCGGCAGCGATTCGCCGTAGCAGAACAACTTGTCGCGGCTCTCGCGCCAGCTCAGGCCACAGGCACTGAGCAGGTTGCGGGCGGGCTCGGCCAGCCGGCCACTCTTCTGGATGGCGATACGCAGCCGGTCTCGCGCCGGCGCTGCCTGGGTTGCACTCATGGGGGAGGTCTCGAAGTCTGGAACGGGGCGCGGATCAGCGCGAAGCAAGGCGGTCGACAGCGGCGGCATAGCCTCGATGGCCATGCTCGAGCGTGCGTGCCACCCGTCCGGTGGTGGTCACGCTGACGCCGGTGCGCTCGTGGATCTCGCGGTAGGGCACGCCCTGCTGCAGCAGCGGCACCACCTTCCAGCGGTCGGCCATGGCTTCCAGCTCGGCCGGCGTGCACAGGTCACGCAGGAAGGCGACCACCTGCTCCGGCTCGCGCAGTGCGGCAAAGGCCTGGGCCAGGGCGTCCAGATCGGCTTGCGGGTCTTTGGCGGCAATGTCGGGGCGGGCTTTCACGGGCGTGGCTCTTGCATCAATGTAATAGCGTGTTAGTACATTAACGCATTCTTGCGCACCGCGTCAAACCGTGAGGCCATGGGGTCAGATCCGTTTTCCAGGGGAAAACGGATCTGACCCCTGAACCAGGCAGCGGAAACGAAAACGCCCACCGGGCGGTGGGCGTTCGGATGCAGCAATGGACAGGACTTCGATCAGGGCAGGCAGCGGACCTCTGCCTGCAGCGCGCCGCGCCGCAAGCATTCACCGAACAGGCTGCCCTGCCGGCTGGGACGAGGCTGCAGGTTCTGCAGCGCTCCGGCCCGGCCCGGGCACGCCCGCTCGGCAAGGGCCTGCAGATCCTGCTCAAGCTGCGCTCGATCCATCACATGGCAGCGATCAGCCACCAGCTGGTAATACGCAGGGCCGATCCGGGTGCTGCGCAACGCTGGATCGCTCTGGCATGCCGCCAGCAGGAACAGCATCAGTGTTCCTGCAGCGGCACGCGTCACGGCATGACCCGCGACTGCTCCAGCTCCACCTGCAGAGTGCTGGCCAGTTCGTCGCGCGAGATTTCGAACTGCTGCTCGCGCAGCAGGTCCTTCACCGCCACCACGCCGCGCGCCAGCTCGTCTTCGCCAGCCAGCACCACGAAACGGATACCGGCCTTGGCCGCGTACTGGAACTGCTTGCCGATCTTCTTCGGCTCCATCTGCACTTCGGTGTTGATGCCACCGGCGCGCAGGCGGCGGGCGATGTCCAGCGACTGCGGCATGCCCTGCTCGTCCATCAGCGCCACCAGCGCCTGCACGCTGCTGGCCTCGATGCCCTCGATCAGGCCGGCTTCGCGCAGCTGCCAGAACAGGCGCGACAGGCCGATGGAAATGCCCACGCCCGGCAGCTTGGACTTGCTGTAGTGGCTGGCCAGGTCTTCATAACGGCCACCGGAACAGATCGACCCGATCTGCGGGTGGTCGGTCAGCGTGGTCTCATACACCGTGCCGGTGTAGTAATCCAGGCCACGTGCAATGGAGAAGTTCAGGCAGTAGGCGCTTTCCGGCACGCCCAGTGCCTGCACCAGCTGCAGTACTTCGCGCAGCTCGGCCACGCCGGCACGCAGGATCTCCGAGGAACCCGCACCGTCTTCCAGCGCTGCCAGCTGTGCCAGCGCATCGGCATGACCCTGCGAACGCACGGCGACGAAGGCCAGGATCTTCTCGACCTGTTCGGCCGGAATGCCAAAGCCCTCGCCCACCAGCGTCTCGCGCACGTAGTCGGGGCCACGCTTGTCCAGCTTGTCCACTTCGCGCAGCACTGCCAGCTGGCGTTCGCCCTCGGCCACGCCCAGGCTTTCGAAGAAGCCGCGCAGCAGCTTGCGGTTGTTCAACTGGATGCTGAAGTCGCCGATGCGCAGTTCGGCAAACACCGCATGGATGACCGCCAGCACTTCGGCGTCGTAACGCACGCTCAGGCTGTCCTTGCCGATCACGTCGATGTCGCACTGGTAGAACTCGCGGAAGCGGCCGCGCTGGGCGCGCTCGCCGCGGTACACGCGCTGCATCTGGTAACGGCGGAACGGGAAGGTCAGCTCGTGTTCGTGCTCGGCCACGTAACGCGCCAGCGGCACGGTCAGGTCGAAGCGCAGCGCCATCTCCGGCAGCGAACGATCGCCGGACTCAGCAGCGTTGGCCAGCGCGCCGGTGGACTGCACGAAATACACCTGGCGCTCGGTCTCGCCGCCGGACTTGGTCAGCAGCACATCGGACAGCTCGAACACCGGTGTCTCCACCGGCAGGAACCCGAAGCGCTCGTAGTTGCGGCGGATGACGTCCAGCATGCGCTGGAACGCAATCTGCTCGCGCGGCAGCAGTTCAAGGGTGCCGGGCGGGGTACGGGGCTTGATCACGGGCGGAGCTCCTGCGGAATCGGGGACGTGGGAGGGGGCGACATTCTAGCGCCCCGCATCGCTCAGCCGCAGATAAGGGGTCCAACGGCCGCTTGAAGTATCATAAAGCCCTCCCCCGCCCGCGATACGCCCACGCAACATGTCCCGGCCTTCCGGCGCTCCGCCCGCCACCAACGACCCCGCCGCGCCGTCCTGCGCCACGCTGGACTGCCTGCACTGCTCGGTACGCCACCTGGCGGTGTGCTCTGCACTGTCGCCCGATGAGGTGCAGGCGCTGGAACAGGTGACCGTGTCGCAGCAGTTGACGATGGGCAGCACCCTCGCCCGCAGCGGCGAAGAGCGCCAGCATGTCTATACATTGACCGGTGGCGCGCTGCGGCTGGTACGCACGCTTGCCGATGGCCGTCGCCAGATCAATGGCTTCGTGCTGCCTGGCGATTACCTGGGCCTGAGCGGCAGCGACCACCATCGCTACGACATCGAGGCCATCGCCGACAGCCGCGTGTGCCGCGTTGCCCTGCCGCAGATGAAGGGCCTGCGCGCCCGCTATCCGCACCTGGAGCGCAAGCTGCTGCAGCGCGCCTGCCAGGAGCTGGACGCCGCACAGGATGCCGCGCTGGCGCTGGCACGCCTGCAACCGGCGGAAAAACTCGCCGATTTCCTGCTTCGCCTGGCCGCGCGTGAGGCCAAGCTCGGTGGGGATGGCCTGCGCGTTTCGCTGCCGATGGGCCGCGGCGACATCGCCGATCATCTGGGCCTGACGATGGAGACGGTCAGCCGCACCTTCACCAAGCTGCGCCAGCAGGGGTTGATCGCCCTGCCCCATCTGAACGTGGTTGAGATCCTCGACGAGGATGGCCTGCGCACGCTGGCCGGTGACGTGCAGGGCTGAGCGCCCGATTGGTATCGGATTGCCGGCCAGCGGCCGGCACTACCACGATCGATTGGTGACATCTGCGGTTGCCGGCCAGCGGCCGGCACTACCCGTGATGCGTGCTTCTGGTAGTGCCGGCCGCTGGCCGGCATCCACGCAGACGCCTCCATCAACGCAACAACACCTCACGCAATGCCGCGTAGTCCGCCGCCAATGGCTCGGCATGTGCCGGACGCTGCAGCAATGCATCCAAGGTCGGCGGCACCGCCACTGCTTCGCCGATCAACGGTTCCACCACCGCCTCGAACTTGGCCGGGTGCGCGGTAGCAACCACCGCCCAGTCGCCCTTGGCGCCACCGGCGCGCAGATCCTGCAGCACCTTCACCGCCGTGGCCGTGTGCGGGCAGAACAGCTCACCGTCGCTGGCATGCGCGCTGGCGATGGTCGCGCGGATGGTCACGTCATCCACTGCGAAGGCGCGGAACGCCGCCCGCAGCTCGGCATCATCGCCCTGGTACAGCCAGCGCAGCCGCTCGAAGTTGCTGGGCGCGCCGACATCCATGGCGTTGGCCACGGTCGCAATGCTGGCCGCTGGCTGGTACCGGTCGCCACTGAAATAGCGCGGCAGCACCGCGTTGGCGTTGGTGGCCAGCACGATCTGCCCGATCGGCATGCCCAGCGCGCGCGCCAGCACTGCCGCCATGGCGTTGCCGAGGTTGCCGGTCGGCACCACCAGGTTCAAGCGCCGCTGATGCTGCGCATGATGGCTCAGCGCCGCGTGCGCGTAATAGCTCATCTGCGGCAGCAGCCGGCCCAGGCTGATGCTGTTGGCGGAGCTCAGCGGCACCTGTGCCTGCAGATCGCGGTCGGCCAGCGCCTGCTTCACCATCGCCTGGCAATCATCGAACGAACCGGCCACCCGCAGTGCCTGGATGTTGTCGCCGAAGCAGCCGAGCTGATGCGCCTGTCGCGGCGACACCCGCCCATCGGGATACAGCACCACCACGCGTACACCGGTCTGCCGATGGAAGGCCGCCGCTACGGCTGCACCGGTGTCACCGGAAGTGGCCACGACGATGGTCAGATCGCGTCCCTTGCCGGTCTGCAGCCGCGACAGCACACCGGCGAGGAAGCGCGCGCCGATATCCTTGAACGCCGCCGTCGGCCCGTGGAACAGCTCCAGCACATGGTCACCGCTGTTGCGCAGCGCGCGCAATGGCACGGGGAAATCGAAGGCCTCGCGGCAGATCGATGGCAAGGCCTCGGCCAGCGCATCGCCCGCGAAGAATGGCGCCAGCAGGTCAGCGGCGGTGTCGGCCAGGGCTGCACCGGCCTGCAGCGTCCGCGGCGCCGGCAGCGCCTCCGGAACGTACAGCCCGCCGTCGGGCGCGAGACCGGCAGCGATGGCCGCACTGAGTCCAACGGCCGGCGACTGGCCGCGGGTCGAAACGAATTGCATGAGGTCAATATCCGGTAGGGAGGAAGGATTCAGCACAAGCAGGCTCCGGGTGCATCCAGCGGCGAGATCCAGGCATCACTGTCGAAGCCGGCAGCGGCAAACGCCGCACGCACCGGCTGCGCTGCCGCGCGCGCCTGGTCGGCATCTTCAAACCAGGCAAAGACGCTGGGCCCGGCGCCGGAAATGCCTGCGCCCATCGCGCCGGCGGCCAGTGCAGCGTCGCGTGCCGCGTCGAAGCCCACGATCAGGCCCGCCCGCCGCGGTTCCACCAGCACATCGCGCAGGCCGGCGCGCACCAGCGCGGCATCGCTGCGATGGCAACCGCTCAACACCAGCGCCAGGTGGGCACTCTGCGCGACGAATTCGCCCAGCGCATAGCTGCCCTGCAGCGCCTGTCGTGCCCGCCGGGTCTCCAGCACCGCATGCGGATGCATCAGCAGGCTGTGCCAGCTGGCCGGTACCGGAATCGGCACCAGGCGATCAGCCGTGCACAGCGCCACGCCGCCCAGCAGCAGCGGGCCGACGTTGTCACCATGGCGGCCACCGCTGGCCACGGCTTCGCCATCCAGTGCGAACGGATACAGCGCTTCGCGCGGCAGTGGTGCGTCCAGCAGTGCATTGGCTGCCACCAGCGCGGCCACGCAGGAAGCCGCCGATCCGCCCATGCCGGAGCCGAACGGAATGCCCTTGTCGATCTCGATGGCGAAACCGAAGCCCAGCCCCAGCGCTGCACGCAGCGAGATCAGCGCGGCCCCTGCTGTATTGCCTGGCGCATCCAGCGGCAGTTCGACCGCACTGCCACGGATCGCATCGATGCGCACCAACGGTTCGTCGATGCGGCGCACGCTCACCGTATCGCCGATACCGGCAATGGCGTGTCCCAGAATGTCGAAACCCACGGCCACGTTGGCCACCGATGCGGGCGCGAAGGCGCGTGCGATCACAGCCGCGCTCCTTCGCCGGCCGCCACCCGCAGCAGATCGGCGAACACACCGGCAGCGGTGACTTCCGGGCCCGCGCCCGGACCCTGCACCACCAGCGGGTTGTCGCAGTAGCGGCGGGTACGGAACTGCACCACGTTGTCGGTCAACCGCAGGTTGGCGAACGCGTGGTCGGCCGGCAGTTCCTGCAGGCCGACCGAGGCACCGTCCGGCCCCAGCCGCGCGACATAGCGCAGCACTGCACCGCGCTCGCGGGCCTCATGCAACCGCGCCGACAGCGCGTCGTCCGATTCGCTCAGGCGGCCCATGAAGTCGTCCACGCTACCCTCGCGCAGCAGCGCCGGCACCAGACTCTCCACCTGCACCTGCTCCAGGCTGAGCGCGTGACCGGCCTCGCGGGCGAGGATCACCAGCTTGCGCGCGACGTCCACACCGGACAGGTCATCGCGCGGATCCGGCTCGGTGTAGCCCATCGAGCGCGCCTGCGCGACCAGTTCCGAGAACGGCTGGCTGCCGTCAAAACGATTGAACAGCCAGGCCAGCGTGCCGGAGAAGATGCCTTCGATCGCCAGCACTTCGTCTCCGGTATCCACCAGGTCACGCAGCGTGGTGATCACCGGCAGGCCGGCACCCACCGTGGCCTCGTAGCGGAAGCGCGCACCACTGGCCGCCGCCGCCGCGCGGATGCGCTGGTAGCGTGCCAGCGGACCGGCGCYAGCCTGCTTGTTCGGGGTCACCACATGGATGCCGGCGGCCAGCCARYCTTCATAGCGCTCGGCRACCTCGGCGCTGCCACTGCAGTCGATCACCACCGCGTGCGGCAGATGCGCGGCCAGCAGGTGCTCGGTGAAGTGGTCCAGATCGCTGGCCTGGCCGGCGTCCTGCAGCGCCTGGCGCCAGTCTTCATGCAGGCCATCGGCCTCCAGGCGCATGCGCGAGCGTGACGCAAGCGCGCGCAGGCGCAGATCGACATTGGCCTTGGCCAGCAACTGCGGGCGCGCCGCCAGCAGCTGGTCCAGCAGCGCAGCGCCAACATTGCCCGGACCGATCACCCCCACCGCGAACGTCTGCGGCGACAGCCAGAACCCGGCATGCGCGGCACGCAGCGCGCGGGTCGCGTCGGCGCTTGCCACCGCCACCGAGATGTTGCGTTCGGAGGACCCCTGCGCGATCGCCAGGATGTTCACCTGCGCCCGGCCCAGCGATTCGAACAGCCGTGCAGCCACACCCGGCTGGCCTGCCATGCCATCGCCCACGGCGGCCAGCACGCTGACGCCCTCGCTGACCTGCACCCGCTGCACCTGGCCGGCGGCCAGCTCGTGCGAGAACGCCTGCACCACGGCATCGCGACCACGCGCCGCTTCGCCTGCGCGGACAACACAGCAGATCGAATGTTCGGAAGAGCCCTGCGAGATCATCACCACCGAGACCTGTGCCTGGCGCAGCGCGGCGAACACCCGTTCGGCGGTACCCGGCACGCCGATCAGGCCGGTGCCTTCCAGGTTCAGCAGGGCCAGATCCGTGCTCAGCGTCAGCCCTTTCACCGGGCCACGTGGCGAGCGCTCGGCGCTGATCCGCGTACCCGGATGGCTGGGCTGGAAGGTATTGCGGATGAAGATCGGCAGGCCCAGCCGGATCGCCGGTGACATCGTCTGCGGATGCACCACTTTCGCCCCGAAATAGGCCAGCTCGCAGGCCTCGTCGTAGCTCAGCGCGTGCAGCTGCACGGCCTCCGGCACCAGCCGCGGGTCGGCCGACAGCACGCCGTCGACGTCGGTCCAGATATGCAGTTCATCGGCGGCGAACAGTGCGGCGAAGATCGCGCCGGAGTAGTCACTGCCGTTGCGGCCCAGCGTGGTGACGCGGTCCTGGCGGTCGCGGGCGACGAAACCGGTGGCGACCACGCGCGACTGCGGGTGCTGCAGCCGCCACGCGGCAAGGCGGCCGGCACTGGCATCCCAGTCGACATCCACGCCCAGTTCGCCGTGGCCGACCACCAGCACATCGCGTGCATCCAGCACCGCGCAGTCCTCGCCCAGCGCGCGCAGGTGGGTACCGAGCAACTGTGCGGAGAACACTTCGCCCAGGCCCTGCACGCGGTCGAGCACCTCGCGTGGCAGTTCGCCGATCACCGCCAGCGCGGCCAGCACCTCGGCCAACTGATCGAAGCGTGCATCGATCCAGTCCACGGTATCGCCCACCTGCTCACCCAGCAGCGCTACCGCGGCACCCCGATGCCGCGCGCGCAGCGCATGCCACGCCTCCTGCCAGCCGGCATCGCCCTGGGCTGCCAGGTGCGCCAGTTCAATCAGCGCATCGGTAACCCCCTTCATGGCCGAGACCACGCTGACCTGCAACGACTCGGGGCGGGCCAGCAGCAGGCCGGCGACATGGCGATAGCGCTCGGCGTCGGCCACCGAGGTGCCGCCGAACTTGTGCACGACAGTGGACGGTGCGGCCAGTGCGGACGCGGCAGGCGAATGGGCGGGGGCGATGGAAGACATGCAGACCTCGGTTGGAGGCCCCGTCGCATGCAGGTGGTCGAGTTTCCCCGTCACCTGGATGGTGCGGGGCCGTTGTTTTCGGGAGTTACACGAAGACGACGGGCCGCACCAGGGCAGTGGTGACGGTGGTGGTGGTAATGGTGGTGGTGATGGCGACCGGCGCAGTCGAACGGCCCGCAGCAGCGGAGTCGATCAGGCGGGCAGTGGCGGCATCAAGGACCATGGCGTACAGAAAACACCGCCGCGATGGCCGCTGTCAAGTGTTGCGGCGCAATATTTCTTTGCGGCGATCATCGGCCAACGTGCCGGCATTTGGTTGCAAATGAGACAAAACAGTGATCGTCGGCCTCAATGCGTCGATTCAGCCGACATGTTCGGTGATTGCGCGCGGCGTGCGATGCGCATGCGCGCACAACAGCACCCCGCCCACCAGCAGCACGATCGCCAGCAGTTCCAGCAGGCTGGGCCAGCGCCGCTGCCAGGCGAAGGCGTACAGCAGCGCGAACAGGGTCTCGAACACGATCATCTGCCCGGTCAGGGTCAGCGGCAGCAGGCGACTGGCCCGGTTCCAGAACGCATTGCCGAGGATCGAGGCGACCACCGCCACGCCGGCGCTGATGGCCCAGAACCCACCCCATTGCGCAGCGGTATGCGCCTGGTTGTGTCCACTGAACGCCATCGGCACCAGCAGCAGCGACAACCCGCCGGTGGTGACGCCGGTGAGCAGTGACCAGTCGTGGCTGGAAAGGTCGGGCCGCCGCGACAGCCAGCGGCTGTTGCCGATGGAATACAGCGCCCACGAGAACAACGCACCGAACGCGCACAGCAGGCCGATCAGGCGTTGCCGCCAAGGCGTGCCCAGATGCTCGGACATCAGCGCCTCCCAGCCGACCATCGCTACGCCGAGCACGCACAGCGCCAGCGCCGGCAGCAGCTGCTTCAACGGCACCGCACCCTGCTCGCGCACGCCCACCAGGGTGACCACGACCGGAATCAGGCCGACAATCAACGAAGCAGCGGCGCCACCGGCCCACTGCACCGCCGTGGCCAACAGCAGGAAGTACACCAGGTTGCCGGCCAGGCTCAGCCACAACAGGCCGATCCACTCGGCGCGACCGAGCTTCGGCGCCAGCCGCTTCCAGCGCGGCAGCAGCAGGACCACGGCGATCAGGCCATAGACCAGATAGCGGCCGGCGGAAAGCTGCAGGGCATTGAACGTGCTCAACACGGCGGGCGCGAGGAAGACCACGCCCCACAGCGCACCGGCGGCGATGCCATTGGCGATGCCCAGGGCAATCGGGTTGTTGCGCATTGCAGGATCACAGCAAGAACGGGCCGCGCAGTGTAAGCGGCCCCTTGCCGGCCGGTCTTGACCGAGGCTACTGCCGGTTCGCTTGCGCAGCGTTGGGTGTGGCTCGCCGCCATGCCGCCGGCGTCTGCCCGCATTCGCGGCGCAGCGCACGGGTCAGTGCACTCTGCTCGGAATACCCTGCGGCCAGTGCGATATCGCTGATCGATGCCGGGCTGACCCGCAACTGGTGCTTGGCCCAGCGCAGGCGACTGGCACTGAGCCACGCCTGCGGGCTGAGCCCGAACTCACGCCGGAACACCGCATGCAGGCGGCTTTCACTGATGCCGACAAAGGCAGCCATGCGCGCCACCGACCACGCCTGCCCCGGCATCGCCTCGACCGCAGCGCACAGGCCCTGCAGGCGGGCACCACTACCGGCAGGCGCGAAGGTCCGCAGCAGTTCCGGCAACAGCGCAGGCACCGGCTGCCCTGCCTGCACCCGGGCAAGCCGCTGCCGCAGTGACGCAGGTAGATGCAGCCAGCGCTGCCGGCACAGATACTCCTGGGTCGCGTCATCGAGCACACTCGGCCCGCAGTCGACAATCACGAAACCGTTGGGACCATCGGCCATCTGGTCGTGCGCCTCGCCGGCAGCCACGAATGCCCCCTGCAGAAGGTCAAGACGGCCGCCCCTGCCCTCCGTCTCGAACTGCAGCTCACCCAGCAGTGGCAGCACCCACTGCGCATAGTCGTGGCGATCCAGGCCGGTGGCCTGACCGTAGTGCCGTAGATGGAAAATGGCGCCCATTCGCCCAGTGTGCGCGCGCCGCTGCCGGGCCGCAATGTTGCGCTAACCCTCCACGCCGAGGAAGGTAAACGGTGCGCTGGGCACGAAGTGCTGCAGCGCATCCCCGGCAAACGTATTGCGCTGGTCGCGGCCCAGATCAAGCTTGAGCACCTTGCCGCCGAAATCGACCTTGGTCAGATCGACCCAGAACGTGTTCGGGGTCAGCGCCGACTCGAAGAAGTACAGGCGCCGCTTGTGGTCGGCGACCGTGCGCCAGCGGGTGGACGAGATGTTGGGCTCGCCCGGCGTGGTGATGCCGAACGGTACCGATACGTTGCGAATCACGCTGAACACACTGGCCAGCGCCTCCACCGGATCTTCCGCTTTCGGAATCGCGTTGATGTAGAACGACGCGCGCGCGAAGCGGTCGGCCGAACGGTTGGTGCCCGGCAGCATCACGGTGCCACCGATCTGCTGCCAGTAGCTGTTCAACGCCAACTGCTGGTCGAAGATCGGCGAATTGGTCATCACCTGGTAGCGGCGATCGTGGTGGATCACCTGGCGCCCGCCGATGTATTCGACGATCGCGCTGTCACCCGTCGCATCGGACAGCGACAGGTGCAGCGTTGCCTGGCGGTCCTCGCCAGGCACCTTGTCGGTGACGATCGAATACGGCTCGCGCTGCAGGGCGGTCACCGCCTCTTCCACCGTCGCGAAATTATCCAGCACGTACTGCGCCCACAACGAGATGGACAAGCCGGGCTTGCCGCTGCGCTGGGCCGGATATTCCGACTCCACCAGCCACAGCAGGTTGGCGACCAGGCCCTTCTCGTTCATGCCATCGGTGGTGGAAATGTCATAGCCGGTGGCTACCACGCTGCCGTAGCGTGCAGTCCAGGCGATCGACCCCGGCCCCGCCTTTCCGGTGCGCGCAATGCCACGCGGCAACACGTAGAGATTGGTGGCCACGTCCACTTTCCAGTCCATCGAGCGGGCGGTGATGACATCACCGTTGTCGCCCAGATACACCGCGCGCGTGCAGGCCATCGCCGGCATTGCCGCCGTCGCCAGCGCCGCCGCCAGCAATGCGCTGCCTTTCCATTTCTTCCGTGCCATGTCGTGCTCCGTTCCCCGGGAAGGGTGATCTGAACCCCGCAACGGTGAGATGAACGTGAAGCCTCAACGCCACCAGCGATCATGCAGCCAGAAACCGGCGGCCATTGCTGGCACGAACCACAGGGCTTCGCGCGCCCCCACCGCCAATGCGGCCAGCGCTGGCCCGGGGCAATAGCCGACCCAGCCCCAGCCGATGCCGAACACTGCAGCCCCCAACAGCAAACGCGCGTCGACAGTCTGCGTCGTCGGCAGCTGAAAGCGCTCGGCGCAGCATGGCCGCTGCCGCCGCCGCAGCCAGAATTGACCCAGTGCACTGACCAGCAGCGCCGACGCCAGCACCCAGGCCAGCGTGGGATCGAAGTCGCCAGCCACATCGAGGAAACCGAGCACGCGACGCGGGTCGGTCATGCCGGCCAGCGCGAGGCCGGCACCGAACAGGCCACCGGCCGCGCCTGCGAACCAGACGCTGCGGCTCATGCCAGGCCTCCGCCGTGGCGTACCAGGAACGTGGTGAGCATCGCGCAGGCCATGAACACCAGCACCGCCATCAGGGATCGTCGTGAACCACGGGCGAGGCCACAGACACCGTGGCCGCTGGTGCAGCCATTGCCCAGCCGCGTACCGAAGCCCACCAGCACACCGGCACCGATCAATTGCCAGGCCGGCAGTGCGTCACGCAGCAAGGCGCTTGGTGGTTGCCCCGTGCCCGCCTGCCAGCGCAACACCGCCGCAGCAGCCAGCATCAGTCCGAGCAGGAAGGCCCAGCGCCAACCACGATCACCACGCGGTGCGGCCGCGGCGCCGGCGGTGATACCGCTGATGCCCGCTACCCGACCGAGCGTGGCGAGCAGCAGCACCGCCGACGCACCGATCAGGCCGCCGCCTGCAATTGCCGCCCATGGCAGGTTCATGCCCTGCCCCTCTGCATCGCGCGCATCGGCTTGCCCTTCAATTTAGATTTCTCTAAATTAGACTTTCCTGAACTACCGGGTCAAGCCGTGCCCAGCATCACCACCGACAGTGCCGCGATGGCCACGCATGCCGCACAGGCGGCCGCCCTGCTGAAATCGCTGGCACACCCGGCGCGGTTGCGTGTGTTGTGTCGTCTGGTGGAAGGCGAAGCACCGGTGCCGGAACTGCAGGCCGTGACTGGCCTGAGCGCATCGGCGCTGTCACAGCATCTGGCCGTGCTGCGCAATCTGGATGTAGTGGCAACGCGGCGGCAGGCACAGACACTGCACTATCGGCTGCTGGAAGGCCCGGCGCTGGGCGTATTGCAGGCATTGCACGCGGCGTACTGCGCACCGCAGCGCTAGCGATCAGCCCGCGCTGAGCGCTGGCCGCACGACTTCGGTCAACAGATCCACCGCGGTAAGCAATGCACTGTCACCGTTCACCGTGCGGGCGAACCCCGACCAGTCACCTGCGGAAAGCTGGCGCAGCAGCGCAGCGTCCACCGGCAACACGCGCATCGCCCAGTACGGAAACTGACGCTGGCCTACCCGGCCGCGCGCCAGTTCGACGATGTCGACATGGCTGCCGGCCTGCAGGATGCGCTCGTATACCGAATCGATGCCATCAGGCGGGCCTTCGATGTACTGCAGGAAGCGCTCGCTGTCATGCAGCAGCACACCGGTCACCCCTGCCATCTTGTTGAAGCGCGCGGCATCCTCGACCAGCGTCTGCAAACGCTCGGCGGACAGATCCGGCTTGGCCTGGCTGACATAGGCGATGGCACGCAGTGGCATGGAGCTTCCTTTGCAAGAATGGTGCCACGGTAGCAGTTGCGGACGAGCCCGTCTCAGTTCGCTCACGCGCCAGCTGAAGAATTCAGGAAACCGCCGGACTACGCAAATCGGAACGACGAGGCAGCAGCGCCTCGAACACCACGTGCCCCGCCTCGTTGCGCGCGCTCAACCGTCCACCATGGGCACGCACGAACTGGTCAACGATGTACAACCCCAGTCCGAGCCCGTTGCTCTGATGGAAGCTGGCCTTGAAGGGTTCGAACAGGCGCGGCAGCAACGCCTCATCGACATGGCCGTTGTTGCGCACGCGCAGCGCGACCACACGTGCATCGCCACCATCGACCTGCACCTGCACCGTCGCGTCGGCGCCATGGGTGAGTGCGTTGCCGACCAGGTTGGCGACGATCTGACCAAGGCGATCCATGTCGCCCTGCAGCGTCGAATCGCCACGGACATCCAGGGCGATACGATCGGTTCGATGGCCGGCACCGGCCTCCACCAGCACCGCACGTGTCACCTCGGCCAGGTCACATGCACCTGTCTGCAGGCGAAGGCCACCGCTGCGGATCCGCGAAAAGTCCAGCAGCTGCTCGACCATGCGTGCCATCCGCAGCGTGCTGGCTTCCAGGTAGCTCAGTGTCTGCTGCGCACCGGCATTGTCGTCCGGCAGTTCCAGCGACAGCTTGTCGGCACACAGCAGGATGGCCGACAGCGGCGTGCGCAGGTCGTGGGTGAGCACCGCGGCCATGGTCTCGTTGAGCTTCAACGCGCGCTCCAGCGCTTCGTTGCGCGCCTTCAGCAGCTGCCGCTGCTGGTAGAGCTCGATGAACACGTTGACCTTGCTGAGGATCACTTGCGGCGCCACCGGCTTGTGCAGGAAATCCACCGCGCCGGTCTCGTAGCCCTTGAACACCCGCAGCGGATCATCCGGCGAGGCGGTCAGGAAGATGATCGGCACATCCCGGCTGCGCTGCGAGCCGCGCATCAGCTCGGCCAGCATGAAACCGTCGATCTCCGGCATGTGCACGTCCAGCAGCGCCAGCGCTACCTCGTGCTCCAGCAGCAGCTCCAGCGCCTGCGCGCCAGAGTCCGCCAGCAACAGGTTGACGCCCTCGCGGCGCAGCAGCGCCTGCATGGCCACCAGGTTCTGCGGCACGTCGTCGACGATCAGCAGGTTGACCGGCGCCTGCGACTGGGCAGGGTCCGGCGGCAGCAGGTTCATGCAAACAACTCCTTCAGGCGACGACACATCAGTTCAAGGGGCAGCACGGCGTCGGCGCCGGCATGCTGCAGGGCAGAGGCCGGCATCATCGATGCCTCGGCCTCCTCGGGACATTGCAACCACGCCTGGCCGCCAGCGGCGCGCACCGCGGCCACGCCATCGCTGCCATCGCTGCTGGCACCGGTCAGCAGGATCGCCAGCACGCCCATGCCGAACGCGGCTGCGGCCGATTCGAACAGCGGATCAATGGCCGGCCGCGAGAACAGCACCGGTTCGTCCATCGATAGTGCGATGGCCTGCGTGTCCTCCACCAGCAGGTGGTAGTCCGGCGGTGCGAACGTCACCGTTCCGGCCTGCAGGGGCTGCTTGTCCTCCGCTTCGCGCAGGACCAACGTGCAGTACGGCGCCAGCACCTCGGCGATGCGGCTGGAACGGTCGCGCGGCAGGTGCAGCACCACCAGCACCGGCACCGGCAGGGTGGCCGGCAACGCACCCAGCACGATCTGCAGGGCGGCCACACCACCGGCCGATGCGCCGATCACCACCACGTCAGGGCGGAACATCGCCGCCATCAGGCCACCTTCCGGTACAGGCGGTGCTCCCGCGAACAGGCTTCGAAGGCATCGTGATGGCGACCGAACTGCAGCGACTCCTTGCTGCCCAGGCCGAGGAAGCCGCGATGCACCAGGGCTTCGCGGAACAGGCCCACCGCCCGATCCTGCAGGTCGCGGTTGAAATAGATCAGCACGTTGCGGCAAGACACCAGGTGCACTTCCGAAAACACCGTGTCGGTGGCCAGGCTGTGGTCGGCAAACACCACGTTGCGGCGCAGCTGGCGGTCGAAGACCGCGCCGTCGTAAGCGGTGCTGTAATAGTCCGACAATGAAGCGGTGCCGCCGGCGGCGAGGTAGTTCCGGCTGAACTGGGCGAGGCGGTCGATGCCATAGGCGCCGGCCTCAGCCGTGGCCAGTGCAGCGGGGTTGATGTCGGTGGCGTAGACGATGCTGCGCTCAAGCAGGCCTTCCTCGTGCAGCAGGATCGCCAGCGACCACACTTCCTCGCCGGTACTGCAGCCGGCCACCCACAGCTTCACCGAGGGGTAGGTGCGCAACACCGGTACCACCTGTTCGCGCATCTGCCGGAAATACTCCGGGTCACGGAACATCTCCGAGACCTGCACGGTGAAGAACTGCATCGCCTGCGCGAACAGCTCCGGCTCGTGCAGCAGCCGATGCTGCAGGTCCGACAGGCGCTCGCACTCGTAGCGCTGCATGGCCTGGCTGACGCGACGGCGCAGCGAGGACACCGCATAGCTGCGGAAGTCGTAGTGGTAGCGCTGGTACAGCGCTTCCAGCAGTACCTTCAGCTCCAGGTCGAACAGCGCCTGCTCGTTCATTGCCGCGAGCACCAGACCCGGCACAGCGACACCAGCTTGTCCACGTCGATGGGCTTGGCGATGTAGTCGTTGGCACCGGCCTGCAGGCAGCGCTCACGGTCATCGGGCATGGCCTTGGCGGTCAGCGCGATGATCGGCAGGTCCTGCAGGTGGCGCTGCGCGCGAATCTCGCGCATCGCCTGCAGGCCATCCTTCTCCGGCATCATGATGTCCATCAGCACCAGGTCCACCTCGCGCTGGGCAAGGCGGTYGACGGCCTCCTGGCCGTTGCGGGCGATCTCCAGCGTCACCCCCAGCGGCTCCAGCACGCTGGACAGCGCGAAGATGTTGCGCACGTCGTCCTCGGCCAGCAGCACGGTGCGTCCATCGAGCACGGTGTCGCGGCGGCGCGCTTCGCGCAGCAGGCGCTGCTGGTCGCTGGGCAGGTTGGCCTCCACGCTGTGCAGGAACAGCGTCACCTCGTCGAGCAGGCGCTCGGGCGAGCGCGCACCCTTGATGATGATGCTCTTGGAGTAGCGGCGCAGGCGCTGCTCTTCTTCGCGGCTGAGGGCACGGCCGGTGTAGACGATGACCGGCGGGAAGCCCACCTCATCATTGCCTGCCATGTGCTCGAGCAGGTCGTAGCCACTGCCGTCGGGCAGCGACAGGTCCATCACCATGCAGTCGAAGGTGACCGTGCTCAGCTGCTCCACCGCTGCGGCAAGCGTACCGACAGCGGCGATCTGCAGCTGATCGCGGCCCAGCAGCAGTTCCAGGTTGCGGCGCAGATCGTTGTCGTCCTCCACGATCAGCAGGCGCCGCACGTCGCGCTGGCTGGTCTGTTCAAGCTGTTCGATGGCAGCCACCAGGCGCTCGCGCGTGGTCGGTTTGATCGCAAAGCCGATCGCGCCCAGTTCGCGCGCCACCTGGCCGCGGTCCATGCCCGAGACCACGTGCACCGGAATGTGCCGGGTGTCAGGGTTGCGCTTGAGTCGTTCAAGCACGGTCAGGCCGGAGACGTCCGGCAGGCCGATGTCCAGCAGGATGCCGTTGGGACGCAGGTCTGCCGCCAGCGCCAGCGCCTCTTCCGCCGTGGTAGCCACCACGCAGTCGAAATCAAGTTCGTGCGCAAGCGTCACCAGGGCTTCTGCGAAGACCGCATCGTCCTCCACGGCCAGGATCAAGCGCCCCGCATGACGGCGGCGGCCGCGGTCATCGGCCACCGCTGCCACCGGCGCGCCACTGGACCGCTGGGCAAGGGGGGCTGGTGCCGCGGTGGTCGCGGGTACCGGCTGCACGGGCACCGGTGCTGCGGCGCCTGCCGCGGCCTCGGCTGTCGGCGCGCCCTGCAGTGGCAATTCCAGAATGAAACAGCTGCCCCGGCCCGGCTCGCTGTCCACCTGGATGTCACCGCCCATGCGCACCGCAAGGTCACGCGAGATCGAAAGGCCCAGGCCGGTGCCACCGTAACGGCGGCGGGTGCTGCCATCGGCCTGGCGGAACGCTTCGAAGATCAGCTGCAGCTGGTCGCGTGCGATGCCGATGCCGCTGTCGGCCACTTCGAATCGGATCCGGCCATTGCCACCGCTGCGAACGTGCAGGCTCACCTTGCCGTGCTCGGTGAACTTGACCGCGTTGGCCAGCAGGTTCTTCAGGATCTGCTGCAGGCGCTGGTTGTCGGCCACCAGCTGGCTGGGGGCCAGGCCATCGGCCTCGATCTGCAGCGCCAGGCCCTTCTGCCGCGCCATCGGCTCGAAGGTCTCACGCAGCCGCTGCAGCACGCTGTCGACCACCACCACTTCATCGGCCAGTTCGACGTGCCCTGCTTCGATGCGCGACAGGTCCAGGATGTCGTTGATCAGCGCCAGCAGGTCGTTGTTCGACGACAGGATGGCGCGGGCGTACTTGACCTGCTCGTCGCTGAGCGAGCCGTCCTTGTTGTCGGCCAGCAGCTTGGCCAGGATCAGCGAACTGTTCAGCGGGGTGCGCAGCTCGTGCGACATGTTGGCCAGGAACTCGGACTTGTAGCGCGAGGTGGCGGCCAGTTCATTGCTGTTGCGCACCAGCTGCCCCTGCGCCACCAGCAGCGCCTGCTTCTGCGCCTCCAGCTCGTGGGTGCGTTCTTCCAGCTGCACATTGCTCTGTTCCAGCTCGGCCTGCTGCTGTTCCAGATGCGTCTGCGACTGCATTAGGCTGCGGCTCTGCTCTTCCAGCTCCTCGTTGGCCACGCGCAGTTCTTCCTGCTGTGCCTGCAGCTCTTCGCCCTGGCGCTGTGACTCCTCCAGCAGCACCATCAGCTGCCCGCGCAGCATCGAGGTGCGCAGTGCCATGCCGATCGTTTCGGCGCAGCGCTCCAGCAGTTCGTCATCCAGTGCACGCTGATCGCCCACGACCGAGCGGCCGAGCTCGATCACGCCAACCACGGCACCGTCACTGCTGACCGGGGCGAGGATGCGCTCGCGCACAGGCACACGTCCCAGGCTGGTCTGAAGTTCCAGCGGCGCCGCTTCGCCCCCCTGCAGGTGGCGCGTCAGCTGGTCGCGGGCCACCTGGCCTGCCACTCCTTCCTGCAGGCCCAGTGTCGCCGGGATACCGGTCGGCAATGCCAGTCCACCGGTCAGCTGCAGGCGGCCACCATCCAGCCGATAGAGCGCTCCAACGTCCGCACGCAGGTGGGTCGCCAGCGCCGTCACCGCGGCTTCGGCGATCTGTTCCGGTGCCAGCTCGCCGCGCAGGCCCAGCGCCACCGCGTTCTCCGCTTCCTGCAACCACAGCGCACGCATCGCCTCGCGCCGCGCCTGGATGGCACGCGATGCGATCAGCGCGATCATCAGGAAAGCCGCGCCACCGATCGACCGGTTGACGAACGAGAAGGATGAGTTGTTGCTGGCCGGCGCAACGTTGTAGCCCACCGCCAGCAGCACGCAGGCGCTGACGGCAACCACGAACGGCACCCGGGCGCTGCGCTGGAACACAGTGACCCCGATGGCCATGAAATAGGCCAGCCACACGGCGTAGCCCAGCGGCACCACCAGTTCCAGCGCGGCCGTGGCCGCCACCAGCACCGCCGACGTCATCCAGATCCAGCGGTCACGCGTAGTCGCACCAGGACGCATGAAGGTCGGTTCCATATTGGAAAAGGGGGCTGATGTTACTCCGTGTCGCATTCAGCCGCATACGACCAATGGCACGGGCGTTTCGTGCACACCTTCTTCACACTCTACTGCCTACGTTCTCGTCCCTCACATAGGTAATACGCATTTCATCGTGGTCGCTGCCGCTTCGACGCCGTCCGTGCTGACGGACCCTTCCCGACAGCTGCGACTGCTGATCGACAGCGTGCGCGACCATGCGCTTTACCTGCTGGATCCCGATGGCATCGTCTGCAGCTGGAATCCCGGCGCCGAACGCATCAAGGGCTACCGGTCGGAAGAAGTCATCGGCACCCACTTTGGACGCTTCTACCTGCCAGCCGATCGCGATGCCGGCGAGCCGCAGCACCTGCTGCGACTGGCGGCGGAAAGCGGACACCATGCCGCCGAAGGCTGGCGGGTGCGCCGTGACGGGTCTCCGTTCCGTGCCAGCGTGGTCATCGAGTCGGTGGTCGAGAACAGCGAGCTCGTAGGCTTCGTCAAGATCACCCGCGACATCACTGAACAGTGGCAGGCGCAACGGCTCCTGCGCGACGCGCAGCGGGCGCTGCGCCAGACCCAGCAGTTCGAGACGGTCGGCCAGCTCAGCCGCGGCCTTGCCCATGAATTCAACAATCTGCTGACCACCATCGTCAACGCGCTGGACCTGCTGTCCGCACGCATGGGTGATGACGAGCGTGCCAACGCCCTGCTCACCACCGCGCAGGCGGCCAGCGATCGTGGCGCACTGCTGACCCGGCAGCTGCTGGCCTTCAGCACCGGGCAGACCCTGATCCGCGAAACGCTGGATATCAATGCACGGATCCGCGACTGGTTGCCCGCCCTTCAGGCCACCTGCCCTGCTGGCGTCACCCTGGAAACCGCACTGGCTGCGGGCCTGCCTGCCATACTCAGTGATACCGTGCAGCTGCAGACGGCGCTGACCAACCTGGTCGGCAACGCCGCGGATGCCACCGTTGGAGGCGGTCGGGTACTGATCGCCACCGCGCTGGAACACCGCATGGACCCCGACGCCGACACATCCCGGCAACGGACCTATGTGACGTTGAGCGTCTGCGATGAGGGCCACGGCATGGCCCCGGACATCGCCGAACGCGCGACCGAGCCTTTCTTCACCACCAAGGACATCGGCAAGGGCAGCGGCCTGGGCCTGAGCCAGGTGTTCGGATTCACCACCCAGAGCGGCGGCTTCGTAGACGTGTCCACCACGCCCGGTGTTGGCACCACGGTCAGCCTGCTGCTACCCGCCACAGAGGAACCCAACCCATGACCGATGATCCGATCCGCGTACTGATGGTGGAGGACCAGACCGATCTGCGTGAGATGATCGGCCTGGCCCTGCGCGACTTCGGCATCGACGTGGCGACCACGGCGGATGCGCAGGAAGCGGTCGCCCTGCTGCAGGGCGGCACGCGTTTCGATGTGGTGTTCAGTGACATCAGCATGCCCAACGGCATGTCGGGCATCGAGCTGAGCGAGCATGTGGCACGGGACCAGCCGCAGGCGCGGATGATCCTTTCCTCCGGCTACGCACGCTCGCAGTTGCCGCCGTTGCCCGAGCAGGTGGAATTCCTGCCCAAGCCTTACCGGTTGCGACAGCTGGTGGAGCTGCTCAGGCAGGCCTGAGTCACCGCTGCGACGCCAGGCATGGCTTGGCGTGCCGCGCTGCTACCAAGGCACGAAGAGCAGGATCAGCACGATCACCAGCAGCACGGCGGCGACGGTCAGCAGCACGTTGCGCTGGCGCCACGAAGGCTTGGGGGTGCCGGGGGTATTCATGGGGGCGCTCCTTGGCAACCGGTGGGGACGGCACCAGACTGCCGAGTCCGCTTGCAGCAGCGCGTGCACAGGATGTGCAGCGGGAGTGCAGAGCCGTGCCCTTTCCCGCTCAGGTTGTACGGCGGGCCATGAACAGCAGCTCCGGCGTGGATGCGTCTTCGCTGGCGACAAAGCCGAGGTCGCGGTACAGCGCCACGGCCACCTGATTGTCCCTATAGACCTTCAACGTCAGTTGCACTGCAGCGGTGCGGCGAGTGGCTTCGGCGCACAGTGCGGTCATCAGCACCCGGCCCAGGCCACGGCCGCGCGCCTGCGGCGACACGATGATGCGCCCAAGGTGGGTGCTGCCAGGGGCCGTCTGCCAGTACTGGCCAAAGCCCACGCAGGTGCCGTCGGCGTCCAGCAGTGCCCGGCCCGGGCGATCAGACAACGCCAGCGCAGCGGCAAAAACGTTGGCAGGCAAGGGAAACGGCACACCGGGGCCGGCCCAGCGCAGGGTCGCCCCTGGCGAGTCGAGCCAGCCAGCGATGACCGCGAAATGCGAAGGGTGGACGGGCTGCAGAACGTGATCCATGGCGCCGGCATTGTGGCGGGCACGAGCCGATGCACCCGACGTGGATGGTGACCCCGGCCCGATTCGAACGGGCGACCTTCCCCTTAGGAGGGGGACGCTCTATCCAGCTGAGCTACGGGGCCATGCAGCCGCCAAGTTTACAGGCAAGCCGCCCTGCCCTCCAAGCTTTCATCTGCCACACCATAGCCACTGGCGCGGCGCACCATGGCCAGTCCGGGCGCTCTGCTACCATCGGCGGCTCAGTTCGTCGCGCCCCCACCTGCCCGCGGCGGCACCAAACACAACGTAACGAAACACAGGAGTCTGCATGTCTTCCGAGCTGCTCAAGTCCCTTGGTCTGGACGCGATCAACGCTGGCACCTACCTGGGCAACGGGGAGTGGTCGAGCGCTACCGGTGGTGAACTGATCACCCCGATCAATCCGACCACGGGCGAGCCGATCGCGCAGGTCCGCGCCACCACCGAAGCCGAGTACGAAACCGTCATCGCGCGCGCCCAGGAAGCCTTCAAGGTCTGGCGCACCACGCCGGCCCCGCGTCGCGGTGAAGCCGTGCGCCTGTGTGGCGAAGCGCTGCGCAGGAACAAGGACGCCCTCGGTTCGCTGGTCGCGCTGGAAATGGGCAAGAGCAAGCCTGAAGGCGACGGTGAAGTGCAGGAGATGATCGACATCGCCGACTTCGCCGTGGGCCAGAGCCGCATGCTGTACGGCTACACCATGCATTCCGAACGCCCCGGCCACCGCATGTACGAGCAGTACCAGCCGCTCGGCCTGGTCGGCATCATCAGCGCGTTCAACTTCCCGGTGGCGGTGTGGGCATGGAACTCGTTCCTGGCCACGATCTGCGGCGACATCTGCCTGTGGAAGCCGTCCAACAAGACCCCGCTGACCGCCATCGCCTCGATGCGCATCTGCAATGAAGCGCTGCGCGATGCCGGTTTCCCGGATCTGTTCTTCCTGATCAACGACGCCGGCACCGCGCTGTCGGAAAAGATGGTGGCCGACAAGCGCGTGCCGCTGATCAGCTTCACCGGCTCCACCCAGGTCGGCCGCACGGTCGCCGAGAAGGTCGCGCACCGCCTCGGCCGCTGCCTGCTGGAACTGGGCGGCAACAACGCGATCATCCTCGACGAAACCGCCGACCTGAAGCTGGCGATTCCCGGCATCGTGTTCGGTGCGGTCGGCACCGCCGGCCAGCGCTGCACCACCACCCGCCGCCTGATCGTGCACGAATCCATCCATGACGACGTGCTGGCCACGCTGGTCAAGGCGTACAAGCAGGTGGAAGGCAAGATCGGCGATCCGACCGACCCGGCCAACCTGATGGGCCCGCTGAACAGCGACGGCGCCGTGCAGCAGTTCCTGGCCTCCATCGAAAAGGCCAAGGCCAGCGGCGGCACCATCGAAACCGGCGGCACGCGCATCGACCGCGCCGGCAACTTCGTGCTGCCGGCCATCGTCACCGGCCTGAAGAACAGCGATGAAGTGGTGCAGCACGAGACCTTCGCGCCGATCCTGTACGTGATGAAGTACAGCACGCTGGACGAAGCCATCGACATGCAGAACGGCGTGCCGCAGGGCCTGTCGTCCTCGATCTTCACCACCAACCTGAAGACCGCCGAGCGCTTCCTGTCGGCGGCCGGTTCGGACTGCGGCATCGCCAACGTCAACATCGGCACCTCGGGCGCGGAAATCGGTGGCGCCTTCGGTGGTGAGAAGGACACCGGCGGTGGTCGTGAATCTGGCTCGGACGCATGGAAGGTCTACATGCGCCGCCAGACCAACACCATCAACTATTCGGATTCGCTGCCGCTGGCACAGGGCATCAAGTTCGACCTGTGATGGCGGAGAGCGCCTCCCCGCGCGACGGCCGGCCGGTGATCGATTTCACCGGCCGCCGGGTGCTGATCGCCGGTGGCAGCAAGGGCATCGGCCGCGAACTGGCGCTGGCCTTCGCTCGCGCCGGTGCGCAGGTGTCGGCCTGCGCCCGCGGGCAGGCGGGGCTTGACGCCCTGCAGGCCGATGCGCAGGCCCAGGCCACGCAGCTGCACACCTTCGCCACCGATCTGGGCGACCTCGGCCGCATCGGCGCCTGGCTGCAGGCCGCTGCCGATGCGCTCGGCGGCATCGATGTGCTGGTCAACAACGCCACCGGCTACGGCATGGCCGATGACGAAGACGGCTGGGCCGCCAGCCTGCAGATCGACCTGATGGCGGCGGTCCGCGCCTCGCGCCTTGCGCTGCCGTGGCTGCGTGCCTCGTCCGATGCCTGCATCCTCAATCTGTCCTCGATCGCCGCGCAGCAACCGCGTCCCGGCGGCGCACCGTATGCAGCGGCCAAGGCCGCGCTGTCGCATTACACGACGTCGCAGGCCCTGGCACTGGCGCCGGACCGTATCCGGGTCAACGCCATCGCACCGGGCTCGATCGAATTTGCCGATGGCCTCTGGGATCGACGTCGTGTCGAAGATCCCGCCCTGTACCACGGCACCCTGGCGAAGATTCCGTTCGGCCGCTTCGGGCAGCCGCGCGAGATAGCCGATGCCGCGCTGTTCCTGTGCTCGCCGCTGGCGCGCTGGATCACCGGCCACGTGCTCAATGTCGATGGCGGCCAGGTATTGATGGGCTAGCGCCGATCCCTCGGTAGCGGCCAACCTTGGTTTGCGCCGCATTCGTCGACCAAGGTCGACGCCTACCAGAGCCACCCCGCTCCCGGCTCCGATGGTTGCCAACCTTGCCTGGCAGCCTTGCATTGGCCGGACCATGGGATTGCCAGGGCAGAGGCACTATCATGTAAGCACTGCCACGGAGGACTCGATGAGCGTGCCACCCCGACAGAGCAACGCCCTGGCCGTGGTCAGCCTGATCGCGGGCATCTGCAGCTGGACCGTGCTGCCGGGTGTCGCCGCCCTCGTTGCCATCATCACCGGGCACCTGGCCCGCGCCGAGATCCGCCGCCGCGCTGGCGAACAGGACGGCGATGGCATGGCCCTGGCTGGGTTGATCATGGGCTGGCTCAACATCCTCGCTGCGGTGGGCCTGGTGGCCATCCTGATCTTCGCAATGGTGGCCGCCGGCGCCGACGCCAAACCTGGACTGCGCTGGTGAAAGCACGATGACCTCCGCCGACAGCACTGAACGCTTCAGCAGCCGGGTCGCGGACTATGTCCGCTACCGCCCGGACTATCCGCCTGCCCTGATGGACTGGCTGCATGGCTCCATGGCCGTGGCAACCAGCGCGCGTGTCGCTGACATCGGCGCCGGCACCGGCATCTCCAGCCGGCAGTTCCTGGCCGCCGGCCATCCACTGGTCGCCGTCGAACCCAACGCGGCGATGCGCGCGGCCGCCGAGCACTGGCTGGCGCCGCAGTATCCGCAGTTTTCCGCCGTCGATGGCCGCGCCGAGGCCACCGGCCTGGCCGAGGCCAGCGTGGACCTGGTCGGCGCCGCGCAGGCCTTCCACTGGTTCGACACCGTGGCCGTGCGCGCCGAGTGGCAGCGCATCCTGCGCCCGGGCGGGCTGGCGCTGATCTACTGGAATTCGCGCCTGCTCGATGCCAGCCCGTTCCTGGTCGGCTACGAACAACTGCTGCTGGACTACGGCACCGACTACACCGCCGTGGCCGAACGCTACCAGGACGACGCCACCATGCAGGCCTGGTTCGGCTCCGGCCTGCGCGGCATGGTGCAGCTGCCGAACGTGCAGCATCTGGACCTGGACGCCCTGCGCGGGCGCCTGCTGTCTTCTTCCTACGCGCCGCAGCCCGGCCATCCGCGCCACGCGCCGATGCTGGCTGCGCTGCAGGACCTGTTCGCCGCCCACGCGGTCGACGGCCAGGTCGCTTTTGAATATCGAACCCGAGCCTTCCTCGGCACGCTGGACTGAAACCAACGCATGTATTCGCTTGCCCGCCCCTTCCTGTTCTCGCTCGACGCCGAACGCGCCCACGGCCTCGGCCTGTCCGCTCTGGACCTGGCCTATCGCACCGGCACCACGCCGCTGGTGGCCGCACGCATCGCGCCGATGCCCAGCACGGTGTTCGGGCTGACGTTCCCCAATCCGGTCGGCCTTGCTGCCGGCCTGGACAAGAATGGCGAGCACATCGATGCACTGTTCGCGCTGGGCTTCGGCTTCGTGGAGATCGGCACGATCACGCCGCGACCGCAGGCCGGCAACCCCAAGCCGCGCCTGTTCCGGCTGCCTGCGCACAACGCGATCATCAACCGCATGGGCTTCAACAACGCCGGCGTGGATGCGCTGGTGCGCAACGTCGAACGCGCGCGCAACCGGCGCGGCCTGCTCGGCATCAACATCGGCAAGAACAAGGACACCCCCAACGAACAGGCGGCCGATGACTACATCGCCTGCATGGACAAGGTGTACCCGCTGGCCGACTACATCACCGTCAACATTTCCTCGCCCAACACGGCCGGCCTGCGCGAGCTGCAGGAAGAGACCGCGCTGCGGCAGCTGGTCAGCCAGCTGCGTGAGCGCCAGGAAGCACTGGCCGCGCAGCATGGCCGGCGCGTGCCGATGCTGGTGAAGGTGGCCCCGGACCTCAGCGAGCGCGACATCGATGCCGCCGCGCGCGTACTTGGCGAACTGCAGGTGGACGGCGTGATCGCCACCAACACCACCATCGACCACAGCCGGGTTGCCGGCGATCCGCTGGCCAATGAAGCCGGCGGGCTGTCCGGCGCACCGGTGCTGGAACAGTCCACCCTGGTACTGCGCCGCCTGCGTGCACGCCTGCCCGAATCGGTGCCGCTGGTCGGTGTCGGCGGCATCCTGTCCGGTGCCGACGCCGTGGCCAAGATGGCTGCCGGTGCGGCGCTGGTGCAGTGCTACAGCGGCCTGATCTTCAAGGGCCCGGCATTGGTCGCCGAGTGCGTGGAGGCGATCCGTCGCCGACGCGAGGCGCCCAGCCGCGGCGCGGTGGCACCCCTGTGAGCACGCCCATGGACGACACCAACAACGCTGCAGCACCGCTGCGCTGGACCCTCACCCACAACGCGCCGCTGCAGGCCCTGAACACGTTCCACGTGCAGGCCAGCGCAGCGCAGTTGCTGGAACTGCACGATGCCGCGCTGCTGCCGGAGGTTCTGGCATTGCCGGAAGTGGCCAATGGCCCGCTGCTGGTGCTCGGCAGCGGCAGCAATGTGCTGATCGCAGAGGACCTGCCCGGCACCGTGCTGGTGTTCGGCAACCGCGAAATCAGTTTCCTCGAACACCGTGCGGACCATGCGGTGATCCGCGCCGGCGCCGGCGTGTCCTGGCACGGGCTGGTGATGTGGTCGCTGCAGGAAGGCCTGTCCGGCCTGGAAAACCTCGCGCTGATTCCCGGCACCGCCGGCGCATCGCCGATCCAGAACATCGGCGCCTATGGCGCGCAGGTCGGCGAGTTCATCCAGACCGTAGAGGCCTGGGACTGCCAGGAAAAAACCTGGGTACGGCTGGACAACGAACAGTGTGGCTTCGCCTACCGCGACAGCGTGTTCAAGCAGCAGCCGGACCGCTACCTGATCACCGCCATTGAACTGAAACTGCCGCTGCTGCACGACCTGCGCATGGGCTACGCCGGCATCCGCGAAGAACTGCAGGCGCAGGGCGTGGAACTGCCGAGCGCGGTGGACGTGGCCAATGCAGTAATCGCGATCCGTCGCCGCAAGCTGCCCGACCCCGACGTACTGGGCAACGCAGGCAGTTTCTTCAAGAACCCGGTGCTGCCGCTGGAACAGGTGGAAGTGCTGCTGCAGCACTTCCCCGAGCTGCCGGTGTTCCCGGCAGACCGCGACGACCGCCGCAAGGTCTCGGCCGCCTGGATGATCGAATCCTGTGGCTGGAAGGGCTTCCGCGAAGGTGATGCCGGCGTTGCGCCCAGCCACGCGCTGGTGTTGGTCAACCACGGCAACGCCACCGGCACTGAACTGCTGGCGCTGGCACGGCGGATCTCCGCTTCGGTACTGGAGAAGTTCGGCGTGCCGATCGAACCGGAGCCCCGCCTGCTCGGCGCACAGTGGTGAGCACACCCGCCCTACCCGCCAGCGCCACCCCATTGCGGGCGGCGCTGCTGATGCTCGGCAGCACCATGGCGTTCGGACTCATGGCGGTGGCGATCCGCTACGCCACCCGCTACGTGCCGACCCAGGAAGTGGCGTTCTTCCGCAATGCCTTCGGCCTGCTCGCCCTGCTGCCGATGCTGCTGCGCCCAGGCCATGCACCGCTGAAGACCCAGCAGCTGCCGCGCTATTTCCTGCGCAGCGCAATCGGCCTGGGGTCGATGCTGTGCGCGTTCTGGGCATTGGGCCACCTGCCCCTGGCACAGGCCGTTTCGCTGTCCTACTCCACCCCGTTGTTCGTCACCATCGCGGCGGTGCTGTGGCTGGGTGAAACGGTACGCGTACGGCGCTGGGCAGCGGTGGTGGTCGGCTTCATCGGCGTGCTGGTGATCGTGCGGCCGGGCACGGCCGGCTTCACGTCCGGCAGCCTGATCGCGGTGGCCGCCGCCGTGCTCAGCTCGCTGGTGGCGATCCAGATCAAGCAGCTCACCCGAATCGACAGTGCCGACACCGTGGTGCTCTACACCTACGTGTTCTGGGTACCGCTGTCGCTGATACCGGCCTTGTTCGTGTGGGTCTGGCCCACCGGCATCGCCTGGCTCTGGCTGCTGGCCACCGGCGTGCTGGGCACCATCGGCCAGTTGCTTTGGACGCGCGCACTGCGCCTGGGCGAAGTCTCCGCGTTGACCCCGATCAGCTTCCTGCAACTGCCGCTGGTGACCTTGTGTGGCTGGCTGTTGTTCGCCGAGACGGTGGATCGCTGGACGATCATCGGCGCCGGCATCATCCTCGCCGCCAACGCCTACATCGCCCATCGCGAAGCGGTGCTTTCACGGCGTGCAGCGAGCGTCGCCGCGAGCGCAGCGGCCAAGCCGGCAGAGTAAGAGGTCCGGCCGGGCTGCGCCCGGCACCCGTGGTAGTGCCGGCCGCTGGCCGGCAACCTCAACAGCAACGGCAACAGCGGGCATTCCGTGGGATGGCGGGTTGGTGTCGGATTGCGGGGACGCCGTGAATCCGTCCATGGAGGCTTGGCAGCCGCATCCATGCGGCTGACACCCCGCAATCCGACACCACCCCACCTCTGACAGATCTCCGCGATCGGGTAGATCCACGCCATGCGTGGATGAATCTCCATCGAAATCGAACATTCCGACAATTGATTGAAGAGCATCCACGCATGGCGTGGATCTACGTGTCGACCAAGGTCGACACCCACCAAGAGCAAGTCATGCCATCCCAACAGATTGCGGAGATCTGTCGAAGGCGGGGTGGGTCCGGTTGCGGGGGTGTCCGCGGCATGGATGCCGCGGCCAAGCCTACAGGGACGTATTTACGGCGTCCCCCGCAACCGGACCCACCCCGCCGGCCAAGCCTACAGGGACGTATTTACGGCGTCCCCCGCAACCGGACCCACCCCGCC
>NZ_JBFRFC010000016.1:0-212602 GCF_052114625.1 Stenotrophomonas sp. 2YAF26 | reverse complement strand
GGCGTGAGCCGCATGGATGCGGCGACCGAGCTTACAGGGACGTACTTGCAGCGTCCCCCGCAACCGGACCCACCCCGCCATCCATCAGGAAACCTGCTTCTGCTGTCGCTTCGGCAGTTGAAGTTGCAGTTGCTTCTGCGGGTGCCGGGCGCAGCCCGGCCGAATCTCCCCGCTTTTACCGCATAATCAGCACATGACCGACGACCGCATCATCGCCGCCGGCGCCACCCGCGAGGATGACGCCGCCGACGCCAGCATCCGACCCAAGCGACTTGCCGACTATCTCGGCCAGGTGCCGGTGCGCGAGCAGATGGAGATCTACATCCAGGCCGCCAAGGGTCGTGGCGACGCACTGGACCACGTCCTGATCTTCGGCCCCCCCGGCCTGGGCAAGACCACCCTCAGCCACGTCATCGCCAACGAACTGGGCGTGGCCCTGCGCGTGACCTCCGGCCCGGTGATCGAGAAGGCCGGCGATCTGGCCGCGCTGCTGACCAACCTGCAGCCGCACGATGTGCTGTTCATCGACGAGATCCATCGCCTGTCGCCGGTGGTGGAAGAAGTGCTGTATCCGGCGATGGAAGATTTCCAGATCGACATCATGATCGGCGAGGGCCCTGCGGCGCGCTCGATCAAGATCGACCTGCCGCCGTTCACCCTGATCGGCGCCACCACCCGCGCCGGCCTGCTGACCGCACCGCTGCGCGACCGCTTCGGCATCGTCCAGCGCCTGGAGTTCTACAGCGTCGAAGAACTGACCCGCATCGTGCGCCGCTCGGCCGCGATCCTGGCCATCGACTGCACCGCCGACGGGGCAGGGGAGATCGCGCGCCGCGCGCGTGGCACCCCGCGTATCGCCAACCGCCTGCTGCGCCGCGTGCGCGATTACGCCCAGGTCAAGGCCGGTGGCCACATCGACCAGACCGTGGCCCAGGCCGCAATGCAGATGCTCAAGGTCGACCCGGAAGGCTTCGACGAGCTTGACCGCCGGCTGCTGAAGACCATGGTCGACTACTTCGACGGTGGCCCGGTCGGCATCGAGTCGCTCGCTGCGGCGCTGTCCGAAGAGCGTGGCACGCTGGAAGACGTGGTCGAGCCGTACCTGATCCAGCAGGGCTACCTGGTGCGCACCGCGCGTGGCCGCATGGCGACCCACAAGGCCTACCGGCACCTGGGCCTGAAGCCGAAGAACCCGCCACAGGACCTGTTTGCCGAGGTCCCCGATGTCGGTTGAACCGCGATTCAGTTGGCCGACACGCATTTACTGGGAAGATACCGACGCTGGCGGCGTGGTCTACCACGCCCGCTACGTGGCCTTCATGGAACGGGCCCGGACCGAATGGATGCGCGCGCTGGGCTACGGCCAGGAGCGCATGCGGTCCGAGCACGGCATGGTCTTCGCGGTGCGCTCCATGCAGATGGATTTCATCAAGCCGGCACGGCTGGATGACCAGCTGCAGGTAAGCGCCACCCTGGTCCAGCTGAAGAAGGCCAGCATGGTCTTCGACCAGCAGGTCCTGCGCGACGGCCAGCTGCTGCTGTCCGCACAGGTCCGCATCGCCGCACTGGACGCGGCCAGTTTCCGCCCGCGTGGCATGGACGATGCCGTCCTTGCCGCGCTGCAACCCCACCTCCACCCCGAATCCGAACAGAACTCTTGAGGAACAACGGATGATCGCAACGCTCCTGGCCCTGCAGGCCACGGTCACCGAGGCTTTGCCGGCTGACGTCAGCAATGCCGCGACCCAGACCCTTGCCCAGGCCACCACCGGCGGCGGCATCAACTACCTCGAACTGATGGCCAAGGCCAGCTTGCCGGTGAAGATCATCGTGCTGGCGCTGTTGGTCGGCTCGTTCGTCAGCTGGGTGATCATTTTCCGCAAGGCCCGCATCTTCAAGCAGGCCACCCGCGAAGCTGACGAGTTCGAGAACCGCTTCTGGTCCGGTGCCGACCTGGGCAAGCTGTACAGCTCGGCCACCGACCGCAGCCGCAATGTCGGCGGCCTGGAAGCCATCTTCGAAGCCGGTTTCCGCGAGTACACCCGCCTGCGCGACAAGCGCCGGCTGGATGGCCGTGCCCAGCTGGAAGGTGCCCAGCGCGCCATGCGCACCACCTACACCCGCGAAGTCGACCAGCTCGAGCGCAACCTGGAGCTGCTGGCCAACATCGGCTCGACCGCCCCTTACGTGGGCCTGGTGGGTACCGTGTTCGGCATCATGGTGACCATGCACGACATGATCAGCAGCGGCGCCCAGGCCGGTATTGCCGCCGTCGCCCCGGGCATCTCCGAAGCGCTGTTCGCCACTGCCATCGGCCTGTTCGTGGCGATCCCGGCGGTGTGGGCCTACAACCGCTTCACCACCCGCGTGGAGCGCATGTCGGTGCGTTTCGAGACCTTCGCCGACGAGTTCAGCTCGATCCTGCAGCGCCAGAGCGCTGGCGACGAGTAAGCGCCAGACCCGGGAGTCCAAGCCATGTCCGCTGCCATCGGTCGCCGCAAGCGCCGCAAGCTGAAATCGGAAATCAACGTCGTTCCCTATATCGACGTCATGCTGGTGCTGTTGATCATTTTCATGGTCACCGCGCCCATGCTCACCCTGACCTTCGACGTCGACCTGCCCAATTCCAATGCCAAGGCGCTGGAAAGCAAGCAGGATCCGTTGATCGTCTCGGTGCGCCAGGACGGCCAGCTCAGCCTGAAGCTGCCCGACGCCAAGGAGCCCACGGCAGTCACTGCCGAGGAACTGCAGGGCCACCTGTCCGGCATCGCCGCGCAGGACAAGGATGTGCGCGTGATCGTCGCCGCCGACCGTGCCGTGGCCTATGAAAAGGTCATCGCGGCGATGGATGTGATCAAGCGCGCCAATGTCGACAAGGTGAGCCTGGCCACCGATGCGAACTGACGTCCTGTCGCCACCGCACAAGCAGGAGCCCGGCTGGGGTCAGCCCCTGTTGCTGGCCGTGCTGGTGCACCTGCTGGTCGCGCTGATCTTCATCGGCGCCTGGCTGTGGTCACCGCAGCGCAATACCGATGCCGCCGCAGGTGATCCCTCGGTCGAGGCCAGCCTGGCACTGTCCGCGTCCGAAGCCGCTGCCGCCCGCCAGGCCCTGCGCCAGTCGGAAAAGCTGGAAGACCTGCCGCCGCCGGTGGCCGAACCGATCCCGGTGCCGGAAGACACCATCCCGCCGCCGCAGCCGATTGAAGAGCCGCGCCCGCAGGACGCACCGACGCCGCAGCAGCAACAGGCGCAGGAACGCGTGGCGCAGCCCGACACCAAGGACCAGGACGCGGTCAGCGCGTTGGCCATCTCGCAGGAGAAGGCCAAGCAGGAGCAGGAAGCCAAGCGCCGCCAGGAGCAGATCGACCTGACCGAGCGCAAGCGCCAGGAAGAGGCCGAGCAGAAGCTGCGCCTGGCCAAGCAGCAGGAAGCGGACGCCAAGAAGAAGCAGGCCGAGCAGGAGCGCCTGGCCGCTGACAAGGCCGAGGCCGAGAAGCAGAAGAAGATCGCCGACATCCGCGCCCGCCGCGAGCAGGCCGAAAAGGAAGCCAAGCTGGCCGAGCGGAAGCTGCGCGAGGTCGCTGCTGCGCGCAATGCCGCAGGCACGGCTGCTGCCGGTGCCAGTGGTGCAGCACAGCCGGCTGCCGGTGGTGGTGGCAGCAGTGATGATCTGTCTGCCAAGTACGCGGCGGCCATCCAGGCCAAGGTGCTGGCGCAGTGGGTGCGTCCGGACAGCGTGCCGCTGGGCCAACGTTGCCAGATCACCATCAACCAGTTGCCGGGCGGTACCGTCCGCAGCGCCACGGTCAGCGCCGGCTGCCCGTTCGATGAAGCCGGCAAGCGCTCGATCGAGGCCGCCGTGCTCAACGCCCAGCCGCTGCCGTACCGCGGTTTCGAGCAGGTATTCGCACGCACGATCAACTTCACATTCACCGCCCAGGATCGCTGAGGCGCGGGGCAGGGCAGCCCTTTGGGGCTGTCCCGTCATCCAATGACGCCTTTAGCTCTGGATCGTATGGGCCCGTCCACGCCATGCTTGGGACGAGTCATCCGCACGAAAGTTGGCCGCGACGTTAACGGCATGTGAGAGACCCGGCTGGCACTGACCAGGAATTCACGTACCCTTGGTTCATGATTGCGAAGCGGTTCACTGCCGTTTTGTTATCCCTCGTTCCGGTTCCCCCTATTTGAGCGCTCCATGAAGAAGATGCCTCGCTGGCTTGCCGTGTTTGCGGCCCTGTTGCTGCCCTTTGCTGCCGTCGCGCAGCAGAAGGGGCTGGATATCGACATCATCGGCGGCAATGCCTCCGCCCTCCCGATCACCATCGTGCCGATGCCCTACCAGGGTGCAGCCGGTGCTCCGCAGACCGACGTCGCCGGCGTGGTCCGTGCCGACCTCGAACGTTCGGGCCAGTTCCGCACGCTGCCCGAAGCGCAGATCGTCGAAAGGCCGATCCGTGGCGGTGACATCCAGTTCGCCACCTGGCGCGCGCTGAAGCAGAACTACATCGTGGTCGGCCGTGTCATGGACGCCGGTGCCGGCGCCTACCGCGTCGAGTACGAACTGTTCGACGTGCCCAAGGGTGAGCGCCTGCTCGGCCTGGCGATGACCGCACGTGGCAATGCCATGCGCGACGTTGCCCACCAGATGGCCGATGCCATCTACGAGAAGATCACCGGTGTCCGTGGTGCCTTCTGGACCCGCATCGCCTACGTGACCGCCAGCGGCAAGGGCGACGCCATGCGCTACGCGCTGATGGTGGCCGATTCGGACGGCTTCAACCCGCAGACCATCGTGCGTTCGGCCGAGCCGCTGCTGTCGCCGTCGTGGAGCCCGGATGGCAACAAGCTGGCCTACGTCAGCTTCGAGCGTGGCAATTCGGCCATCTACATCCAGAACATCTCCACCGGCGCCCGTGAGCTGGTCACCAGCTTCCGCGGCATCAACAGCGCCCCGGCCTTCTCGCCGGACGGCCGCAAGCTGGCCCTGACCCTGTCGCGCTCGGGCAACCCGGAAATCTACGTGATGGATCTGGGCAGCAAGCAGCTGACCCAGCTGACCAACCACTTCGCCATCGATACCGAGCCGACCTGGGCGCCGGATGGCAGCGCGGTGTACTTCACCTCCGACCGCGGCGGCCGTCCGCAGGTCTACAAGGTCGGTGCCGGTGGTGGCAGCGCCGAGCGCGTGACCTTCCAGGGCAACTACAACGCCAAGCCCTCGGTCTCCTACGACGGCAAGAAGATCGCCGTCGCCCAGGGTTCGGGCAACAGCTACAAGATCGCCCTGATGGACAGCTCGCTGGGTTCGCCCCGCTGGAGCACGCTGTCGCCGGGTTCGCTGGACGAATCGCCGAGCTTCGCGCCCAACGCGAGCATGGTGCTGTATGCCGCCCGTGAGGGTGGTCGTGGTGTGCTGTACGCCGTCTCGGCCGATGCGCGCGTGCGCCAGCGCCTGGTTCTGGCAGACGGTGATGTGCGCGAGCCGGCATGGTCCCCATACCGTACCCAGCGCTAAAAGAGTGTTAATATTTTCTCTGTATTGAACCCCTCATCGGCTTAGGAGCCACAAAGGTATCGCCATGAACAAGTCCACCCGCGTTCTGCTTGTTTCCCTGCTGTCTGTGGCCGTCCTGGCCGGTTGCTCGAAGAAGGTCAAGGAAGAAGCCCCGGCTCCGGTCGATACCGGCACCTCGACCACCACCCCGACCGGTCCGTCCACCTCCGGCCTGTACGGCCCGGGCGACCTGGACACCGATGCCTGCCTGCGCCAGCGCGTTGTCTACTTCGACCTGGACAAGGAAGACGTGAAGCCGGAATTCCAGGCCATCATGGCTTGCCACGCCAAGTACCTGCGTGACCGTCCGTCCTCGCGCATCACCCTGCAGGGCCACACCGACGAGCGCGGTTCGCGCGCGTACAACCAGGCCCTGGGCGAGCGTCGTGGCAACGGCGTCAACTCGGCACTGCAGGCCAACGGTGGCTCGGCTTCGCAGCTGACCGTCGTGTCCTACGGTGAAGAGCGTCCGGTCTGCACCGAGTCGAACGAGTCCTGCTGGTCGCAGAACCGTCGCGTCGAAATCGTCTACACCGCGCAGTAATCCATGCGCCTTGGCATCAAACTGATGCTGGTCGTTGCGGCAGCCCTCGTGGCTGCCGCACCGGCGCATGCACAACGCCAGAGCCTGGCCGACCGTGTCGGTTCGCTCGAGCAGCAGATGTACAACAACAGTGCCAACCAGGACCTGTTGAACCAGATCAACCAGCTGCGGCAGCAGGTCACCAGCCTGCAGGCCTCGATCGAACAACTGCAACACGACAACGCCCAGCTCAAGCAGTCCGCCCAGGACCAGTACCTGGATCTGGACAGCCGCCTGAACCGGTTGGAAGGGGGCTCTGCCGCCCCGGCCCTGCCTGCTGTTCCGGCGAGCGCACCGAAGGCTCCTGCAGCCCCGGCAAAACCCGCAGCGGCGGCCACTTCCGAGCGGCCGCCTTCCGTCCATGGTGACCCGGGCAGCCTGGCCGTCACCGGTGACGAGCGTACGTCCTACAACGTGGCCTTCGACGCACTGAAGGCGGGCAAGTACGATGATTCGGCGCAGCTGTTCCTGAGCTTCCTGGAGCTGTACCCGAACGGCGTCTACGCCCCCAATGCCTTGTACTGGCTGGGCGAAAGCTATTACGCCACCCGCAATTTCCCGATGGCCGAGTCCCAGTTCCGCGAACTGCTCTCGCGCTATCCCACCCACGACAAGGCCGCTGGCGGCCTGCTCAAGGTCGGCCTCTCGCAGTACGGCGAGGGCAAGGTCGACCAGGCCCAGCAGACGCTGGAGACCGTCGTGGCGCAATACCCGGGCTCGGATGCCGCGCGTACCGCGCAGGACCGCCTGCAGTCGATCCGCCTCGGCAATCAGATCCGCTGATCCGCTGACCGGGCGTACAATATGTGTCCCGTAGCGCCGAGCCCATGCTCGGCTGCTTTCGTTTCCGGCCAGGCCAGGCCTGCCCGGTTTCAGTAGAGCCGAGCCATGCTCGGCTGCTTTCGTTACCGGCCACGGTAGCCCACCCGCCACGTGCCCCGCCAAGAAGTACCCGCCATGACCGCCGTTTCCCCGTCCGCCGCCGTCGCCACGCCCAGCGAGATCGTGCAGTCGCCCCTGCCACGCCTGAAGATCACCGAGATCTTCACCTCGCTGCAGGGCGAAGCCGATACCGCCGGTTGGCCGACCGTGTTCGTGCGCCTGACCGGTTGCCCGCTGCGCTGCCAGTACTGCGACACCGCCTACGCCTTCCACGGCGGCACCTGGTGGGACATCGACGATATCGTGGCCCACGTGCAGGCCCAGGGCGTGCGCCACGTCTGCGTGACCGGCGGCGAGCCGCTGGCGCAGAAGCGCTGCCTGGTGCTGCTGCAGAAGCTGTGCGATGCCGGCCTCGACGTGTCGCTGGAAACCTCCGGTGCGCTGGACGTCAGCGCCGTCGATCCGCGCGTGTCGCGCGTGGTCGATATCAAGACCCCTGGCTCGGCCGAGGTCGCGCGCAACCGCTGGGAAAACCTGCCGCTGCTGACCACGCGTGACCAGATCAAGTTCGTGATCTGCAACCGCGAAGACTACGACTGGGCCAAGGCCATGGTCGCCGAACACCAGCTGGTGCAGCGCACGATGGTGTTCTTCTCACCCAGCAAGGGTGAAATCACTGCCCGCCAGCTGGCCGACTGGATCGTCGAAGACCGGCTGCCGGTGCGCTTCCAGATGCAGTTGCATAAAATCCTGTGGAACGACGAGCCGGGCCGATAAGCCGGCGCAGTGTTTCCTGATGTAGCTCCGGCGCGGGACAGCGTGCTGGCTTTCTCCCCCAACCGGATGATTTACCCATGAAGAAGGCAGTCGTGCTTCTCTCCGGCGGCATGGATTCAGCCGCCGTCATCGCCATGGCCCAGGAACAGGGCTTCGCCGTGCATGCCCTGAGCGTGCGTTACGGCCAGCGCCACACCTCCGAGCTGGATGCCGCCGCACGCGTGGCCAAGGCCCAGGGTGTGATCGTGCACAAGACCGTGGACGTGGACCTGCGCAGCATCGGCGGCTCGGCGCTGACCGACGACATCGACGTGCCCGAGGCGGGCGGCGAGGGCATCCCGGTCACCTACGTGCCGGCACGCAACACCATCATGCTGTCGCTGGCGCTGGGCTGGGCCGAAGTGCTTGGCGCCAACGACATCTTCTGCGGCGTCAACGCCGTGGACTACTCCGGCTACCCGGATTGCCGCCCAGAATTCATCGCCGCCTTCCAGGCGCTGGCCAACCTGGCGACCAAGTCGGGCGTGGAAGGCGCGGGCATCACCGTGCATGCGCCGCTGCAGTTCCTCAGCAAGGGCCAGATCGTCAGCGAAGGCGTGCGACTGGGCGTGGACTTCGGCCTGACCGTGTCCTGCTACAACGCCGATGCCAGCGGCGCGGCCTGCGGGCATTGCGATGCCTGCCGCCTGCGCGCGCAGGGCTTCACCGACGCCGGCGTGCCCGACCCGACGTTGTACGCCTGACCGGGCGGTAGAGCCGGCCGCTGGCCGGCTTCATCGGTGGGTGCGAACTCCACCCTGGTGGGTGCGAACCGTTGGTTCGCACTCCCTGTCCCGGCGCTACCGCTGCCTGGCTTCGGGTAGTGCCGGCCGCTGGCCGGCAGCTTCGTTGGCATTCGCAAGCCGCAACCAACCCGATGCTTCAATGAAACCGCGCACCGCAACCGGATCGCTGTAACCCAGCTCGATCATCCGTGCGATCGCCGCCTGCTCATCCGGCTGCCGGCGCATGTACTCCTGCGCGATACGGTAACCCGCGTAGTACCCCACATCACTCACCCCGAACGCATTGTGGGCGCTGTTGTACAGCCAGTTGTCCAGCGCATCGCCATCCATCTCCGCGCTGAAGCGAGCGCGGATCTCCGCTTCGTGCAACGGGCCATAGGTGTACAGCGGCAGTGCCGGGCGGCGACCGCTGACCCGCTCGGCGATGTACTCGGCCACGCCCTCACGCACCGCATATTGCGCGAGCGATCCCGTGGTCTCGCGCTGCTGGGTATGCACGTACTCGTGCAGGTTGTTCTGCGCGTTGTTCGCGCCAGGCGTGCTGTCGTAGAAGACCCGCAGGCGGCTGCGCAACGGCTCCGGCAGTTCGCTGACATCCACGCTTGCATCGCCGAGTGCCATTTCCGCGCCGATCAGCACTTGGTCCCTCAGCGTGGTGCCGCCTGTGCGCAGCACGCCCACCGCGTAGGTGATGCTGGCCGGGCGCAGGGCGGGGTAGAGCTTGCGGAACACAGCCAGATCCCGCTCCAGCGTAGCGCTGGCTTGCCGTGCGTTGGTGGTCAGCGGCCGCACCGAAGCCCAGAAGCGCGGCCAGGCGCGCATTGCGTCGGCGTACTCGGCGGCGGTGTAGTTGCGTACCTCCATCAGCGCATGCAGGCCGGGGCTGCCCGGATCGATATAGCGCTGCTGGACCAAGGCCACCCGCTGCGCGCCATCGGGCTCGGCAAGTACCGCATCGTAGGTGGCCCAGAAGCGGTCGATATCGTCGGTCCGCACCTGTGTGGGCGCTGCGGCAGAGGCGGCGAACGGCAGCAACAAGGCAAGTATCAGCGGCAGTGGCAGGCGCATCCATTGCTCCGGGGCAGGGTCGCAGGTGAGATGCGGCGGGCGGTGCAAAGGTTTAGAAGCCCGCAGCCGGGGTAGTGCCGGCCGCTGGCCGGCAACCTGGTAGATCCCCGGCTTCACCCCGCCCGGAAAAGTACGGTAGAATGCCCACCCCGCCGAAAGGCCGGGGCCTTGCATGGGCCGTTAGCTCAGTCGGTAGAGCAGAAGACTTTTAATCTTTTGGTCGATGGTTCGAATCCATCACGGCCCACCATTGCATTCAACGACTTAGGCGCCCTCGCGGCGCCTTTTTCGTGTCTCCGGAAAAATTGCCGGAAAAATTAAAGTGGTTCCATGCTCAAGTGCGTTCCTCTTGCCGGGCGGTTGAACCACCGGCAGTTCATGGTCGTAGCGCTGCCGCATCGTTTCGGTAACGTGGTCGCCTGCAGCTTTGTTGCCGCCGTCCGTGATGCCCCGGTGTTTCAGGCCGTGCAGTGCAAAGCGCTAAAGCCGGCAGCGTAGTCTGCGCTGCTCAATGAATCGGCGACGCTGTTCCGCCGCAAGTATTACAACAACGGCTCGCACGCCGGTTTTATTCTGTACCTGATCGATAGTCAGCCCGAGGGCGGCGACGTGGACAATCTGCGCGAGGCGCTGCGGCAGTCCCGTGGCCCTGGCAATTTCCGCAATCTGTTCGTCCACTCGCCGGGCGGCAGCAAGGATGGTTTGAAGCTGATCCCGGTCAGCGTAGTGGCGGCCAAGGATGAGTTCACTGGCATCAAGAGCGTCACCCGGGACGACATGCTCGCATCGCTTGGGACGCCCCCACAGCTGCTGGGGATCGTGCCGCAGAACAGTGGCGGCTTCGGCTCGATCCGCGAGGCCGCGACGGTGTGGGCCGCGATGGAGCTAGCGCCGCAGCAGACACGCATGACGGACATCAACGAGTGGCTGGGCCATGAGGTTATTCGGTTTGATGCGTTTGAGCTTTGAGCGCCTGCTTGACGGATGCAAGTGCTTGACTGCGGTGTGGGCGAACGTGCAGCGACTGTGCAGCGCGTGCCGGACAGCGCGCTACTGCCAACGGAGGGATGCGGTGGATCTGCTTTCAGTACTGCGTGTCAGCTCGAAGCAACCAGAAGCATCAAGAGGTCCGACTGAGTAACGGTATAGGTTAATAGTGATTGGGATCTTGCACACAAGAGTTTTGCCGACCACTATCGAGAATTCCGAGGCGATTTCGTGGTCTGCAAGGCTGTTCCCCTTCTCAGCATCTGAATGCCTGCCAAAGGCCGAAAGTACCTCAATAGTTACTAATTCCCCTCGGAATAGGCGATACGCAAGATCAATTTTCTGCGCCTCTTTCGTGGTCAGTGCGAGGCTATCGGGTAGGACGTATTCTGAATTGGTGATCCTCGCGATGTGATGAAGTTTTCCGAGAATAATAAGTCCTTCAATAAGTGGTTTGGCATGATCTGTCGGCGCCGAAAATTTGAGAGACTGCTTTGAGGCGCATATCTCGATGGATAGTCTTCCGCTAGCTTCTAAACTCTCCGCCCACTGCCCGATTCTCCCGATGCTCTGGTTGAGCGAGATTTGCTCAGCGAAGAGGGATTCGGGGAGTCCCATAGTGAGTTTGACGTCCACGGCGTTGTCACTTTTGGAAACTCGAAGCTTCGCGTTCAGAGTTGCGCGCTCGGTAGTCTGAACCGTGAGCCCTGCACGGCCGAAGGTAAGGACGCCGGGCAAAACCAATTCATCCCCTAAAAGGGACGTCCCAGCCGGGCACAGTCGCAGTTTGCATTCTTTCTTGTGGGCGGGCGAAAGCTGGAGAGTGCCAGGTTGTGGGATATTCAGCCCTAGCTCCTCATAGAGAGGTGATCCATAGAATTGAAGACTCTGGCTGCTTATCGTTGCTGACTCGCCATATAGAGTCATCTCTTGAATTGCTAGGAATTCTTCGTCGCCAACCTGCAGGGTTACACCGGCCGGAGACGCAGGATGACTATTCTGCGTGATTGAAATGGTGCTCTCGTTCCCATTCGCTGATATGGTTACATCCAGCGTCTCATCGAGACTGGAAAGATATCTTTCTCGCCTTGTAATTAATTCTTGGACGCCGTTAATTCGCCTGTGGGATGGCGTCAATATCGGCTTCACGACCCGCAGGAACTCGTCAAAAGATGATGCGCTATGGGACATCCGGACTTGCGCAATACCCGCTCCTACAGCCAAGCGCGGATTCTCCTCAACCACCTGTTGCGCGTGTGTCCAATAGGCAGAATTGTCATCCAGGAACACTCGGAATATCAGTACCGGCATAACGTCGCGCGCATAATCCCGAAGCCGGGCCCTTGATACGGGCGCAAACACCCCGCCTTTTTGACGCTTCGCCTGCCCCTTCACCTGAACAAGGAAGCACTGCCCATCAAATTCAGAACGGGGTGGTGTGACAAACAGATCGAATCCATCGTCGATCTTATATCCACCTGTTGTCCAGCCCTGGCGCGTGAAATACGTGTCTACCCAAATCTCCGCTAATCTTCCGGTCTTTTGATTGGCAGGGAAGTTAGGCTTAGGTCGAGATATCACTGGTCTGTCCTGGTGGGCGCTTCACGCGCGCGTAGCATGGGTTATTTCTGAGTGGGAGGCGCGACTGGTGGTTCAGGGAGACCGTTAGCTCCCCACTCTCCGCGCACTAGGTCCCTCTTGTGGTACGCGAAATTGCGGGGCGGCGTCACTGAGAAGAATCCGGCGCACGCCCTGCATACGGTCGCCACAGGCCGTGTCAGATGTTCCAAGCAACGAAACGCTTGAGCATGTCGTCGAGTTCCGCTGCAGCATTCTGTGCGATCACCCCAGCTTGATAGGAGTGCGCCGTCGATGCGGGCTCGTTTGTAATTGTGTTTATCTCGTATGGCTTCAATCCCGGAATAGGGGCATTGAGGGCCATGTACGGCGCGGAGATTGTCTTCAACCATCCGAACATTGTCACCTGTCCTCCAGCCGCCTCGATGTAAGCGCGGGCGCTTTCGATGCTTCGACCTGATGTGATCATGTCATCGACGACCAGAACTCGCTTTCCCCTAAGCGAGATGGGCGTTTTCCGCGCGTTGGCCGCAAGGTTGCTATGGGGGAACTTGTTCAACCTGATGGTGCTGAGCTGATTTTTGAAGAGCCTATCAGATGCTTTGATAGGTTGACTCTTCGCTGCGGTCGAGTGTCGCAGAATCAAATCGTGAAGATAGGATGCGCGGGTACATTTACCCAGCCTGGCAAGAATGCTCTCGAGACCATTCGCGGTGATTTTCTTGGGTGTGTCGGTGTGGCCGGGGTAACTGCAGATATGGTCGACGTCCTCCATGAGCCCAGAGAAATAGAGCGACGCCACCGTAATGTAGAACCAAAATTCTGGATGCCCGGCGCCATGCTTGGCGGCGTCCCTCGCGTCGTAACCGAATAGTGCATATGCCGCTATCATTGTCGAGAACGGCCCCGCCGTGGAGACGCTCCAGTTTGCTCCGTTGGTCTGCCAGAATAGGTTGTATTGCCGTAGTCCAAAAATTCCGCAGAATCGGCGTAGTTCCTCGACAGATTTGACTTGAAACCCGTGGTCGGTTCTCTGCCCATACCAGTCACTACGGATGTGGAGCAGGCGATTATTGACGCCGCAGATCATGTCCTCGTCACCGCCGCCAAGCAGAATGGTCTCATGCCTCTGTACGCCATGGCTGGCAAGAATTGACGCTGCGGAGTCCTTCCTCTTTCTCGCAGGTGAGCCGTCCCACTGAACGCCGTGGGCGTAGATCGTGACGCCCGCCATTGACTGGATGTATTGGTGCAATGGCACGTTGTTGCAGGTCCAAGCTTGGTTGGACCAAAGGGCCAATCGAACACCATGCGGATGCAGATCGGCTGCTAGCCGCGCGAGATCTTTTGCGACTTGAAGTTCAACCACATTATGCGGGTTGACGATTGTCCCCTTGATGGAGACCAGGATTAGCTTCAATGCCATTGATTCATCCAAATAGCGAGTGCTGTTCGGCCAGCGATGGAGGCTCAGGCGGCTCGCTTCTTGCCGGGCCAGGCCAATGATTGAGGGCGGATTCTAGGCATGCTGTGAAGCTGGAATGCTCTCTTGGTACTGTGAAGAGATGTTCTGCGACACCGTGGTCGGCGGAAACTCTCATGCCATTGGGAACAAGATTGATGGTCGGCTTGCCAAATCCCTTGGCAAACCGGACCGTGTGAGCGGTGCCAGAAGATTTCTTCCATTGCGTCGCGACGACGCAGGCCGCTAGAGCGGCCTGCAGCCGGTTACGCCAGACAAATTGATCGGCAGCCGGCTCGGCCTCTGGGAAGTACTCGGAAATCAAAACACCCCCRCTATCGACAATGGCATCTGCCATCCAAGCATTTCGTGCGGGGTAAGGCCGCAAAATCCCTGTCCCCAAGACCGAGACGTTGGGAACGGCTGAGGAGATCGCGGTTTCATGCGCAATTGCGTCGACGCCTAGCGCTAGCCCGCTAACCAGAGGAACATCAAACTCCTGTACCGTTCTTGCGGCGTACTGAGTTAAGAATGCACCTTCGGTGGAGGGGTCGCGCGTGCCTACCACCGCGATGGATGGCCTCTGCAGAAGTGACAAATTCCCTCTGCAGAAAAGCCAGAGTGGCTGAATTTCGGGATTCATCTGTCTGAAAGCGACTGGATACCGATCATCCGCCTGGGTGATCAATTCGACACCCGCCTCTCTAAGGCGCCTCCTTAGAGCCACGCCCTCCATCATAGCGAAGCGCTTAAGGATGGGAGGCTCGATGCCAGTTGCAGCGGCCAGTGTCGTCAATAGACTGCCATCGGCCTCTTTAGCCGCGACCCCTGGCGGGCCACCAAGATCACGCATGGTTTTGAAGCCGATGCCCTTGACTCGCGTCAAGCCCAAGAACAGCGACGAGGTTTGAGGTCGAGCTGACTCATTCATGTCTGCATGTTAGCGGATGGCAGTGCCTCGCGGCGCTCTCCGTGCGCACTCGTCTCCCCGCCACGCCTGCGCACTTCATAGGGCGCTTTTTCTGCATTCCCTGCGGAACGGCCCAGCACCGGCACCGTATGGCGTTCTCCGGGTGTCGCTGGCTCTGGCTTGTCCCTGCGGTTTCCTGCGCGATAGGGGGGTGTTTGCGGGGCGTCCGGTGCCTCCTCTGGCCACCTTCGGCCGTAGCCGATTTTTCAGGTGACCACGGGAAGGGGGTAACCAGGTAACACGCGGCCCAGACGACAAGTAAGTGATTGATATTCAACAAAAAAAGACGGTTACCTTTTGGGGTGGTCTGAGGTAATTTTCTGACTCCGACAAAGTGATGTTATTGATTTAAAAGGAAATTTTTGAACATTGATGTTGCCTGTTGAAAAGGTAATGGGATTACTCAAAGGTTACCCTATTGTTACCTTGATTTATTTAAATATAAGCCATTGATTGTAATGACTAATTGAGCTGTTCTTTCGGTGTGGTTACCTTTATTACCCCTTTCCCGTGGTCAACTCAAAATTTTCGTCTCAGCGCGTGTAAGGCGGCCATCAGCATCTCCGCCGCCGCACACGCTCACGCCTGCAGCTCGCTCCCTTGTCGCAACCTTTGGGAGGGCCAGCCGTATCCTCCCCACCATGCCGCTGCCCCCCCCCCCGACTTCTACTGGACGACACGCGCTGCCAGCTTTCCAAGCGGTGACCCCACGGTCATCGTTTTGAACGGTGTGTGGGTAGTGGCGCTGAGACAACGGGTAGGCGACGGGATCTAAATCGCCTGTCTCGACCGACAGTCGCCCAGGTGAGGTGCCGACAGTGATCGTGTGCGACGGGGTGTGGGTGGTGGCCATGTTCCAGCGCGTGGACGACGGCAACTGGGTGGCCACCCTCGACCGGCATCGGAACGGACCACGCGGAACATCCCGCCCCTGCAGCAGCTACGAACAGGGTGCCGGCGCTGAGATGTGGGTGTCCAGGTACGAGGCCCGGCTGCGCGATGACGTCGACCAGATCCTGCGATACCGCCAGGCGGTACGGGCGAACAGGCTGGCCAAGGGCAGCATCGAGCAGCCCTTTGACTGGATGGGGTAGGCATCCGCCGACTCCCCAGCACCTACAACTGAGACGAGCGACTGGCGAAGGTTCCATCCTACGAGCGGAAAAGTGGCCACCGTCTCGTTGATGGCAAACACTTCATTGGATCGCCTGCCACCACGTGTCACAGTGCTGAGGCTATCTAGCGCGTAGCCCTCGCTTTGGCATCCTTAACGTTTAGCAGATGGCTGCGGAAGGCCGGATGGATCTCCCAGTGGGCAGCTTGGAGATTGTTCCAGTTTTCGTAACGAACGAACTTGGGATCATCCGAGTAGTTCTTGTGAGCAAACCCTTTCGGCTTGGTCTTGTCCACGATGCGTGCGTTGACAAACCCCACTTCATGTAAGAGAGCCAATAGTGCGATGATGTGATCATCTCGGTTCTGCAACGTAGATCCTCGAAGTTGCATCTGTGCAATGCCCAGCGACCTAGCGAGATGGTCTCGCAGCTGTTCAAACCCCATCTCGAAATCGGAGGAATGGAAAGAGTCGATCAACTCTCGGACTGAAGGGAGATCGAGTGAGTATTCATTCGCGACGTCGTCGACCCTCTCGGAAGAGTAGATTGACATTGCGCGATCGGCGTCGTCATCACCGATCTTAGGGTGGGTGTTGTCCTCAGCCACCTCGATCATGCTCTTGATCAACTGCAAAGCATCACGTGGGCGCTCGCGAGCGGACTTCGCGATGAAGTCTGACCAGCGGCGACGTTGTTTACTGCCTGGGAGCAGAACGTCCTGTCCCTCAAAGAACGGTGCATACGCAGTGAGAGCGGGCACTTTCACCGTTTTCATTGCCTCCCGCATACGCCGTTCAATGATTTGGACAATCACTTCATCGCTGGCACGTAGCTGCACAGTAAGCGGACGGATATGATCTACTTGGTCTCGCTGTCCTGCGTTTTCATGCATCAACCTCGACCAGACACTGGATCGCAAGGTAACGATCGGCCGGACGGCGTTGCACTCCATGGCCAGTCGTCTGACCGCGAGAATCAACGCCCATATTTTGTTCAGCTGCTGGCGGTCATCAGGCGCGGCTATCTGATCCGTGTCATCTATTAACAAGAGGAACAGCTTCTCGCTCTTGTTCAACAAGTGGTCATTCAACGCAGATGTCAAAGCGGCAGTTGAATTCCTACCGCTGATGCGACTGAGCAACTTCTTTGTATCTATTTTGGTCACAGGCTCTGAGAACTCTCCGATCAGTGACACCGCCTTAGACACGATGTCTCCTGATGCGCCTCCTGACACAGCCTCGTTGTACAAGGTGGCACGACTGCCAGTAAGCGGCAGGTAAGAAGCGATCTGTGAACCGATCTCAACAGCGACCGAGCGCAGCAGCGTTTCATAAAAGAACCGCTTTAGCGTTGCCAAGTCAGTCGCGGAAGGTACGCCCGCGCCTACCAACTGATCTGGTCTCACGAGGACGCATGGCGTCTTAGACTCGACTGCCGCCTTCCTGAGCCATTCCGTGAGAGCAGACTTGCCCGCTCCCTTGTTACCCACCAATACGCGCATGCTACCCGGCTCCACGCCGCAGATCGAGGCGAGCTGTGCGGGGGTCACAAAGACGTCGTTGAGGAAGTTGCGATCGCCCTCAGTGGTACCGTGACGAACGTAGGGCAGCAGCTTAGGCAGATAGGACATCGATCTCGGATCCTTGAGCGCGTCAGAAGCGCCGGGCCCAATGCGCCAGCGCTCCGGGAAAATTACATCGCCCGCCTTGATATCTCAATGGCTCCACACAGCCCTGCCGGGGAAAAAATCCCGCATAAGTTATTGTTTTAACGGCATAGTTAAGCTTTCTTTTAATCTTTTGGTCGATGGTTCGAATCCATCACGGCCCACCATTGCAGGCAATGACTCCGGTCATCCAGAAAGGCACCGCCAAGCGGTGCCTTTTTTGTTGCAGAACGGTGAGGTCCTACCTGGACTTCGCGCCTTGGGAACGGGCTGCCTCGCGGTCTGCCGCTGCCTGTGCGGCAACCGCAGCCGCGTTCGCAGCACGTTCCACTGCGGCGCGCTCTGCGTCGAACCGGGCCTGCCGCTGGGCGCTGTAATTGCGCTCCAGTTCCAGCGAGGCAGTGAAGCTGTCGGGGTACTTCGCGGCGCACGCCTGCTGCACCAATTGCACGGCGCGGTCGGACAGACCGGGTTGGATGTTGCCGAGCAGGCAGTCGGCGTACGGTACGGGCGCGGCTGGGCTTGCGGCCAGAGCGGCAATGATCATGGCATTCAACATGCGAACCTCCTTGTGTCAGTGTCGATGGAACCCGGGACGGGCCCGGCCCGAGTATGGGCTGGATTACGGTGCAGGGGTCCTACTCAGGCCGGATATCCCGGCATACCAGTTCCGCCAGCCCGCGGAAGGCGAAGAACAGCCCTTCGACCACGCCGTCATCCAGATGCCGGTCCGGCGTTGCCATTGATCGGCAGCGATCGGCGGCGTGCAGCATCTCTGCCACGGTCAGCATGCCGACGGCCGCCCGCTCCACGCGTGACAGCGCCAGCCTGCGCCCTGCGGGAAGGCTGGTATCAGGCCAGGGCTGGCCGTCTGCACCTTCGCCCGCGCGGATGCGTTTGAGGCAACCCAGGAACGTGCTCAGTTCGGGCGCAGGGTTGTCATCGTCGTCGTTGACGCTGGCGGCATATGAGGGATAGGGCGGACCTTCGGTCATCTCGGCTTCCTCGGCTCTGAGGTGGGAGTGCCACCGCGCAGAGCGGGTGGCGGACGGTGCGTGGCTGCAAGCCGGGATGAAGTATCGCCATTGACCGGCGGGCACGAAGGCCCCCACGCACCGCCCGCCATAAAGGCCGACGGATCACCCGCCGGCACGGTCCGGAGACAGTGCCGACGGGTGAGCGCAAACAACAAGCGATAACCTCATCACGGGCTTGCAGGCCCGGTGCCACCCGTTGTCGGTGACGCAGCATGGTGTTTACGCTTTCGCTTGGATTTCAATCAGGAATTTCCGCAAGGACATGCGGAATCCAGACGCGCGACGATGGTGGCGCAGGCCTGTCTTGCGCAGCAAGCGTCAGTACACGACGCATTCGTTTCCGCGTCTGGTTGATCGCGCTGGAAGATGCCGCAAACCGCACATTACGATGCATCTGCCGTGAACCAACGCGTGTAAAGCTGGCTTCACTTTCGCCATCAATGTCCTCTGTGCGTTTCAGTTGTACCCACTGCATTTCGGTGCAGGTGCGACGATAGTGGTGTCCTTGGCGGTTCAAACACGACACATGGCGGTGCACGCGCGGAATGGGGGCCGTACCCGGGCGCGAGTCACGGCAAGTCATCCACGCATGACGTGGATCTACGCATCTGGCAGGCGCCAATGCGCGCGTCCGGGCGCTATGCTCGGCATCTTTCGCTGGATGGGGCGCCCAATGCGCTTGATCGTGCTGTCGCTGTTGTTGTCCTGTGTCTCCGCCCCGCCGCTGATGGCCGCCGAACCGGCGCCTCAGCCGGCGGTCGCTTCGCCGTTGGTCATCGGTGAGACCTTCACCCTCCAGTCCAAAGCGCTGGGCGAGACCCGCCGCATCAACGTTTACCGCCCGCAGCCGTGGGGCCTGGACCCGAAAACGCCACTGCCGGTGCTGTACATGCCCGACGGTGGCATCGGCGAGGACTTCCTGCACGTGGCGGGGTTGGTGCAGGTGCTGACCGGCAATGGCAGCATGCGCCCGTTCCTTCTGGTTGGCATCGAGAACACCGAGCGCCGTCGTGACATGACCGGCCCCAGCAACGAGGCGGAGGATCGCAAGATCGCGCCACGCATTGGTGGCTCGGCGGCGTACCGTGACTTCCTGCGCGATGAACTGATGCCGCAGGTGCGCCAGCGCTACCCGACCACCGACGAGCGGGCGCTGATCGGCGAATCGCTGGCGGGCCTGTTCGTGGTCGAGACGCTGCTGCAGGAGCCGACCTTGTTCAACAGCTACATCGCGCTGGACCCCAGCCTGTGGTGGAACCGCGGCGCCTTGCTGTCTGGCGCAGGCAAGCAGTTGCCGTCAGTTGCCCGCAGTGGCGCGCGGCTGTTCCTGGCCAGCAGTGGTCAGCCGGAGCTGGCCGCGTCGAGCGCACGCTTGGCGGCGGTGCTGCAGCAGGCATCGCCGGCAACGCTGGTGAAGTACCAGCCGCTGCCGGAAGAGACCCACGCCACGATCTACCACCCGGCGGCGCTGCAGGGCCTGCGTACGTTGTTCCCAGTACCGCCGCCGGCCTCGCCCTGAGAGGGGTTTGGCGCGCAACAACGCGGTGTGTGAGGATGCATCAGCGGCGCCACCTGGATGCGCCGCCCGCAACAGGAGAGCGCGGATGCAGCGTGTGCGTGTATGGAGTGTGCTGGCCTGCCTGGCCTTGGCAGGGTGCGCGATGTCGGTGGCGCCGCCGGCAACGCAGAAGGAAGCCAGGGAAAGCGCGACGGCCGTGCCAGGCGTTGTGCTGCCCGATACCGAGTCACTGCGCGTGCATGACCCGATCGGGCGCGACTATGCCCTGTGGGTGGCGTTGCCTGCCGGCTACGCGGCGCATCCGCAGAAGCGTTATCCGGTGGTGTACGTGACCGATGCGCTGTACAGCTTTCCGCTGGTGCGCAGCGTACGCAACCTGGTGGGGCAGCAGGGCGTCAACATCGAGGATTTCATCCTGGTCGGTTTGCCGCCGCAGGAAGGCCTGACCTCCAAACAGAGCCGCTCGCGCGACTACACCCCCAGTGATCCTGTGCGCACCCCTGCCGGCTACTACAGCGATGACGTCACCTATGGCGGCGCGGCCCATTACCGCGACTTCCTGGCTGACCACGCGCTGCCGCTGATCGATGCGCGCTACCGTACCGATCCGGCCCGGCGCGTGTTTGCGGGTCATTCCTATGGCGCGCTGTTGGGTGCTTACGTGCTGACGACCCAGCCCGACATGTTCGGCACTTATATCCTGTCCAGTCCGTCGCTGTGGTTCGACCAGGGCCTGCTGCCGCGCATGCAGGATGCCGCCGTGATGCCTTCACAGCCCATCCGCGTGTTGCTGTCGGTGGGCGGCTACGAGACGGTCAAGCCGGGGCCACGTTACTCAACGGGCAATGACATGCTGCGGCAGGCCGCCGACTTTGCAGGTCAGCTGCGGCGCAGTGGTCGCAAGCTGCAGGTGGAAAACATCGTGATTGATGGCGAAGACCATCTCACCGTGTATCCGCGCGTGATCACCCGTGCGCTGCTGCAGGTACTCCCGGGCGAAGGACCGTATACCGGCGGTTGACGGCCGACTCCATCCACGTATGGCGTGGATCTACTGGCAGCATTTTTCGTTCACGCAACGGTGCGCATCGCAGTAGATCCACGCCATGCGTGGCTGCACCAGTAGATCCACGCCATGCGTGGATGGCAGCCTCAGGCCGCGCTTGCCTGCGGCGCCGGCATCAGCGCGGCATCGGCGGCATGGCGGAAGCACAGCCGGATCGCATCCAGCAGCTCGCTCATGTTGTAGGGCTTGGGCAGGAAATGGATGCCGTCGTGCAACTGCGGCAGCACGGCATGCTGGTCCATGCCGGAGGTCACCAGGATCGGCAGCTGCGGATACAGTCTGCGCACGCGGTTGGCGGCCTCGATGCCGCTGACCAGGCCGAGATTGACGTCGGTGAACATCAGGTCGAAGCGCTCTCCGGCGGCCAGCAGGCCCAGCGCGGCTTCGGCGCTGCTGACGCCTGCGACGTGGCAGGCCTGGCTCTCCAGCGCCATCCGGCTCAGTTCACGGGTTTCCTCGGCGTCTTCGATCAGCAGGACGCGTGGTTCAACGTGGCGCTTGGACAGCAGCATGACGCAACAACTCCGGACGGCAGGGCATGAAAGGCGCGCAAGTATGCGCAAGCCCCCAGTGATCCCCGTGTGCAGGATCGGCTAAGCCGGCGTTACAGCGCGGGGTTGCGCTGGCGGCGCGCATGCCAGGCCAGCGCTGCCACTGCCAGCAGCGTAGTGCCGATGCGCAGGCTGGTGGCCTGCCAGCCCAGCGCAACGGCGTCGTCGAGGCTGAACACATTCCAGGCCAGGTTCATCGACACGTGCAGGGCCAGGCCGCACCACAGGGTGTTGCCGTCGAGGTGGTCGAGCCAGGCGAAGATGAAGCCGCCGAAGGCGATCACTAGGCCGACGAACAGGGCCATGCCGCCGCCGTCGAAGCCGCCGAAGCCCAGCCAGTGCACCATGCCGAACAGCAGCGCCTGCGGCAGTGCGAGCAACGGCCAGGGGCCGCGTACGATCTTCACCAGCAGCACGAAGCCGAGGCCGCGGAACAGCACTTCTTCGGCCAGCGGGAACAGCACGGCCAGCATCGTGGCGTCCAGCGTCGTCAGCGCCGAGTTGGGCGTCCCCAACAGGGCCAGCCCCAGCCAGCACGGCAGGCTGGCCAGCAGCACCCACAACGGGCCACGCATGCCGTTTCCGCGCAGGCCGAGGCTGGCCAGCAGGCCCACACCGCGGGGGCGCAGCAGCGTGGCCAGCAGCAGTGCGACCAGCACCGCCAGCGCGTTGTCCAGCAGGCTGCCACCGTAGGGAATGGGCAGGGCTGGAATCGGCGCGCCCAGCGTGGAACTGATGTCGCGCACGTTCAGGCCGAGGCCAACGCCAAGCAGCACCAGCAACAGGCGCATGCCGGTGGAAATCGAGTCACGGGCAGTCACATGCATTCCTTGCAGCGGGGTCGCAAGGCAGTCTGCAGGGCGGGGGACGTGCCGGCACGCGCCGGAAGTCCCTGTGCCATCGGTCATGCGTTGCCGCACAGTCATCCGCACGCAGGTACAGTCGAGGCCAGACCGACAGGAGCAATGCGAATGCTGTGCCCCGTGTGCAAGACCCAGACCCTGCAGATGGCCGAGCGCCATGGCATCGAGATCGACTACTGCCCGAGCTGCCGTGGTGTATGGCTGGATCGTGGTGAACTCGACAAGATCATCGAACGCGCCACCGACGGTGCAGGTGCCGCCATGCCGCCGCCAGGGCCCGCGCCTGTGCAACCGCAGGCCGCTCCGCCGCCGGTGATGCATCGCGATACCCGTCATCTCGGCCAGCGCCATGATGACAACCGTGGCCAGTACAGCCAGGGTTACAAGAAAAAGAAGAAGGAGAGCTTCCTCTCCGAGCTGTTCGATTTCTGACGCCGCTCAGGGGCGGCGCAGGATGAACTCGCGGTCGCGGCTGTCGCCGACGATGAAGTCGTACTCGCCGGCCTTGCTGCAGCCGTAGCGCGCGTAGAAGCGCTGCGCACCGAAGTTCTCTTCCCACACGCCCACCCACAGGGTGCGGCGCTGTGGCTGGTCCAGCCAGGCCATGAACGTGTCCATCAGGCGCGCTCCATGGCCGCCGTTCTGGTAGCTGGCCTGGACGTACAGCCGCTTGAGCTCGATGTCGCCGTCGCGTGCCTCGGCATGCGGCAGGGTGTTGGCACCGGCGGCCAGATAGCCCACCACCGTTTCACCCTCCAGCAGCAGCCACACCGCGCTGCGCGGGTCGGACAGTTCGACCTGCTGCGGTACGGTGCCGTAGTGATCCTGCAGGAAGGTGTGCAGGTCCTGCGGCGGATAGGAATCGCCCCAGGTTTCGGTGTAGGTGGCGATGGCGATTTCCGACAACGCGTCGACGTCGGCCAGGGTGGCGCGGCGGATATGCAACGACATGGTGCAGCCTGCAATGGAACGTGCGGCAGTGTAGCCGGCCCCGGTGCTTGCCGGGGCTGGCTGCTCACGATCCGCTGCTCAGAACCACATGCGGATGCCGGCGACCCAGCGCGTATCGCGTGCATGGTCGCCGGCATAGTCCGCGGTGTCGCCGAAACTGCGTTCGTGGCTGATGCCGACGTACGGCGCGAAGCGTCGGCTGAACTCGTAGCGCAGGCGCAGGCCGGCCTCGACCTTGTTCAGGCCGCGGCCGATGCCGTACTCCGGTTCATCCTTGCTGGCCACGGTCGCTTCCAGCAGGGGCTGCAGGATCAACCGGTTGGTCAACAGCACGTCGTATTCGATCTCGGCCTTGGCCATCAACTGGCCACCGGAACCGGCATACAGCGTGGCCGAGCTTTCGAACTTGTACGGCGCCAACCCTTGGATGCCGATCGCCGCCCAGGTGCGGGAATCGGCGGGGCGGAAGTCCTGGCGTACGCCGACCAGTACGTCCCACCACGGCGAAATGGCACGCCCGTAGAGTGCTTCCACGCCCGACGATTCCGTGCGGCCTTCGCTGCGTTCGCCATCGGTGCGCAGCCACAGGCGGTTGATGTTGCCGCCGATCCAGCCGCTGGCCTCCCAGGCCTGGCCGTTGCCGTTCTTTCCATCCCAGTGCTCCAGGCGATCGATCAGCAGCAGGCTGTGGATTTCCGGTGGATGTTCCATCGCACCATGCGCGATGGGGGGGAACGCGGCCGCACGATCGGCATCGGTGGGGACCGGTATCGGTTCGCGCGGCTCGGTCGGCGCGGGCGTGCCGTGGCCCATTGCCGCGTGATCCATCGCGCCATGGTCCATCGTTGAATGGTCCATCGCACCGTGATCCATCTTCGAATGGTCCATCTTCGAATGATCCACGTCGGCCGCTGCCGCTGGCGTGGCATCGGCAGGAGGCGAGGGCGCTGTCATGTCATGGCCGGCATGGGACTGCGCGAATGCGGGCAACGCGGCCAACAGGCCGAGCGTCAGCAGGCTCGGAGCAAGCAGGGAACGGCTCATTCTTCGATCCTCACTTCGCGCATCATGCYGGCTTCCATGTGGTACAGCAGATGGCAGTGGTAGGCCCAGCGGCCGAGTGCATCGGCGCGTACGCGATAGGTGCGGCGCGTACCGGGCGGCATGTCGATGGTGTGCTTGCGCAGCTGGAATTCACCCTGTGCGTTTTCCAGATCGCTCCACACGCCATGCAGATGGATCGGGTGCTGCATCATGGTGTCGTTGACCAGCACGATGCGCATGCGCTCGCCGTAGTTCAGGCGCAGTGGCTCGGCACCGGCGAAGGGAATGCCATCGAACGACCAGGAGAACTTCTCCATGTGGCCGGTCAGGTGCAGCTCGATCTCGCGGCCGGGCTCGCGGCCATCGGGGTCTTCGAACAGGCTGCGCATCGCACCATAGGTCAGCACCTGGCGGCCGTTGTCGCGCAGGCCGATGCCGGGGTCGTCCAGCTTGGGCTCGGTGGCCGAACTCTGCATGTCCACCAACGGATTGTTGCGCTCGCTGGCCGGATGCTTTGGCGCTTTGCTGGCGGTATCGCCGCCGCCATGTGCGCCGTGGCCCATGCTGGCACCGCAGCCGCCTTCCATGCCCTTCATTGCTGCCATGTCGTGGCCGCCGTGGCCACCGCCGCCCATGTCGTGACCCATGTCGCTCATCGTCAGCAACGGGCGCGGATCGCGTGCGGGAATCGGTGCCTGCAGCCCATGGCGCACGGCGAGGGTGCCGGCGGCATAGCCGGTGCGGCCCATGTCCTGGCAGAAGATGGTGAAGGCATCCTGGCCGCTGGGTTCCACCAGTACGTCGTAGGTTTCGGCCGGGGCGATGCGGAACTCGTCGATGCTGACCGGATGGATGTACTGGCCGTCGGCGGCGACCACGGTCATCTTCAGGCCGGGGATGCGCACGTCGAAGTAGGTCATCGAGGCGCCGTTGATGAAGCGCAGCAGCACCTTTTCGCCACTGCGGAACAGCCCGGTCCAGTTGCCGGCCGGCGCGGTCCCGTTCATCAGGTAGGTGTAGGTGTGCGCGTTGATGTCGGAGATGTCGCTGGGCGTCATCCGCATCCGGCCCCACATGCCGCGGTCGGACAGGGCGGCGGACCAGCCATCGCGACGCGCGTCGCGCAGGAAGTCGGGCAGGGTGCGCTTGTAGTAGTTGTCGTGCTCGGCGAGCTTCTTCATTCGCCGGAACAGCGCGCCGGGATCCATGTCGGTCCAGTCGGACAGCATGATCACGTGCTCGCGGTCATGCCGGTACGGCGCCGGTTCGGCCGGGTCGATGATCAGCGCGCCGTACAGCCCCGCCTGTTCCTGGAACAGCGAATGGCTGTGATACCAGTAGGTGCCGGACTGCTTGAGGTCGAAGTGGTAGTGGTAGGTCTCGCCGGGGCCGATGCCGTTGAAGCTCAGGCCGGGCACGCCATCCATGTTGGCCGGCAGCAGGATGCCGTGCCAGTGGATCGAAGTAGGGTGCTGGCCGAGCGTGTTGCGCACGAACAGGTCCACGGTCTGGCCTTCGCGCCAGCGCAGGATCGGTGCCGGCAGTGAGCCGTTGACGGTGATTGCCGGGCGGGTGCGGCCGGTGAAGTTGGCCAGCGACTCGCCGATGGCCAGTTCGACGCGGGTATCGCTGATGATCGCCGGTGCGCTGGCCAGGCGGGGTGCAGCAGAAGCGGCGGCGAGCGCGCGCTGCGGGATGCCGGCCGCGGCGATGCCGGCAACCACGCCGCCAGCAGCGATGCCCTGCACGAACAGACGGCGCGACGGCATGGGCACAGCGCCCGGGCCGGGAGGAATACGGGTACTCATGGTGGTGACTCCAAACACGGAAAGACGCCAGCGCAGGGCCGGCTTCAGTGCGCAGCGCGCACAAGGCGTGTTGGATCAGCCGATGGGAGGGCGTGAGATCGGCGGCAGCGGCGGTGCCGGGCGGCCATTGGCAGGCATCGGCTGCGGGGTCAGGGAAAGACCGGGACCGGTCAGGAAAGGCAGTGCCTGCACCGCCAGCAGCGGATGCTGGGCACAACTGCGCACGCAGTCCTTGATCTGGCAGTGTGCGTCGTGGGCGGGGGCCTTGGCCTGCGGCGCCTCGTCTGCAGTCATGCCGGCGTGGTGGTGGCAGTCGGCGTCGCCTTCATCGGTCATCGCCGAGGCCATCGCATGGGCCATGCGGCCCATGTCCTCGTGTCCGCTGGCCATGGCCGCGTTCAGCCCGTTGAGCAACAGGCTGAGCATGAGCACGACACGGAGCAGGGTCGAGGCGAGGGACATGGCGCTAATCTAGCGGCAAGTGGGCGGACATGCACATCCGGCTGAACAGGTGGTTCAAGGTTTGAGCCGGGCGAGGGTGCGCAATCGCGCAGCCTGGTAGCGCCGGGCCATGCCCGGCGAGCGTGAAGCGCGGTCGATATGCGGGCCGCCGGGCATGGCCCGGCGCTACCGGGGTCATCCCTCTTCGCGCACGATCTCTACCAGGCGCGGGCCATAGCGGCTGAGCTTGGTGCCGCCGATGCCACCGACCCGGGCCAGTTCGTCCAGCGAGGTCGGGCGCTGTTCGGCGATGTTGCGCAGGGTGCTGTCGTGGAAGATCACGAAGGCCGGCACGTTCTGCTCGCGCGCCAGCTCGGCGCGCAGGCCGCGCAGCGCATTGAACAGGGCCAGGTCCTGCGGCAGCACCGACAGGCCGGTGCGTTGCGCGCTGCGTTCGCGCCCGGCGCTGGCACTGACCGCATCGCGGCGCATGCTGATCTGGCGGCGACCGGTCAGCACATCGCGGCTGGCATCGGTCAGGCGCAGGCCACCGTGGCCCTCGCTGTCCACTTCCAGCAGGCTGGCGGCCACCAGCTGGCGGAACACGCTGCGCCAGGTGCGTGCATCCAGGTCGCGGCCGATGGCGTAGGTGCTCAGCTTGTCGTGGCCTTGCTGCTTGACCTTCTCGTTCTCGCTGCCGCGCAGGACGTCGATCAGGTGGCCGACGCCGAAGCGCTGGCCGCTGCGGTAAACACAGCTCAACGCCTTCTGCGCGGGGATGGTGGCATCCCAGGCCGCCGGCGGGGTCAGGCAGTTGTCGCAGTTGCCGCAGGGCTTGGGATAGGTCTCGCCGAAACCGGCCAGCAGCACCTGGCGACGGCACTGCATCGATTCGCAGTACCCCAGCAGGTGGTCGAGCTTGGACCGCTCCAGCTGCTTGCGCTCCTCGCTGGCCTCGGACTGCTCGATCATCTGCTTGAGCAGCACCACATCGCCCAGGCCGTAGCAGAGCCAGGCCTCGGCGGCTTCGCCATCGCGACCGGCGCGGCCGGTTTCCTGGTAGTAGCCTTCCATCGACTTGGGCAGGTCGGTATGGGCGACAAAGCGAACGTCCGGCTTGTCGATGCCCATGCCGAAGGCGATGGTCGCGCACATGACGATGCCGTCTTCGCGCAGGAAACGGCGCTGGTTGTTTGCACGCACTTCCGCGGGCAGGCCGGCGTGGTAGGGCAGGGCGTTGAACCCCTGCGTGCACAGGAACTCGGCGGTTTCCTCCACCTTGCGCCGTGACATGCAGTAGACGATGCCGGCCTCGCTGCGATGGCTGCGCAGGAAATCGCTCAGCTGCTTGCGGGCGTTGTCCTTCTGCACCACGGTGTAGCGGATGTTGGGGCGATCGAAGGAGCTGACGAAGTGACGTGCTTCGGCCAGGTCCAGGCGCTCGGCGATCTCGCGCTGGGTTGGCGGGTCGGCGGTGGCGGTCAGGGCGATCCGCGGAATCTCCGGCCAGCGCTCGTGCAGGACGGTCAGCTGCCGATATTCGGGGCGGAAGTCGTGGCCCCATTGCGACACGCAATGGGCTTCGTCGATGGCGAACAGGGCGATCCGGCTGCGCGACAGCAGCGACAGGAAGCGGCCGGTCAGCAGGCGCTCGGGAGCGACATAGAGCATGTCGAGCTCACCGGCGAGCAGTTCGCGTTCGACCCGGCCAGCCGTTTCGGCGTCCAGGGTCGAGTTCAGGAATTCGGCGCGCACGCCGAGCTGGCGCAGGGCTTCGACCTGGTCCTGCATCAGTGCGATCAGCGGTGAGATGACGATGCCACAGCCGTCACGCAGCAGGGCGGGCACTTGGTAGCACAGTGATTTGCCGCCGCCGGTGGGCATCAGCACCAGGGCATCGTGACCGGCAGCCACATGCTCCACGATGTCCTGCTGCGGACCACGGAAATCGTCGTAACCAAAGACGCGGCGGAGCAGGTCGTGCGCGGGACGGGAAGCCATCCAGCTAGTTTACCCCGGCGGGGTTCGGCCGGGTTGCACCCGGCACCTGACGTGGTGCCGGCCGCTGGCCGGCAACCCTGGCAACAGCAACAGCAACAGCCGGCTCTGGGGGGATCCGTGCTTTGGCGGGGTGGTATCGGATTGCGGGGACGCCGCAAGTACGTCCCTGTAGGCTTGGCCGCGGCATCCATGCCGCGGACACCCCGCAATCCGACACCGCCCCGCCTTCGACAGKTTCCCTATGACGGTTGGACTTGTTCCGGTAGATCCACGCCATGCGTGGATGGATCTCATTCGAAGTCGAATATTTCGACAATTGAACGAAGAGCATCCACGCRTGGCGTGGATCTACGTGTCGACCAAGGTCGACACCCAMCAGGAGCAGGCCMTGCCATTCCGACAGATCGCGGAAAMCTGTCGAAGGCGGGGTGGGTCCGGTTGCGGGGGYGTSMGCGSCATGGATGCCGCGGCCAAGCCCCCAAGGATGGGTTTACGGCGTCYCCCGCAACCGGACCCACCCCGCCATCCCACGGATAGCCCGCTTCTGCTGTTGCTGTTGCTGTTGCTGTTGCTGTTGAGGTTGCCGGCCAGCGGCCGGCACTACCGCTTCGGCGGGTGCAGGGCGCAGCCCTGCCGAACCCCCAACCTGAACAGCCTGTTTTGCGTCAGGTCTCATCCTTCCGCTAGACTATGCGGGTCTGCAGCGGCCGTCCGTTTCCCTCCGGGATCGCCGGCGACCGGGGTTCGCCCCATCGCCCGCCCCCACTCCGACGCCGTTCGTCACGCATTCCAGCCTGCGCTTCGCGCCGGCTGCACCCAATTCTCGCAGCGCGGTTCACGGGAACGCTCCGAGTCAGCCGATCAGTTTGATCTGCCCCCGTCTGTCCGTTCGGACAGGCGTTAACTGTACTTGGAGCAATCTCGATGTCTTTTGAATCCCTGGGCCTTGCGCCCTTCCTGCTGCGTGCGCTCGCCGAGCAGGGCTACGAAACCCCGACCCCGATCCAGCAGCAGGCGATCCCGCTGGTGCTGGCCGGTCGCGACCTGCTGGCCGGCGCACAGACCGGCACCGGCAAGACCGCCGCGTTCGGCCTGCCGCTGCTGCAGCACCTGGGCACCGCTTCACAGGAAGTGCGCACCGGCCCGCGCAAGCCGCGCGCGCTGATCCTGGCACCGACCCGCGAACTGGCCACCCAGGTGCATGACAGCCTGCGCGGTTACAGCAAGTACCTGCGCATCCCCAGCGCCTGCATCTACGGCGGTGTCGGCATGGGCAACCAGCTCGACATCCTGCGTCGCGGCGTGGACCTGCTGGTGGCCTGCCCGGGCCGCCTGATCGACCACCTGGAGCGTCGCAGCATCGACCTGTCCGGCATTGAACTGCTGGTGCTGGACGAAGCCGACCGCATGCTGGACATGGGCTTCCTGCCCTCGATCAAGCGCATCCTGGCCAAGCTGCCCAAGCAGAATCGCCAGACCCTGCTGTTCTCGGCCACCTTCGAGGACAACATCCGGCAGTTGGCGCTGGAGTTCATGCGCAACCCGGAACAGATTCAGGTCACGCCGAAGAACACCGTCGCCGAGACCATCACCCACAAGGTGCATCCGGTCGATGCCAGCCGCAAGCGCGACCTGCTGCTGCACCTGTTGGCGCAGGACAGCCGCGAGCAGACCCTGGTCTTTGCCCGCACCAAGCACGGCAGCGACAAGCTGGCCGCGTTCCTGGAAAAGTCCGGCATCAAGACCGCGGCGATCCACGGCAACAAGAGCCAGGGCCAGCGCCTGCGTGCGCTCGGCGACTTCAAGGCTGGCCGTGTCACCGTGCTGGTGGCCACCGACATCGCCGCGCGCGGTATCGACATCAACGAGCTGCCGAAGGTGATCAACTTCGATCTGCCGATGGTGGCCGAAGATTACGTGCACCGCATTGGCCGTACCGGCCGCAACGGTGCAACCGGCGAAGCCATTTCGCTGGTTGCGCAGGATGAAGTGAAGCTGCTGCGCGCGATCGTGCGCCTGCTCGGCCGCGACATGGACATCCGCGATGTGCCGGGCTTCGAGCTGCAGACGCCGATCCGCTGGGGCAACAGTGCTCCGGGCAAGGCCGAGGCCGATACCGGCGAGCGCGTGCCGCGCAAGACCCATGCGCGCCGTCCGCACGGCGATGCGCCGCGTCATGCCCATGCAGGCCCTAAGAAGGCCGGCGGTGGCCGCCGCGAAGGCGGTGGCAACGGCCAGCAGCGCGCAGGCGCAGGTGCCGGTCAGGGCCAGCGTCGCGGTGGCGGTGCCAACGCGGGTGGCGGCCGTGGCCGCGGCCAGGGTGGCGGTGGCGGTCGCGCCAGCTGATCCCAGCTGACAGGGATGGCGTCTCCCGCTGCGCGGGGGCTGCTTATCGGGGGACGACGCTTACGCGTCGTCCCTTTTTTGTTGCGGGCTACCGGATGGTTTGAAAGCTGGCGGTGGGTTGCGTCGAGGGCGGATGGGCGTAGGGGCAGCGCAAAACACGCCGTAAACCCATCCATGGGGGCTCGATCGGCGCATCCATGCGCCTCACGGTTTTGCGCTGCCCCTACGCCCATCCGCTTCAATCATCACCAGCGCCTTCTTGTACCGCCGGGTAGCCAGGAGAAGAAGGATCAAATTCAAAGACAAAAGCAAAAGCCGGAATTCCAGCTTTTGCTTTTGCTTTCGCCCTTGCTCCCGCCTTGGGTTTGATGTGTCCGCGCTCGCAGGAAACCATCGAGGGGAGGCCGGGCGGGCTGCGCAGGACCGTGAGGCGCATGGATGCGCCGATCGAGCTTACATGGATGTATTTACAGCGTGTCCTGCGCAGCCCGCCCGGCCTCCCCCACACGCATCAATCGAAGCGCGTAATGCCTCAACCCCGCGCTTTCGCCGGATTCACCAGATTCCCGAAGAAGATCGCATTGATCAGCAACCGGTCGGTGCCATGCCAGTACTTGCGATGCGCCGGATCATCCGCAAACAGGATCACGTTGCCCTGCCCCTGCGCCGACACCAGCAGCCACGCACTGCCAGCCACGCGACTGCGGTTGCGCTCGGACAGATACCCGTTCACCCGCGGCGTGTCGTCGATCCGCACCACCGTGGAAAACCCGTTCGTGCTCGGCTGCAGGATGACCGTGTTCTCCTTGTTGATCGCCAGCTGTCGGCGCGGCACGCCGAACGCCAGGGGATGGCTGGGGTCGACGTCGGCACTGAGGATGTTGCCGCTGACACGCTCGATCGCGGCGATATCGCGCTGGTCACCGAAGGCGCGGCGCGCGGTGTCTGTTGCTTCCTCGTCCTTGCCCAGCTTCTCGCCGTCGGCAAGTTTCTGTTCGATCGCCCACTTCGATGCGCTGCCATAGGTGACCAGCGACCCGCCGGCCTGGATCCAGCGCTTCAATGCCGCTACCGCGGTCGCGTCGATGCCCGTATAGGTGCCGCCGGACAGCACGATCGTGGTGTAGCGATCCAGCGATACCTTGCCCAGCTGCTGCGGGTCCAACTTGCTGGCCGGCAGGCGCAGCTGCTGGTCGAGCAGGAACCAGGCCGAACCGATTTCGGTGGCGGCCACGCCCTCGCCCATCACCAGCGCGACGGAGGGCTTGCGCAGTGCCTTGACGCCATCACTGCCAAGATCGATGCCATCGCGGCTGCGGCCACTGGACAGCGCATGCACCTGCACGCCAGCGACGCGCGCGGCGGCGGCGACCGCCTCCTGCAACGCCGCGCCCTGCAGCGGCTGCCCGGCCACCGGTACCACGATGCTGCCGCCGGCAAAGGCCACGTCTCCCTGCGCAGTGCTGGCGGTGAACGGCTGGAAGGTGGCACGCGTGGACAAGCCCTTGGCCTGCAGGCCCGCCAGTGCGCGGCCCGCGTTGTAGTCGCGCCAGTCGATCACGTAGGCAAAGCCCGCCTCACCGCCAATCACCCCGCCCTGTACTGCGGGAACCTCGACTACGCGGGCGCCGCCATCGATGCGGCTGCGGCTGCCGGCAAAGGCCACGCCGTAGGCCGGGGCGATCGCGTAACTGGTGCTGCCGTAGAACACGTCGCCCTTGATCGGCGGGGTCTCGGCGAAGATCGAATGGACCAGGCGGAACTGCGCCTGCTGCACCGGCACCACGTAGGCGCTGCCCGCTTCGAAACGCTGGCCATCTACGCTGACGGCGCGGTCCAGTGCATGCACTTCAATCCTGTGCAGCAACAGCAGTTCCAGCAGGCGTCGGGTCAATGCCGGATCATGCGCGTCGCCGAACACGAAGCTCTTCACCGGCTGTTGTGCGGCCTGCTTCAGCGCGCTCTGGAAGAAACTCTTCTGCAGATCGAACAGGGCGCTGCGCTCGGTCACCGCACCGCGCACCGTGCCCAAGCCGGTGGCAACCTGGTTGCGGATGGTGAACGGGAACGTCAGCAGGCCATTCACCGATTCCTGCACGCGACCGCGCGAGCTGGCCTGCTCCACGGTGACGCCGACCGCGCCGTGGAAATCCGGATAGGTCGAGCCGTACACGGGCGAGAAATTGTCGAAATTCTCACCGGTGTAGTACAGCGAACCCAGCGCATCGAGCGCCTGGGCGTGGTACTTGGCCAGGGTCTTGTTGAACTCGTACGACGCTGCCGGGATCAACGGACTATGCATGCTCTTCGGCGATGGCTCGAAGTAGTACGTGCTGTCCTTGCCCATCTCGTGGAAGTCGATCTGCACGTTCGGGTACCACTGGTGGAACTGCGCCACCTTCGGCCGCGAATCCTGCTGCGTCAGTGCCAGCCAATCGCGGTTGAGATCGGTGAAGTAGTGGTTGGTACGGCCCTGCGGGAACGGTTCGACGTGTTCCTTGTCGGCCGGATCGGCCGAGGCCGGATCGGACGCCCAGGCGTTGTGCCAGTTGGCGGCGCGATCGCGGCCGTCGGGATTCTGCGCCGGGTCGAACAGCACCACTGCCTGCTGCAGCCACTGCTGCGTTTCCGCGCTGCGGTTGGCCACCAGGTAGTAGGCGGTCAGCATCGCCGCTTCGCCACTGGAAGTCTCGTTGCCGTGCACGCTGTAGCCCAGCCACACCACCACCGGGCTGTCACCGGCAGCGCTGCGCGGCTGCGCCGGGTCGGCCAGGGTCGCGTGCTGCTGGCGGATCTGTTCCAGCCGCGCGTGGTTGCCTGCAGCAGTGACCGTGGCGATCAGCAGCGGTCGGCCCTCATAGCTGCGGCCGATCTCGCGCACGCTGATCTTGTCCGAGTGCTTGGCCAGCTCCTGGAAGTAAGCGACCAGCTGGTCATGGCGGGTGTAGCGGCTGCCGATCGGATAGCCGAGGAACTGCTCCGGCGTGGGAATGGCGGTATCGAATGCCGCGGCATCGGTGGTCTGCGGGAAGAAATAGGCGCTCTGCGCATGTACCGCRGGCGGCAACGATACGGCGGTGGCGACGGCGAGCAACAACGGGAAAACGGCACGGCGGTGGAAGGACACGGTGACTCCCCTGGAACATGGCAACACGGCCGGCCACACAGGGTGGCCGGCCGCGGCGGGTGGATCAGAAGCGGTAGTCGAAGCCCAGCGTGAAGTAGCGGCCACGCAGGTCGTACTGGCTGAAGTCGTACGGCGCGCGGATGCCCGGGAACGAGGCGTCGTACGGCGGCGTCTTGTCACCCAGGTTCTGCACCTTGGCGTACACGGTCAGGTTCTCGATGCCGGTGTAGCCCAGGTAGAGATCGAACTGGTTGTAGGCGTCGACGCGGCTCTGCACCGCAGCTGCAGCGGTGCTGGCCTTCTGGTCGTAGCCACTGGTGTAGTACCAGGTCACCGCGGCGGTGTAGTCGCTGTACTTCCAGTCCAGGGTGGTGGTGGCCTTGTTCTTCGGCAGGGTGGCGCCGAGGTTGCTGCCGGCATAGTCCACCAGCGGGCCACCGACCACGGTCGGGCGCCGGTAGTCGCGCACATGGGTGTAGGCCGAGGTCACGGTGAAGTCACCGAAGGCGGTGGTCGGGATGCGCTGGCGCAGCTCGACGTCGATGCCCGAGGTCTTCAGCTCGCTCAGGTTCTGGTAGCGGTTGTAGACCGCCTGCAGCTTGCCGCGCTCATCGCGCTGCACGGCATCGGCGACGTTGTCGTTGACCAGGGTCTGGGTGTTGTTGGTACCGACCAGGTTGTCCAGCTGGATACGGTAGTAGTCGATGCTCAGGTTGGTGTTCGCCCACGGCGACAGCACCACGCCGAAGTTCACGCTCTTGGTGCGCTCCGGCTTCAGGTCGCTGTTGCCGACGGTGAAGAAGGTCGGGTTCTGCCGCGAGCCCGGCACGTCCGGATCACGCGGGTCGACCACGCTGCCGTAGGCGATGCTGGTGCTGTTGGAGTTCTCCGACAGCGACGGGGCACGGAAGCCCTTCGACGCGGAGGCACGCACCAGCAGGAAATCCAGCGGCTGCCAGCGCAGGCCGAGCTTGGGCGAGAACGCGTCGCCGAAATCATCGTAATGATCGGCGCGGGCGGCGGCGGACAGTTCCAGGGTCGAGGCCAGCGGCACGTTGACCTCGGCGTAGGCGGCGCTGACCTTGCGCTCGCCATGCACTTCGGCGATTGCCGGGCGCACCTGCAGGCCGGCATCGATCTGCCACGGGTTGTTCGAATCAAGCTTCTCGCGGCGCCATTCGGCACCGGCGGCGAAACCGATGTCGCCGGCCCAGGTGTGGCCGAGACTGCCGGAGATCTTCGCATCGATGCCCTGCAGCACCGACTCGGCCGGACGCAGGGTGGCGATGTTGATCGAATCGCGCACCGACTGCGGCGTCGCGGCCGGGTTCAGCAGGTTGTAGCTGCCGGTGGCCAGTGCATTGGCCAGTGCCCAGCGGTTGGCGAAGCCGCCGGAGACGGTTTCGCGCTCGCTGCTGCGCGCGCCGAACGCGGCCACTTCCCAGTCCCACTTCTCGGTGTTGCCACGCAGCCCGAACACACCGCGATAGGCGGTGGACCGGTTGGTCTTGATGGTGCCGCCGAGGTCGAAGAAGGTGTATTCGATGGGGATCGCGCGGCCGTACGGGTTGTACGGGTTGCTGGCCGGCAGGTTGGACGACACCGGCTCGGCCAGGCCGGTCTGCGCGTTCAGCGCGAAGCGACCGCTTTCCAGGGTGAAGAACGGGCTGCTGCCGAACCAGGCAGCACTCTTGATCTGGCTGTACAGCACTTCGCCGAACGCTTCGACGTTGTCGCCGAGGCGGAACGTGCCGTTGGCGTAGGCCTGGTAGCGCTTGGTGGACGGAATCAGGGTGGTGTACGGGGCCTGGTTGAAGCCGCAGGTATCACCGGCCAGACCGTCGATCGGCGCGCTGGCCACGCGGGTGGTGCCGGTGGGGCAGTTGCCGTTGGCATCGAGCATCGGCACGGAGGTGCCATTGACCAGATAGCGTGCGCCCTTGGCCGACCAGCCGTTCCAGCGGCCGCCGGGCTGGTCGCTGTAGATACCGCTCTTGGTCAGGTTGCGCTCGTCCTGGTCCAGTCGCTCACGGTTGTAGGCCTGCAGGCTGAAGAGGATGTTGTAGCCGTCCTTGTCGATGTCGCCCAGGCCACCAACGAACTTCAGGTTCTGCTCGTGCAGGCCGCCCTGGTCGGCGCCACCGAAGCTGCCGCCGATCTCGGCGCCTTCGAAGTTCTGCCGGGTGATGATGTTGACCACGCCGGCCACCGCATCGCTGCCGTACACGGCCGATGCACCGTCCTTGAGCACTTCGATGCGTTCGACGGCCACCAGCGGCAGCGCGTTGAGATCGACGAAGGTGTCCGACAGGCCGCCGGCCGGGAAGCCGTAGTTGGCCAGGCGGCGGCCGTTGAGCAGCACCAGCGTGTTCTTCTGCGAAAGACCGCGCAGGCCGATGCCGGCCGAGCCCGAGGCCCAACCGTTGTTGGTGGTCTCGTTGCTGGCATTGCCGGTGTTGGCCGAGATCGAGCGCAGCACATCGGCCACGGTGGCCTTGCCGGTCTGTTCCAGCTGCTGGCGGCCGATCACCTGCACCGGGTTGGAGGCTTCGGTATCGGCGCGTTTGATGTTGGAACCGGTGACACGCACGGCAGCCAGGGTGCTGGCTTCGCCGCTGGCGTCGGCGGTGGTTTCGGCGGCGGCAGACAATGGCGCGGCCAGAGCGACGGCCAGGGCCGCCACGAGCAGGGTGTGCTGGGGCATGACGATGTGGGGGAGGTAGTGGAAGGACGAGGTAAGTTCCGCAGTAATCCATGCCTGGCCGGGGTGCAGCCAATAACATCTCTTCATACGGATATAAGAGAAACTATCATCTCTTCATCCGGATGGAAAGAATTTCTTCACGGAAAGGCAACGCAAAGCCGGGCTGATCGGCCGCCCGCGGCGTACAATCGCGCCATGGAAATCTTCAAAGTCTTCATGCTCGAGGCGGCGCACCGCCTCCCCAACGTGCCGCCGGGGCACAAGTGCGCGCGCCTGCACGGCCACTCCTTCCGGGTGGAACTGAAAGTCGAGGGCGAGCCGGGCGCGCAGACCGGCTGGATCATGGATTTCGGTGACGTGAAGGCGGCTTTCCAGCCGATCTACGACCGCCTGGACCACCATTACCTCAATGACATCCCCGGCCTGGAGAACCCGACCAGCGAGAATCTGGCCGTGTGGATCTGGAACGAGCTCAAGCCCACCCTGCCGGCATTGAGCGAGATCACCGTGCACGAAACCTGCACCTCGGGCTGCCGTTACCGCGGCCCCGCCGCCTGATCAACCCATTGATCTGAAAGGCCTCAAGGCGCCGGAGATGGCGCCTTCGTGATTTTTGTTGCATTGCCGCATGATCGGCGTATGCTGCATTGCATCAATACAAATGCACGGCGGATGCGACTGGCAGGCAACAGCCACTGGCGCGACGCCCACGCTCATTGCATGGGTCCCTCCCCCCATGCAATCCGGACCCGGCAGATCCCTCCCTCTGCCGGGTCTTTTTTTGCCTGGCGTCTGGATTCTGGAACGCGTCTTCGTCCGGGTCTCTGCGATCTGAAGGGCCCCGTCGGGGCAGGTAGGGGCCTGGGCAAATGGCCCCCGGCGCCGGCCGTTGGCCGCCACCTCCTCCTTTACTTTGCCCAGACCCCTACCTGCCCCGACGAGGCTCGGCTTGCGGCACCAGATGCGCAGATCGCTGCTTTCCTGAGGCCACCGAAGATCTCCCCACGCAGGGCGGAGGCCCTTGCGTGCGAAGTAAAGGGGGAGGCGGTGGCCGCAGGCCGGCGCCGGAGGACATTCGCACGCAAGGGCCTCCGCCCTGCGCCGCGCAGATGTGCCGCGCAGAATCGATCGGCCACGCAAGGAGCGCTCAGCGCCCGCGGTTGCCGTGCCAGTGCTGGTACCACGCCTGGAACATCAACACGTTCCACAGGTGCGTATGCCATTTGCGCTCGCCGCGCAGGAACGCCTCCCAGATCGCGCGCACGCGTACTGCATCGAAGCACCCCTGGTTGCGCAGCAGTTGCGGGTCGAGCAAGGCTTCCGCCCAGTCGCGCAGCGGGCCGGCCAGCCAGCGTGCCATCGGTGGGCCGAAACCGCGCTTGGGGCGATAGACCAGCGGCGCGGGCAGATAGCGCGCCAGCAGATGCTTGAGGATCCGCTTGTGCTCACCGTCGTGGTACTTCAGGTGCTGCGGCAGGCGCCAGGCCAGGCGTATGACCTCCATGTCCAGCAACGGCGAGCGCGTCTCCACGCCGGCCGCCATGCCGGCACGGTCAACCTTGGCAAGAATCCCCTCGGCCAGGTCCATGCGGAAATCCAGCAGCTGGATGCGCGCTTCTGCCGGCAGTGCGGTGTCCTGCTGCTGGAAGATCGTCGCTGGCTCGCGTGCGCCCAGTACCACCTGGGTCGGCTGCCGCCAGCGGGTGACGCGCTGCAGGTAATGCCCCTCCACGTCGTTGGCGGCCACCTCGGCCACCAGTGCCCGCCAACCGCCAAGCCGACCACGCTCGACGTTCAAGCGGCTGCTGCCACGCCGTGCAAGATCACGTACCCAGTCCGGCAGGCCACCGCACAGGCGCGCATTGCGCAGTGCGCGGCCATAGCTGGGGTGGCCGAAGAACAACTCGTCGCCGCCGTCGCCGGTCAACGCCACCGGCTTGCGCGCGCCGAGCAGCTCGCTGGCCAGCAGGGTGGGCAGCTGCGAGGCATCGGCGAACGGTTCGCACCAGACCTGCGGCAAGCGCTGCAGCAGATCCAGGCCCTGCCGGCTGTCCATCCTGTGCAGGTGGTGATGCACGCTCAGGTGGCGGGCCACCTGCGAGGCCCAGTCGCTCTCGTCGTGACCGGGGTCGTCGAAACCCACCGTCCATGCTTCCACCGGCAACGCCGACTGCGCCTGCATCATCGCCACCACCAGCGACGAATCGGTGCCACCGGACAGGAACGCACCGCAGGCCACGGGTGAATGCATGCGCGTGGCGATCGCCTGCTGCAGCACCACCTCCAACTGGTCGGTGGCCTGCTCCAGGCTGGGCGCCGGCTGCAACGGCTGCTGCAGCGCGGATTGCATCGCATCGCGCGCGCACCAGTAGCGCTGGCCGCCCTGCGTGGCCTGCGTTGATCCGCCGGCGGCATGATCGTTGAGATCCACGCGCAGCATCGCCCCGGCCACCAGCTTGTGGATGCCGCGATAGATGGTGTGCGGCGCCGGCACATAGTCATGGCGCAGCAGCAGGCTCAATGCATCCTGGTCGATGCTGGGAGCGAATCCGGCAAAGGCCTGCAGCGCCTTCAACTCCGAGGCAAACAGGAACTGGCCCTGGTACCAGCCGTAATACAGCGGCCGTTCGCCGACCGGGTCGCGCGCCAGCCAGAGCTCGTGCGCGTGGCGGTCCCAGACGCTGAACGCAAATGCCCCTTCGATGCGCGACAGCGCACGCTGCACGCCCCACTCGACGATGGCCTGCAGCAACAGGCGTGCATCGGTGCAGCTGCGTGGCAGGTCGCGCAGCTGCGACTGCAGGGCCGCCCGGTTGTAGATGCGGCCATCCAGGCACAGCACGTAGCGCCCGCAGCTGGAGCTGAGCGGCTGCAACGGCATGGCGGTCGGCGCACGGCAATGACCGAGGGCCAGCCCTGCGTCGGCATCGGTCCAGTACCCGATGCGACCACGGCCGCGCTGCTGCAGCGCCCGCAGCATCGGCGCCAGCTGCTGCAGCAGCTGCTCGTCGTCGGCAGGCGGCAGCCAGGCCCCGACCACGCCGCTCATCGCTGGCCTCCATGGCAAGGGCAATCAAAGAAAAACGCGGGACAGGAGGCGGACGGCATGAGGGCGGCACGCGGATGGGGAGAGCTGCCATGCTCGGCCCCGCCGAGCGCCACGTCAGTCGTAGCGCTGTCAGCGACCGTCACCGCAGGCGCGGCTTACGTAACGTTTTGTAACAACACGATTGCTACCGTGCGGCCAAGTCGTTGCCCGGCCTGAGGCCCGGCCCGCGCGCCAGCAACCCCGGCTGAATGGCGCCCGCTCCCTGGACCCGAGCGGCCCGACAGCTGGGATAGCATCGCCGCGCTCGTGCCACGGCGGTACGGAAGCACCCCGGAGGCCTTGTAGATGCTGGATATCGTACTGGTTGAAGACGACGCTCGGCTGGGCACGATGGTCAGCGACTACCTGAAGCGCCACGGTTACCAGGTCGCCCACGAACGCTGCGGCCAGCGCGCGATCGCCCGGATCCTCAGCGAGAAGCCGGCGCTGGTCCTGCTCGACATCGGCCTGCCGGGCCAGGATGGTTTCGAAGTGTGTCGGCAGATCCGGCCCCACTATGACGGGATCATCTGCGTGCTGAGCGCCCGTACCGACAACATCGACCAGGTGCTGGGGCTGGAACTGGGCGCCGACGATTACATCGGCAAGCCGATCGAACCGCGGGTGCTGCTGGCGCGGCTGCGCGCCCATCTGCGCCGCCACCGCCGGGTCGAGCCACGCGATGGCGCCCTGCGTTTCGGTGAACTGAGCATCGACCCGTCCACACGCAACGTGCACCTGCAGGGCCGCCTGCTGGAGCTGACCACCGCCGAGTTCGACCTGTTGTTCCTGCTGGCCGGCAACGCGGGCCAGATCCTCGACCGCGATGCGCTGCTGCGTGGCCTGCGCGGCATCGCCTTCGATGGCCTGGACCGCTCGATCGACGCACGCATCTCGCGCCTGCGGCGCAAGCTCGGCGACAACCCGGAACAGCCCGAGCGGATCAAGACCGTGCGCGGCCGTGGTTACCTGTTCAGCCGATCGGCATGGGGATGAAGCATCCGTCGTCGGCCATGCGTGGCCATGCCTTCCACTTCCTGCGCTACGGCATCGGTTTCCTCACCGCCCATCTGCTGCTGATCGTGCTCGGGCTATGGGCCTGGGATGCGCTGCTGGAAGACCGCACCGAGGCCAGCCTGCAGGCGGAAATGCGCGGCCCGCACGCCATGCTGCAACATCGCTTCGCCGAAACGCCGCCGGCGCAATGGCCAGCCCTGGCGCAACAGTTGGACAGCGATTTCGCCTATCCGCTGCAGCTGATGCCGTTGACCGAGGCTGCCGCGATACTGCCGGCGAAACAGCGCAAGGGCTTGCTCAACGGACACGTGCAGATCGAGCTGGACAGCATGCGCAGCCTGCAGCGCGTCGGCAACAGCAACAGTGCGCTGATCCTGGGGCCGCTGGACCAGGCCCTGCCCGAAGAAGGCTGGCAGGACAGTGAAGCGTCCGGCGTGGCCATCATCCTGCTGATCCTGATGGTGGCGGTGGCATTGCCGATGTACGTGATGGTCTACCGGTTGTGGCGCGATGTCTCGCAGCTGGCGCAGACCGCACGACGGATGCGCGATGGCCAGCTCGACAGCCGGGCGCCACGCGCCGGTACCGCGCTGGTGCGGCCATTGGCCAAGGCGTTCAACCACATGGCCGAACAGCTGCAGCTGCTGCTGGACAGCCAGCGCGTGCTGGCCCAGGCGGTGGCGCACGAAGTACGCACACCGCTGGCACGCATGCGCTTCGGCCTGGCCGACCTGGAAGACACCGGACTGGACGACGCCCAGCGCGATGCGCTGTCCGGCCTGCGCATCGACATCGACCGGTTGCAGCACCTGACCGATGCGGGTGTCGAGTACGCCGCGCTCGGCCGCTGCCATCAGGTCACCCGCCAGCGCCTGCAACTGGCCGCGCTGGTACGCGGCGTGGTCGAGCAGTTCGCACCACTGACGATACCGGTGCAGCAGGACCTGTCACCGGCAGGGCTGGTCAACGTCAACCGGCACATGCTGGAACTGGCGCTGCGCAACCTGCTGGGCAACGCGCTGCGCTATGCGCGCCGGCAGATCCGCATCGTCAGCACGCTCAACGACGGATGGCTGTGCCTGCAGGTGGAGGACGACGGTCCCGGTATCGCCGTCGAACTGCGCAGCCAGGTGCTGCAGCCCTACGTGCGGCTGGACCTGGCCAGCCCGGGCTTCGGGCTGGGCCTGGCGCTGGTGCAGGTGGTGGCGGACAAGCACCGCGGCCACGTGGAAGTGGCCGATTCGGTGCTCGGCGGTGCCTGCATCCGGCTGCTGCTGCCGATGGAAAGCGGTGTTCCGCCACCGGCAGACAACGTCTAGTTCGCCTCGGCATCGGCACGCGGCAAGGCGAACACGAACAGCGCGCCCTGTTCGCTGTCGCGCAGTTCGATACGGCGGCCATGCAACTGCACGATGCGCTGCACGATCAGCAGGCCGAGCCCGCCGTTTTCGCCACGCCGTGCCCCCAGTGCCGCCGGCGCCTGGAACAGTTGCCCACGCAGCGCTGGCGGCACTCCGGGACCATCGTCCTGCACCGCCACCTGCACACTGTCGGGTAGCGCGGACAGCTGCACCTGCACGCGGCCACCGTCCGGCGCATGTCGCAGCGCGTTGTCGAGCAGGTTGGTCAGCACGCGCTCCACAAGACCCAGGTCGGCGCGCACCAGCGGCAGGCCCGGCGGGAAATCAGCGTGCAGGTGCTGCCCACGTGCCTGCGCGGCAAGCTCGAACTTCTGCAGTACGTCCTGCAGCAGTTCCGGCAGCGCGAACACTTCCCACTCCAACCGCACTTCACCGTGTTCCAGCCGCGCCAGTTCGAACAACGCCCGGGCCAGACGGCCGACCTTGGCGCTCTGCGCCAGCGCGATACCGAGATAGCGACGACGCTCCTGCGGCGACAGCGTGGCTTCTTTCAGCGCCAGCGTTTCCAGGTAACCGTGCAGCGAGGACAACGGCGTGCGCAGGTCGTGCGAGATGTTGGCCACCAGTTCGCGGCGCTGCAGGTCCTGCTGGCGCAGCTGCTGCCACTGCTCGCCCAGCCGCTGTGCCATCTGCGAATGGGCATGTTCGAGGATCTTCAGTTCATCGCGCTCGCCCGCGCGCAGCGGTACCGGCGCTGGCAGTGGCGTCGGAGCGTCGATGTCGAAGGCCTGTATGCGCCGGGTGACCTGGCGCAGGGGCCGGGTCACCCAGTAGAAGGCCACCAGGCCGGCAAGCAGGCCCAGCCCGCCGATCAACAGCACCGACCAGAGCGTGGTGTGCCATTGACTGCCGGCGGCCAGATCGTCGGCCAGCATCTGCCGGTGTTCGCCCACCAGTACCACGTACACGTAACCCGCCTGCCGCCCCTGCACCACCAGTGGCGCGACACTGAACACCTTGCGGCCATCGGCACTGCGGGGATCGTCACCGAGGATCGGCAGCGGTGCACCGGACAGCAGGCGCCGCAGCGGTGCCACGTCCACCCGGGTGCGCACCAGGTGGCCGCTGGGCGCATCGTGGCCGAGGATGCGACCCTGCTCATCCAGCAGGTACACCTCGACACTGGGGTTGACCGCCATCAGCTGGCCGAACAATGCGCGCACCGCCGCATCGCGCATGCCGCTGGTGTCCATCAGCTCGCTGCGCTGGGCGATGTGCTCGGCCAACCCAAGCGACAGTCGCTGCACCACTTCCTGCTCATGCCGGGTATTGGTGCGCATCTGCCAGGCCAGCAGCGCCATGCAGCACATCAGCATCAGCGCCGACATCACCAGCGCCAGTTTCTGCCACAGGTTCGGCTTGATCATGCTGCCGCCCCGGCCGGGTCGACCAGCTTGTAGCCGCGCCCCCATACGGTCAGCAGGCGCCGCGGGTTGCCCGGGTCGGTCTCGATCTTGCTGCGCAGGCGGTTGATGTGGGTGTTGACCGTGTGCTCGTAACCGTCGTGCTGGTAGCCCCAGACCTGGTTGAGCAGTTCCATCCGCGCAAACACCTGGTCCGGGTGGCGGGCGAAGAACAGCAGCAGTTCGAACTCACGCGGGGTCAGTTCCAGTGCATTGCCATCGACGGCGGCAGTACGCGCGACCGGGTCCAGCCGCAGCCCCCCGAGTTCGATCGCCCCGGCATCGATGCGCGCGTTCTGTGCCATGGCTTCGGCGCGGCGCAGTAGCGCACGCACGCGCGCCACCAGTTCCGGCATCGAGAACGGCTTGGCCAGGTAGTCGTCCGCGCCCAGTTCCAGGCCGACGATGCGCTGGGTTTCACTGCCACGCGCACTGATGATGATGATCGGAACGTAGCGCGCCATCGCCCGTGCGCGCTGGCAGACCTGCAGACCGTCCACGCCCGGCAGCATCACGTCCAGTACCAGTGCATCCCACGGACCTTCCTGTTCGATCAGGCGCAGGCCGGCATCGCCGCTGGCGGCGTGTGCGACTTCATAGCCCTCATCACCCAGGTGCATGCGCAGCAGGTCGGCGATATGGGCATCGTCTTCAACGATCAGGACACGTTTGGCGGACATCGGCAGCTTCGGGCCAGTGGGGAGGCTGCCGGCATTGTGGCGCGGGAGCGGCGTGGATACCTCACGAAAAATTGAATCCTGCGTGAGGATTCGTTGACCGGAGGGGGCGCAGCATGGCCCCGTCGCCCCTTCCCGGAGTCCACCATGACCCTCACCCGCCGCCATCTGCTGGGCCTGGGCGGTGCTGTCACCGCCGCCGGCCTGCTGGGCTTGGGCGCGTGCAGCCGCGCGGCGCCAGCCGTTGCCGAGGCACGGCCTTCGCGACAGTTCGAGGTGGTCCGCAGCGATGCCGAGTGGCGTCGGCTGCTGAGCCCGGCGCAGTATGCCGTGCTGCGCCAGCAGGCCACCGAGCGCCCCTGGAGCAGCCCGCTGAACAAGGAACATCGGCAGGGCACGTTCGCCTGTGCCGGCTGTGCGTTGCCGCTGTTCTCTTCGTCCACCAAGTTCGAAAGCCACACCGGCTGGCCCAGCTTCTGGGCGCCGCTGCACAACGCCATCGGCGAGGACCGTGACACCACCTTCGGCATGTTGCGGGTGGAAGCACATTGCCGCCGTTGTGGCGGCCACCTCGGCCACGTGTTCAACGACGGCCCGCGGCCGACCGGACTGCGCTACTGCATGAACGGCGCCGCGATGGCGTTCATGCCCGGGACTGCGCAACAGGACGCCGCCGGCGACTGGCGCGTGCCGGTCGGTTCTTCCCCTGCTTCTGGAGCCTGATGATGCTGCTGTTGCTGCTTGCCTATCTCGGGGGCGTGCTGACCCTCCTCAGCCCCTGCATCCTGCCGGTGCTGCCGTTCGTGTTCGCACGCGCTGATCGTCCTTTCGTGCGCAGCACCCTGCCGCTGCTGGTGGGCATGGCACTGACCTTCACCGTGGTTGCCAGCCTGGCGGCGGTCGGCAGCCAGTGGGTGGCGCAGGCCAACCAGATCGGCCGCTGGGTGGCACTGGTACTGATGGCCGTGTTCGCCATCGCGCTGCTGTGGCCGACCCTGGCCGACCATCTGCTGGCGCCGTTCCAGCGCATCGGTGCGCGCCTGAGCGCGCGTGCCGACGCCGCGGATGCAGCCGGCCGTGGCGGCGCCTGGACCTCCCTGCTGATCGGCATCGCCACCGGCCTGCTGTGGGCGCCCTGCGCCGGCCCGATTCTCGGCCTGGTGCTGACCGGCGCCGCCCTGAACGGCGCCAGTGTCGGCACCAGTTCGCTGTTGCTGGCTTACGCGCTGGGCGCAGTCACCGCGCTGGCGCTGGCGGTGTGGGTGGGCGGTCGTGTGTTCCGCGCGCTGCAGGCCCGGCTCGGCCTGGGCAATGTGGTGCGCCGGGTGCTCGGCGTGGCAGCGTTGCTGGCAGTGGTGGCGATCGGCCTGGGCTGGGACACCGGCCTGCTGACCCGCCTGTCCGCGGTCAGCACCGCACGCATCGAACAGGGCCTGCTGGATGCCGTGCCCGATGCGCAGCCGGCAGCACCGCCGATGATGATGATGATGGCAGCCGGCCAGGCAGGCGCGCCGCTGCCGGTGGAAGGAACGCTGCCCACGCTGGACGGCGCCACCGGGTGGCTCAACAGCCCGCCGCTGAGCCGCGAGCAGCTGCATGGCAAGGTCGTGCTGATCGACTTCTGGACCTATTCCTGCATCAACTGCCTGCGTGCGATGCCGTTCGTGCACGAATGGGCGCAGCGCTACCGCGACCATGGCCTGGTGGTGATCGGCGTGCACACCCCGGAATTCGCGTTCGAGCGCGACCCGCGCAACGTGATGAAGGCCGTGCAGCAGCTGAAGGTCGAGTACCCGGTCGCACTCGACAACCAGTATGCGATCTGGCGCGCGTTCAACAACCGCTACTGGCCGGCGCACTACTTCGTCGATGCGCAGGGCAACATCCGCGGGCATCAGTTCGGCGAGGGCAACTACGCGCACTCCGAACAGGTGATCCGCCGCCTGCTGGTGGAAGCCGGGCAGACCGAGCTGCCGCCGCCTGCTGATCCGGCCGCGGCTGACCTGCTGGGCGTGGCCACGCAGGCCGACATGGGCAACCTGCGCTCGCCGGAAACCTACCTGGGCCACGCACGTGCCGAGCAGTTCGCCTCGCCGGGCGGGCAGCGCGCCGACGCAGCATTCGGCTACACGCTGCCGTCCATCCTGGCGCTGAACCAGTGGGGCCTGTCCGGACAGTGGCGGGTCAACGATGAGGCTGCACAACTGCAGCAGGCCGGCGGCCGCATCGCGTTCCAGTTCCACGCCCGCGACCTGCATCTGGTGCTGGCACCGGGCGAGGACGGCAAGCCGGTGCGCTTCCGCGTGCTGCTCGATGGCAAGCCATTGCCCGCGGCCGATGCCGGCGCCGACGTGGCCGCCGATGGCACCGGCACCGTCAACGAGCACCGCCTGTACCAGCTGATCCGCCAGCGCGGCACGATTGGTCCGCATCGTTTCGAGATCGAATTCCTCGACGCAGGCGTGCAGGCCTACGCCTTCACCTTCGGTTGAACCGGGAGCACACGATGAAACTCTCCTTCGAACAGGGCATTGCCGCCGGCGTCGCCGGCCTGGTCGCCACCGCGCTGGTCGCGGGTGTGCTGCTGGTGGACCACAGCGCGATCGCCGCCCCGGCCGAGCCCACGGCACAGCTGCAGGCACTGCCTGCGCCCAGCGGTGATGCGGCCTTCCGCGATGACGCCAGCCACGCCAGCGTGGTCTTCGCCGGCGGTTGTTTCTGGGGCGTGCAGGGCGTGTTCCAGCACGTCAAAGGGGTGAGCAACGCGGTGTCCGGTTACATCGGAGGCAGTGCCGCCGACGCCCGCTATGAGCGCGTCAGCGGTGGCCGCACCGGCCACGCCGAAGCGGTGAAGGTGGACTACGACCCGCGCCAGGTCAGCTATGGACAGTTGATGCAGGTGTTCTTCTCGGTGGTGCACGACCCGACCCAGCTCAACCGCCAAGGGCCCGATCACGGCAGCCAGTACCGCTCGGCGATCTACGTCGAAGACGCGCGCCAGCAGGCAGCAAGCCGTGCGTACATCGGTCAGCTCGGTCAGGCGGGGAGCTACCGCGCGCCGATCGTGACCCAGGTGAGCAGCGGCCAGCGCTTCTACCCGGCTGAGAGTTACCACCAGAACTACATGAGCAACTACCCGCAGGCCGCGTACATCCGCTACTACGACGCACCCAAGCTGACCGCGCTGGGCAAGCAGTTCCCGGCGTTGTACCGCCGCGATCCCGCGTTGGTGCCGATGCGGTGACACCCCGGGTAGTGCCGGCCGCCGGCCGGCAACCGCACCCTTCCGCAGCCGGGGATTTCCGGCCAGCGGCCGGCACCACCAAGGCATGAAAAAAAGACGCACGGCCACAGGGCCGTGCGCTTGGGAAGTATCGACCCGGCCCCGATCAGGCCCGGCCGACAACGACATGCTAGGCTCGTCGGCATCATGGGTACAGAACCAGATGCGGGTCGAGTCGATGGATACAGAAGACACCACCACGATGATCCCACCCCGCTACCAGCGGCTGTCGGACGAGCTGGCTGAAGCCATCCACGGCGGGCGCCTGCCGGTCGGCAGCCGGTTGCCGTCGCTGCGGCAGATGGCATCGCAGCGCCAGCTCAGCCTGAACACCGTGATCGCGGCCTACCGTCAGCTGGAAGACGCCGGTCTGGTCATTCCGCGGCCGAAGGCGGGCTTCGAAGTGGCGCCGCGACTGTCGGTTCCGCAGCGCTCGCTGCGTGATGCGCCGTCCGCGCCCACCGCCCCGCTGCAGCAGGTGCTGATGGCGCGGGTGCTGGAAGCGCAGCGGCGCCCCGGCGTGATCGACCTCGCCTTTGCCGGCCCGCGTGGGCGCCAGTTCTACCCGGGTGCGCAGCTGGCCCGGCACACCGCGCAGGTACTTCGCCATGGCCAGCAGACCGTGGAGACCTACGCCCGTCCCAATGGTTCGCCACGCCTGCTGGCGCAGATCGTGCGGCGTGGCCCGCGGATGGGCCTGCATACCCACCCCGAACGCCTGCTGCTGACCCATGGTGCGATGGAAGCACTGCAACTGGCACTGCGCGCGGTCACCCAGCCCGGCGATGCAGTCGGCATCGAAGCACCCTCGTACTTCAACCTGTATCCCCTGCTGACCACGCTGGGCCTGCAGCCGATCGAACTGCCCACCCATCCGCAGCGCGGCCTGGACGTGGATGCGCTGGAAGCACTGCTGCAGCACACCCCTCTTGCGGCGCTGGTGGTGATGCCGACCGTGCACAACCCGCTGGGCTGCACGATGCCGATCGCCGACAAGCAGCGCCTGGCCGAACTGGTCAACGCACGCCAGCTGCCGCTGATCGAAGACGCGGTGTATGCCGAACTGCAGTTCAGCGAGCCGCCGGCGCCCTTGCTGAAGGCGTTCGACCGCGACGGTTGGGTGATGGTGGTCGGTGGATTCTCGAAGACGCTGGCACCGGACTACCGCATCGGCTGGCTCGATGGCGGCCGCTTCGCCGAACGCATCGCGCTGCTCAAATTCCAGTCCACCGGCGGCGAACCGCAGCTGCTCGGTGATGCGGTGGCGGCCTACCTGGAAGCAGGCAGCTACGAGCACCACCTGCATCGCATGCGCCGGTTGTACCGCGAACAGGTCGGTCGCCTGCGGCAGCTGGTGGCCGAACATTTCCCGGCCGGCACCTGCGCCACCGAGCCGCAGGGAGGGTTCCTGCTGTGGCTGGAGTTGCCTGGCGTAGACACCCGGGAGCTGTTCGAGCGCGCGCTGGCAGAGGACATCGTGTTCATGCCGGGCCAGGTGTATTCGCGTGGCGCGCGCTACCGGCATTGCCTGCGGTTGTCGTGCTGCCAGACCCTGGACGCGCGCTTCATCGCTGCGGTGGAACGGTTGGGTGCGATCGCACGGGAGCTGGTGGCGGCAACACGGTAGTGCCGGCCAGCGGCCGGCGACCTCGAGGTAGTGAGTGCGTGCAGTTGCCGGCCAGCGGCCGGCACTACCCGTGGTCGTCGTGCAGGTGCGCGCTCAACGCTTCACCATCGGCGCCCGGCAGATACGGCATCCGGCCCCAGCAGGGCATCGGCAGGCGCTGCTGCAAGGTCGCGAAATTCTCATCCTGGCGCTGCATCGAAGGATCGATGTGGTTGCCGATCCAGCCCAGGCACTCCACGCCACTGGCCTGCAGCGAGTGTGCGGTCAGCCGCGCGTGGTTGACGCAGCCCAGGCGCATGCCGACCACCAGCACCACCGGCAGCCGCAGCGCACGTACCAGGTCAAGCTGGTCCAGCTGCGCCGACAACGGCGCCAGCCAGCCGCCCACGCCCTCGACCACCACCACGTCGGCCTGTGCGCGCAGGCGTTCGAAGGCCGCCAGGATCGGGGACAGTTCGATGCGCACGCCATCTTCTGCGGCCGCCAGCTCGGGCGCCAACGGCTGGCGCAATGCGTAGGGGTTCAGATCGGCATAGTCCGGCACCGGCAGGCTGGCGGCCTGCAGTGCCAGCGCGTCGTCGTTGCGCAGCCCCTGCCCCGCGTCGTGGCTGCCGCTGGCCACCGGCTTCATGCCCACCGCGCGCAGGCCGCGCCGGCGCAGCGCGTGCAGCAGCGCGGTACTGGCGGCGGTCTTGCCGATCTCGGTATCGGTACCGGTGACGAACAGGGCCGTCGGCAACGTGGCAGGCAGGGACATCACAGGCTCCAGCAGGGCAGCAGAGTCCCCATTATCGCTGGCCCGGCACGCTTGCTAGACTGCGGCCATGTTCGCCAACGCCTCGCTCACCGGCAGCAAGCCGGAACAATACGCCCAGCTGCTGGAACAGGCCCGTGGCCTGGTCTACGGCGAGTCCGACCGCATCGCCAATGCGGCCAACCTCGCTGCACTGGTCTACCACGCCCTGCCCGACCTGAACTGGGTGGGCTTCTACCTTTACGACGGCAAGGAACTGGTGGTCGGTCCGTTCCAGGGCCTGCCGGCCTGCGTGCGCATTCCGCTGGACAAGGGCGTGTGCGGTGCGGCCGCCAGCCAGCGCGTCACCCAGCGGATCGAAGACGTGGACGCCTTCCCCGGCCATATCGCCTGCGATGCCGCATCGCGCTCGGAACTGGTGGTGCCGTTGCTCCGCGGTGGGGAGCTGATCGGCGTGTTCGATATCGACAGCCCGGTCGTCGGCCGCTTCGATGCCGAGGACCAGGCTGGCCTGGAAGCCATCGCCGAGGTGTTCGTCGGGGCGTTGGCGTGAGCGCGGTCAAGCTGCGCAACATCGGCCCGAAGAGTGCGGCATGGCTGCGCCAAGTGGGCCTGCGCAGCCGTGAGGACCTGGTTGCCATCGGTGCCGTTGGTGCCTTCGTCAAGGTCAAGCGTGCCGGCTTCAAGCCCAGCCTCAACCTGCTGTATTCGCTGGAAGGTGCGCTGCTGGACTGCCACTGGCAGGAACTGAGCGAACCGCAGCGCGCAGCGCTGGTGCAGGACTACGAAGCACGTATCGCAGTGCATCCGTTGAAGGCGGCAGGCCCGGCATCGGGCCCGGTGCATGAGCAGCGCTTCGACGCCGAGGATCCTCAGGAACGTTGCGAAGATCGTGCAGTTGCCGGCCAGCGGCCGGCACTACCGTCCGATCAGGGCTGCTGCAGCTCCAGCAGCTCGCCCACCAGCCCGGCTTCACCGCGCTCGACCCACACGCGCAGGCGCGTGCCGTGGTCGATGCGCAGCGCCCAGCACAGCGACATCGGCAGACCACACACCTGCGACAGCACCATGCGCAGCGGGCCGCCGTGGCTGACCACGACCGTCGGCGGAGGGTCGTCGTCGTCCAGCAGTCGATCCAGCGCGCGTGCGATGCGCCGTTCGAAGTGGCCCCAGCTCTCGCCATGCGGCGGCGGGAATGCGTGCGGATCTGCGTGGAACGCGGCCAACGCCTCTTCCGGCAGGTCGAACAACGATTGGCCGTCCCAGTCGCCGAAATCCAGCTCTTCCCACTCCTCGTCCGCCTCCACGTCCAGCGCGCGCGGTGTGGCCAATGCCATCGCCGTATGCAACGAGCGCAGGCGCGGCGAACTGATCACCCGTTCCCACGATTGTCCGGCATAGGCATCGACCAGCTCCTGCGGCAGGCGGGCCAGCTGCGGCGGATCGCTGCGGCCATCGAGGAACTCATCGCGACCGTTGCCGGCATGGCGGACCAGGTCGAGGATCATGCGCGTGCCCAGTCAGGGCGGCGCGGGAACAGCGGAAAACAGACGGACATCGGCAACGGCACCACGATAATTCGAGCTGCATTCTAGGCGCTGGCGCAGGTCTGCTGCACCGTGCAGGTGCATCCGCGCCTCTTCAGTCGTGCAGGTTCGACGCTACGGGCCGGCCGCGATGCCGTAGACTGCGCGCACTTCCAGGTGACCTGCGGCCCTGCCGGCAGGTTGAAACGGGAAGCCGGTGACGCGTGACAACACGCCATGCCGGCGCTGCCCCCGCAACGGTAAGCACGTCAGTTCCAGGCAACCCGCCACTGTGCCGCAGGCATGGGAAGGCGCCTGGACGGTGGCCTCGGGCCACCCGGCGGCGAGCCCGGAGACCGGCCCGGAAGCCTCAGGTCGCGATGCGGTGGGCATGGCGCTGGTTGTCCGCGGCGATGGCCGCGGCATCGGCGCGTGCCTGCCTGTCGTGACTCCTCCCCTTCGCTGCGCGGGCGTGCGCGGCACCTGGAGTCCCCCGATGAAACTGCAGTCCCGAATGCTGTCCCTGGCCGTGCTGGCCGCGCTTCCTGCATTGGCCCTGGCCGATGATGGTGCCGCCGACCTCGACCAGGTGCTGGTCACCGCTACCCGTACTCCGATCGCCCTGCAGGACAGCATTGCGCCTGCGCAGGTGATCGACCGCGCGCAGATCGAATCCAGCCAGGCCACCTCCCTGCAGGAACTGCTGCAGGGCCGCGCCGGCATCAACCTGACCAACGCCGGTGGCCTGGGCAAGCAGAGCTCGCTGTTCCTGCGTGGCACCAATTCCTCGCACACCGTGGTGCTGGTCGATGGCGTGCGCATCAACAGCGCCGACCTTGGCCTGGCGATGTACCAGGATCTGCCGCTGGCACAGATCGAGCGCGTGGAAATCGTGCGCGGCCCGCAGTCCAGCCTGTACGGTGCCGACGCCATCGGCGGTGTGATCCAGATTTTCACCCGCCGCAACCAGGGCGATTTCGCTCCGCACTTCCAGCTGGGCGGCGGCAGCAATGGCCTGCGTGAAGCCAGCGGCGGCATCGGTGGCGGCACCGAACGCGGCTGGTTCGGCGCCGACATCGCCTACCAGCATTCGGACGGCATCGATGCCTGCCGCGGTTCGGCCACGCTGTTTGCCGGCTGCTTTGCCGATGAACCCGACCGCGATGGCTACCGCAACCTGTCCAAGAGCCTGCGCGGTGGTTACAACCTGAGCGACCAGTGGACCGTGGAAGGCAGCGCCCTGCGTGCCGACGGCAAGAACCACTACGACGGCTACTACAACTACTCCGAGACCCGCCAGCAGGTGCTGGCCGGCAAGGTGCGCTACACCCCGTCCGAGCAGTTGACGCTGACCGCCAACGTCGGCCGCAGCGACAACGAGTCCGACAACTTCGGTGATTTCGGTGCACGCGGCAGCGCGCAGACGCACCGCGACAGCGCTTCGCTGCAGGCCGACATCGGTGTTGCCGAAGGCCAGCTGCTCAGCACCGGCGTGGACTGGAGCGAAGACAACCTGGATGGCAGCAGCGCCGGTTACCTGGTCGACAGCCGCCGCAACACCGGCGTATTCCTGCAGTACCAAGCGCGCTTCGGCCGTCACCAGCTGCAGGCCAGCGCACGCAATGATGACAACCAGCAGTTCGGCAACCACGCCACCGGCAGCCTCGGCTGGGCGATGGAGCTGGGCCACGGCCTGCGCGTCAACGCCAGCTATGGCACCGCGTTCAAGGCACCGACCTTCAGCGACCTGTATGACCCGTGGAGCGGCGTGCCGACGCTGGACCCGGAGAAGTCCAAGAGTGCCAACCTCGGTATCTCGCAGCAGGGCCAGGGCTGGCGCTGGGGCCTGGACGTTTACGAAACCCGCATCGATGACCTGATCACCTACGACGCGGCCACCTTCCGCATGCAGCAGGTCGAAAAGGCACGCATCCGCGGTGCCGAACTGACCGGCGGCGCCACTGTGGCCGGCTTCGACATCAACGCGCAGCTGAGCTTCACCGACCCGCGCAACCGCACCAACGGCAGCGCGCAGTTCGACAACTGGCTGGCCCGCCGTGCGCAGCAGACCGCGCGCCTGGACATCGACCGCCATTTCGGTGATTTCCGCACCGGCCTGACCGTGCAGGGCGCGGGCAAGCGCTTTGACGATGCCGCCAACGCGGTGAAGGTCGGCGGCTACGGCACGCTGGATCTGCGCGCCGAATACGCACTGACCCCGGCATGGTCGGTGCTGGCGCGGGTGGCCAATGTATTCGACCGCGAGTACGAAACCGTGGCGTGGTTCAACCAGCCAAGCCGCGAGTATCAGCTGAGCGTGCGTTACCAGCCGAAGTGACCGCAACGGTCACGGTGGTGCCGGCCGCTGGCCGGCAACATCATGACCTTCGGCAGCGCGTCACGGGGTGCCGGCCAACGGCCGGCACTACCGTTGCGTCAGCCCTGCAGCCCCGGCAGCTCGCGCAGGTCGTCAATCACCGCTACCGCGTGCGCCTTTTCCAGGTCCAGTCCTCGCGGATAGCCGTAGCGCACCAGCGCGATCGGCATGCCGGCGTCCTCGGCAGCACGATAGTCGGTGAGCGAATCGCCAACCATCAGGCACGCATCGACGGGCACTTCGAAGTGCGCGGCGATATGCCGCAACGGCTCACCACTGGGCTTGCGCTGCGGCAGCGAATCACCACCCAGCACCAGCGCAAAGGCGTTGGCGATACCCAGGTGCTGCAGCAACGGCGGCACCAGCGCGACCGGCTTGTTGGTGCAGATGGCCAGCGGCACCTTCAACGCACGCAACTGCGCCAGCGCATCCACTACGCCAGCGAACAGCTGCGGGCTGCGCAGCAGGCATTCGCGGTAATGGACCATGAAGGTCGGCATCACCGCTGCCAGATCGATCTGACGCCCGGCGGCCTGCACGGCCTGTTCGACCAGCCGGCGCACGCCGTCGCCGATCCAGCCCAGCACGGTGGCTTCGGGTACGCGCGCCAGGCCGATGTCTTCCAGCGTGCGGTTCAGTGCTTCGGCGATATCGGCGGCGCTGTCGACCAGCGTGCCATCGAGGTCGAACACGACCAGCGGATAGGGATACGACAAGGGACGGCTCACTCGTGCAACGTGGGGCCGTCCATTGTACGCCCGCGTCTTCAGCCGATCCGGCGTGCGCGGGTGGCCAGGAAGGTCGGCAGGTAACGGTCGATCAGGAAGCGCGGCTGCGGCTGCCAGTCTTCCATGAAGCGGTCGATGACGAACCCCGCATCCAGCTGCCCGGCGATCAGATCCCCCAGGCTGTGGCCGAATGTCAGCGCTTCGCCACGGGCCAGCTTGGCCTCGCGCGCGGCGGGCTCCAGGTCTTCCAGGTCGGAATAGGGAATCGCGTACTGCGGGCGGATCAGGCCCTGCTCGCTCAGCTGTGCATCACGCGCAGCAACGAACACCACCGGATTGTAGAAGCTGGCCATCAGCAGGCCATCGCGTGCCAGCACCCGGCGGCACTCGGCCCACACCGGACGCACGTCGGGCACGTACAGGTTCGAGATGGGATGGAACACCACATCGAAGCTGTCGTTGGCAAAGGCCTGCAGATCACGCATGTCACCCTGCACGGTGCGCAGCGACAGACCATCGCGGTCGGCGACGGCGCGGTCCTGTGCCAGCTGCCCGTCGGAAAGGTCGAACACGGTCACCTCAGCGCCTGCCGCGGCAAGCACGGGTGCCTGTTGGCCACCGGCCGAGGCCAGGCACAGGATGCGCCTGCCACGCACATCGCCCAGCCAATCCAGCGGCAACGCACGCGGTGTCAGGTGTACCTGCCAGCGTCCTTCGCGTGCGGCGGCAATCGTTTCGGCATCCACCGGTCGCGACCACTCGCGCACCTCGCTGGCCTGGCGGTCCCAGGCAGCACGGTTGTGGTCGATCAACGCCTGTCCATGGTTCATGTGTTCTCCTTGCCCGAAGGGCGCCAGTCCAGATCCTGGAAGGCCGGGCTGGCGAAGCACTCGGCGAGGAAATCCAGGAATCGCCGCATGATAACGGGCTGTTGCCGGCGCGAGGCGTACACGGCATGAATGCCCAGCTCGTCCAGGCTGTACTCGGGCAGCAGTTCGATCAGTTCGCCACTGCGCAGCAACGGTGCGACCTGGTAGGTCGGCAACATGGCAATACCGGCATTGGCGCGCACCGCCTCCAGCAACAGCGATGCTTCATTGGCACTGATGTTGCCGCCCACCGCCACCGACAACGAGCGTCCTTCGCGATRCAGCTGCCACAGGCTTTTGCCGACGTAGTGATGGGTCAGGCAATTGTGCGCGGCGAGATGTTCGGGCGCGGTCGGCGTGCCACGCGCCTGCAGGTAGGCCGGCGTCGCGCACAGCACCGAACGGCAGATCGCCAAACGACGTGCGATCAGGCTGGGGTCGATCTGCCGCGCGATGCGCACGGCCAGGTCGACGCGCTCCTCCACCAGGTTGACCATACGGTCGACCAGCAGCAGTTCGATGCGTGCGGCCGGATGGCGCTGCACGAAGGCGGCCACCGCACGCGCCAGATGGCTCTGCCCGAACGACACGCTGGCGGTGATGCGCAGCGTGCCGTGTGGCTCGGGATCGTCGCTGGCCAGCTCCCCCTGCAGTTCCTCGCCGATCGCCAGCATCTGCCGGAAACGCGCCAGCGCGGCTTCACCGGCCCCGGTCAGGCTCACCCGCCGCGTGGTCCGGTGCAGCAGCCGCGCACCCAGCCAGCCCTCCACCTCGGCCAGGTAGCGGCTGACCATGGCCCTGGACATGTCCAGCACCTCGGCGGCGGCGGTCAGGCTGCCGCGCTCGGCAACTTCGACGAATACGGTCATGGCGGTCAATCGGTCCATCTGCTCGATCCATGCAACAAACAAGCGCGTTATACGCTGTTTTTCGAGCGACTGCAGCGACCTACAGTGGCCCCATTCCCAACCACCACCCCCACGGAGTCCTGCCATGAAGATCGCCCTCGTCGGTGCCACCGGCAACATCGGCCGCCAGATCGCCCGCCACGCGCTGGCCAACGGCCATCAACTGACCGTCATCGTGCGCAGCGCGCAGGACCTGCCGGCCGAGCTGGCAGGCGCCCATCCGGTCATCGCCTCGCTGGATGACCAGGACGCCCTGGTCGCCGCCATCACCGGCCACGATGTGCTGGCCAGCGCCTACGGCCCGCGCCCGGGCGACGACATCGGTCGCGTCGGCGAGGTTGCCGCACAGCTGGCCAACGCCGCCCGCAAGGCCAACGTGCCGCGCCTGGTCGTGGTCGGCGGCGCCGGCAGCCTGGAAGTCGCCCCCGGCGTGCAACTGGTCGACACCCCCACCTTCCCGGATGCCTACAAGCCCTACGCGCTGGCCCACCGTGAAGCGTTCAACCGCCTGCAGGCGGTGGATGACCTGGACTGGACCTTCTTCTCGCCGGCGGCCGAAATTGGCCCGGGTGAAGAGCGTGGGCAGTACCGCGTGCAGCCCAAGGCGTTCCTCGCCGATGCCAACGGCCACAGCCGCATCAGCTACGCCGACTACGGCGCCGCGTTCGTCGCCGAACTGGAAGCGCGCAAGTACCCGAAGCAGATCATCACGGCGGCGTACTGATCACGCACTCGCCGGCCTGACCGCCCGCCGGGCATGGCCCGGCGCTACCCACCTGTAAAGCCGAAGGCAACGGCAGGAGCCGTTGCCAACGTCGCTTGCGACGGCCCGTAGGGGGCCGGGCAAGGACGCCCGGCATAGCCAACGCTCGGCTCGACACCCCAAGGACACCTCCCATGCGTACTGCTGCCCTGTTGCTTCCCCTCGCGCTGGCTGCCAGCTTCACCAGCGCCCCGCTGCTGGCCGCACCGGCCGCGCCTGCACCCTCCAGCGCTGCCAAATCCCAGCTGCGCCTGCAGACCTTCCATCCCGGCCCGCAGGCGATGTTCTCGGTGTCTTCGGTGCTGATCGAAGGGCGCAACGACGCGATCCTGGTCAACGCGCAGTTCGCTGCCGGCGATGCGCGCCGGCTGGTCGAGCAGATCCGCGCCAGCGGCAAGCGGCTGACCACCATCTACATCAGCCATGGCGATCCGGACTATTACTTCGGCCTGGCCACCGTGCAGGACGCGTTCCCGCAGGCGCGCATCGTCGCCACCGCGCAGACCGTGGCGCATATCCGTGAATCCCAGGCCGGCAAGCTGGCGTACTGGGGGCCGAAGATGGGCGCCGACGTTCCCGCACGCATCGTGGTGCCGGCGGTACTGGAAGGCGATGCACTGCTGCTGGAAGGGCAGCGCCTGCCGTTGATCGGCCTGGATGGCCCGACGCCGGACCGCAGCGTGCTGTGGGTGCCGTCGCTGCGTGCAATCGTCGGTGGCATTCCGGTGGTGGCTGGCGAGCATGTGTGGATGGCCGATACGCAGACGCCGCAGTCGCATGCCGATTGGCTGCGCACGCTGCAGCAGCTGCAGGCGTTGAAGCCGAAGGTGGTGGTGCCCGGTCATTACGCGGAGGGTGCGGCACTGGATGCCAGTGCGTTGCGCTTCACCGCGGATTACATCCGTGCCTTCGATGTTGAAACCGCCAAGGCCAGGGACAGCGCTGCGTTGGTGAAGGCGATGCAGGCGCGCTATCCGCAGCTGGCGGGTGTGGCGTCGCTGGAGTTGAGTGCGAAGGTGGCCAAGGGCGAGATGCAGTGGCCGTAAGGTAGGGGTTTTCTTTTGCAGGGCTGCGCCCTGCACCTGCCGAATCGACGGCAACGGCAACGGCAACGGCAAAAGCGGGCATTCCGTGGGTTGGCGGGGTGGGTCCGGTTGCGGGGGACGCTGCAAGTACGTCCATGTAAGCTCGGTCGCCGCATCCATGCGGCTCACGCCCCCGCAACCGGACCCACCCCGCCTTCGACAGATCTCCGCAATCTGTCTGGATGGCATGGCCTGCCCTTGGTAGGTGTCGACCTTGGTCGACACTTGGATCCACGCCATGCGTGGATGAACGATCAGGAATGATCGGTCTGGGTGTGCTCGAACAACTCACCTTGCACTACCGGCTCCTTTTCACGGAAGCCGCCGAGGCCGACGCCGACCAGGCGGTAGCGGGTGTCAGCGGGTAGATCTACACGGGCGCGCAATGAAAGCGCGATGTCGCGCAGTTCGGCCATCGATTCCGGCGGGCGTTCCGGGGTGAAGCTGCGGGTGAGGAGGCGGAACTGCGCGGTCTTCAGCTTCAATACCACGGTGTGGCCGATGCGTTCGGTCTTGCGGGTGGCATGCCAGGTCTTCTCGGCCAGCTGCACGATCGCTTCGCCCAGGTCTTCCAGCAGCAGGTCCTCGGCGAAGGTGTCTTCAGAGGAGATCGACTGCACCTGCTGGTCAGGCTCCACCGGACGCTCGTCGACGCCGCGTGCGCGGTTGTACAGGCTGCGGCCGAAGCTGCCGAAGGCTTCTTCCAGGTCCGGCAGCGTCCACTGCCGCAGGTCGCCGCAGGTGACGATGCCGCGCGCTGCCAGTTTGCCTTCCATCACCTTGCCGACACCGGGCACGCGATTCACCGGCAGCGGCAGCAGGAATGCGTCCACCCGCTGCGGCGGAATCACGAACTGGCCGTCGGGCTTGCGCCAGTCCGAGGCGATCTTGGCCAGGAACTTGTTCGGCGCGATCCCGGCTGAAGCCGTCAGGTTGGTTTCCTCGCGGATCTGCGCGCGGATGGTGCGGGCGATGTCGGTGGCGAGTTCGATGCCACTCTTCGGATCGGTCACGTCCAGGTAGGCCTCGTCCAAGGACAGCGGCTCGACCAGGTCGGTATGGCGCAGGAAGATCTCGCGCACGTGGCGCGACACCGCCTTGTAACGCGCGAAGTCCGGCGGCACGAAGACAGCGTCCGGGCACAGGCGCTCGGCACGCAGTGCCGGCATCGCCGAACGCACGCCGAACACGCGCGCCTCGTACGAAGCGGCACACACCACTGAACGCGCGCCGCGCCATGCCACCACCACCGGCTTGCCGCGCAGTGACGGATCGTCGCGCTGCTCCACAGACGCGTAGAAGGCGTCCATGTCGACGTGGATGATCTTGCGCAGTGCGTTCATGGTTGGCCCACATGATACCTGCACCGTACCCGTCCAGACGCCGAAGTATGGTCGTTGTGCATCAACGGGATGCGTGGTTTCAGCTGAAAACACTACGCACGCGTACGGAGACGCGGTTTGATATCCGCCTGATCCGTCGTGCATCCTCGGGAGCTCGTTGCCTTGTTTTCGCTTCCAGGATTGCGCTTTCCATGACTCGTCTCCACGCGTTCAACCGCGACCAGCTGCTGGCCAGCGCACGCGGTGAACTGTTCGGCGCTGCCGCCGGCCGGTTGCCCAACGACCCGATGCTGATGTTCGACCGCATCACCGAAATCCGCGAGGACGGCGGACCGCATGGCAAGGGCATGGTACGCGCCGAACTGGATATCCGTCCGGACCTGTGGTTCTTCGGCTGCCACTTCATCGGCGACCCGGTGATGCCCGGCTGCCTGGGCCTGGATGCCATGTGGCAGCTGACCGGCTTCTTCCTGACCTGGCTGGGTGCCCCCGGCAAGGGCCGCGCCCTGGGCTGCGGCGAAGTGAAGTTCACCGGCCAGGTGCTGCCCGATGCCAAGCTGGTGCGCTACGAGATCGACATCAGCCGCGTCATCAACCGCAAGCTGGTGATGGCCCAGTCTGACGCGCGCATGTACGTGGACGACCGCGAGATCTACAACGCCCGCGACCTGCGCGTGGGCCTGTTCACTGAAACCGGGAGCTTCTGATGCGTCGCGTCGTCATCACCGGCATGGGCATCACGTCCTGCCTCGGCAATGATCTGGATACCGTTTCGGCCGCCCTGCGTGAAAGCCGCGCTGGCATCACCGCGCTGGCCGACCACGCCGAAGCCGGCCTGCGCAGCCAGGTCGGCGGTCGCGTCGACCTCGATCTGGATGCGCTGATCGACCGCAAGCAGAAGCGCTTCATGAGCGATGCCGCTGCCTTCGCCTACCTGGCGATGGCCGATGCCATCACCGATGCGGGCCTGACCCCGCAACAGGTCAGTGGCCTGCGCACCGGCCTGATCGCCGGTTCCGGCGGTGGCTCCAGCGAATGGCAGGTGGGTGCGGTGGATCTGCTGCGCAGCCGTGGCGTGCGCAAAGTGGGTCCCTACATGGTGCCGCGCACGATGTGCTCGACCGTGTCGGCCTGCCTGGCCACCGCATTCCAGATCAAGGGCGTCAGCTACTCGCTGTCGGCCGCCTGCGCGACCTCGGCGCACTGCATCGGTGCAGCTGCCGACCTCATCCGCCACGGCGCGCAGGACATCATGTTCGCCGGCGGCGGTGAAGACCTGCACTGGTCGATGAGCGTGATGTTCGATGCGATGGGCGCACTGTCCACCAGCTTCAACGACACCCCCGCCAGCGCCTCGCGCCCGTATGACAAGGACCGCGATGGCTTCGTCATCGCCGGCGGTGGCGGCATGCTGGTGCTGGAGGACTACGACCACGCGGTGGCACGTGGCGCGCACATCCATGCCGAGCTGATCGGCTATGGCGTGACCTCCGATGGCGCCGACATGGTCGCGCCGTCCGGCGAAGGCGCCGTGCGCTGCATGAAGATGGCGCTGCAGAACGTGGACCGTCCGCTGGATTACCTCAACACCCACGGCACCTCGACCCCGCTGGGCGATGTGACCGAGCTGGGTGCGATCCGCGAGGTGTTCGGCGATACGATTCCGCCGCTGTCCTCGACCAAGGCGCTGTCGGGCCATTCGCTGGGCGCTGCCAGCGTGCATGAAGCGATCTACTGCCTGCTGATGATGCGCGATGGCTTCGTGGCCGGCTCGGCCAACATCGGCGAGCTGGACCCGAGGGTGGAAGGCTTCCCGATCCTGCGCGAAAGCCGCGAGCAGAAGCTGGATACGGTGATGTCCAATAGCTTCGGCTTCGGTGGCACCAACGCGGCTCTGGTGTTCGGCAGGGTGTGATCTGAAAGCGTGCCAACCAAGGTTGGCACCTACCAGAGCGGTAGCGCCGGACCATGCCCGGCGAGAGCGGTGAAGCGTGCCGACCAACGGTCGGCACCCACCCGGTTCAAGGTGGCACCTACCAGAGCGGTAGCGCCGGGCCATGCCCGGCGAGAGCGGTGAAGCGTGCCGACCAACGGTCGGCACCCACCGGGTTCAAGGTGGCACCTACCAGAGCGGTAGCGCCGGGCCATGCCCGGCGAGAGCGGTGAGGCGTGCCGACCAACGGTCGGCACCCACCCGGTTCAAGGCATGCCAACCAGGGTTGGCACCTACCTCGGCAGCAGCGGCAGCAGCAAGGCGTGCGCGTCCACCAGCGAGCCGACGATGCGGTGGCCCAGCGCGCGCAGTTCTTCATCGGGATGCACCAGGTCCGGTACCTGGATCACGGTCATGCCGGCCGCCAGCGCAGCACGCGTGCCGGCAGGCGAATCCTCCAGCGCCAGGCAGCGTTCCGGTGCCTTGCCCAGCCGCTGCGCGGCCAGCAGGTAGATGTCCGGCGCCGGCTTCGGCCGCGCTACATCGCCACTGGTGATCACCGCATCGAAGTATGGCAGCAGCCCGGCTGCAGCCAGCTTGCGGTTGGCCCGCGGCTGCCGCGTGGTGGTCGCTACCGCACGCGGCACCGCGTGCGACTTCAACAACTCAAGCAGTTCCAGGATGCCCGGCCGCAGCGGCAGCCCGGTCTGGGTGCGCTCCTCGTACAGATCATGGCAACGCGCGGCCATGGCCTCGATCATGCTGTCTTCGATGCCCTGCTGGCGCAGCAGCGCCTGGCTGTCGCGGTCGCCCAGGCCGACCATGCGGACGAAGAAGCTGGCATCCAGGGGCAAGCCGAGCTCCTCCGCCGCCTCGCTCCAGCATGCAAGCGACACACGCTCGCTGTCGATCATCAGGCCGTCCATGTCGAAGATGACGGCGTCGGGCAGGAACGGCAGCGCAGCGATGGAGGTCATGGAGCGAACAACGTATCCAGATCGGTGGAGGTCAGCAGCCGCCATTCCCCTTCGGCCAGTCCCTGCAGGTCCAGGCCACCAACACGGCTGCGATGCAGTGCCTGCACATGGTTGCCTGCGGCAGCGAACATGCGGCGTACCTGATGGTAGCGGCCTTCGTGCAGTACCAGGCGCGCCTTGCGCGGCCCGAGCACCTGCAGTTCAGCCGGCAGCAGGGGCGTCTTCTCCGCTTCCAGCATCAGCGTGCCGCTGGCAAACAGCGCCACCTCGTCACCACGCAGGTCTTCGGCCAGCTCCACTTCGTAGACCTTGGGCAGCTTCGACTTCGGCGAGATGATCCGGTGCAGCAGGTTGCCGTCGTCGGTCAGCAGCAACAGGCCGCTGGTCTCGCGGTCGAGGCGGCCGACGGTGGACAGCACCGGGTCGCGGTCGCGGAAGCGCGGCGGCAGCAGGTCGTAGATCAGGCGGCCCTTGTCCTTGGTCGAACAGGTGTAGCCGGCCGGCTTGTACATCGCCAGCGACAGGCCCACCGGCGGGTCCAGCGGCTCGCCGTCCACCCGCACCGCTTCATGCGGCACCTGGTCGTCGGCGTAGAGCACCTCGCCGTCGGCGTCGGTGACGCGGCCTTCGCGGAACATCCACTGCACCTGCTTGCGGCTGCCGTAGCCGAGGTTGGCGATGTGCTTGACCAGTTTCACCGGGCCTTCCCCTTGCCCTTCACCGCTTCGACCAGCTTGAAGCCATCGCGCTCGGCAACCACGCGCACCGCGCCGAAGCTCTCGTTGAGCGTGTACTCGTAGGGCAGGTGGCGGTTGGCCACCACGTACAGGCGCCCACCCGGGCGCAGCGCCTGCGCGGCCACGGCGATGAAGCGCTGGCCGATGTCCGGGCGATCCGCACGCGAGGGCGTGTGGAACGGCGGGTTGCTGATGATGACGTCGTAGTCCGGCTCGATACCGGCGGTGACGTCGCGCCACAGGAAGCGCAGCGGCACGGGGCGCGGTGGCGGTGCCAGATTCAGTTCGGCCAGGTCCAGCGCGCGCTTCTCGGCCTCGTACAGGTCCAGCGCGGTGATCTTCGGGCAGCGCTCCAGCAGTTCACGCGACAGGTAGCCGTAACCGGCACCGAGGTCAGCTGCACGCCCGGCAAGGTCGGCCGGCAGATGCTCGGCCAGCAGGGCCGACGCCGGGTCGATGCGGTCCCAGGCGAACACGCCAGGACGGCTGAGGAAACGGCCGCCGACGATCGGCCGCACCGCGTCCAGCGCGCCCCAGCGCTTGGCCACGTCCACATCGTGCTGGCCCTGCAGCGGAGCGGTCCAGAACACGCGGCAATGGTTCTTGGTCAGGCTGCCGCCGAGGCCGGCCAACTGCTTGAGGTCGCCTTCGCCGGAGCGGGCACCTTCGTTGTTGTGCTGGCAGGCCACGATGCGGCCACCCTCGGCGACCAGCGCCAGGGCGCGGGCGAACAGCGCACGGGCTTCCTCTCGCTGGCGCGGCGGCAGCACCAGCACCAGCGGGTAACGGCCGCGGCCGGCAGCATCATCCAGCTGCCCGCTGACGGTCCAGCCAGCGGCCTGCTGCAGCGGCTGCGCGAACGGGGCGAAGCTCTGCTCGCAGTCGACTTCGCGGCCGCCGGCCTGCTCGCGCAGTGGCCAGCCGTCACGGGCGCGCAGGAAGGCCACCGGACCTTCCGGCCAGCGCAGGGCGCCGCTGGAGAACGGCAGGAACAGGGTCTGCAGGGGGGCGTCGTCGCTGGATGCCATCGGCGCGGGTACTGGAAGCGTGAGGGCCGTCCATTGTACCGGCTTGTCCGCCCCGGCCCCGGCCACCGCTTTGCGAAACTTCAACGTTGCCTTGATGCCGCAGCAACATGCCAGCGTTCAGGGTAGAAGCTCCCCGCAACCCCTGGAGATCCTGCATGCGTGCCTTGTTCGTCGGAGGTGTCGTCGACAACAGTGAAATGGACCTGGAAGGCAGCCATCCCCCCGTGCATTACCCGGAGGACACCGGCGGCGGCCATTCCCGCTACCGCCTGCACCAGGTTGGCCACGGCGCCGATGGCAGCGTGGCCTACGCCGTCTATGGCGCGCCGGATCTGGCAGACGATGAAGTGACCCGGGTAGCCGAGGAGCGCGCGTATGCGCGCAGGTTCGAAGCGACGGCAACGCTGTTCGAACATTGAACATCGCAGCCACGCATGGCGTGGCTCTACTGTCCGAATGTTGATCATCGCAGCCACGCATGGCGTGGCTCTACTGTTCGAATGTTGACCATCGCGGCCACGCATGGCGTGGCTCTACACCTGTTCGAACGTTGACCATCGCGGCCACGCGTGGCGTGGCTCTGCAGTAGATCCACGCCATGCGTGGATGCGCCATCCGCAGTTGCCGTCAGAGCCTCGGCGGCAGTCTGCGGATGCTGGCGATCTCATCCAGCCACACGTGATGCTGCTGCACCGGCGCATCAAGATCGTCCAACCGCAGCTGGCCATTGCTGCCTTCGTCGCCGGCGTCGTTGCGGTACTGCTGCAGCGTCGGCTGCACCGCAACCGTGCCCAGCAGGCGCCGGCCATCGTGCAGGGTCAGCTGCACCTCGGTTTCCCCCTGCAACTGCGGCAACAGGGCTTCCAGGCGCGCGATCTGCGCGGAATCAGTATGGATACGGGGAGCAATACGGGACATCGGCGACCTCCTGAACTGCAGGGTCGCCGATCGTCCGTGAATGCTCAGTGCAGCAGGCTGTCCCCGCGCGTGGCCTGCACGCGCCGCACCACGCCCACCAGCTGGGCCACCGAATACGGCTTGGCCACATGCTCCTGGAAGCCCGAGGCCAACGCACGGCGACGGTCATCGGCACGCGCCAGCGCGGTCACCGCCACCGCCGGCAGTGCTGCCGCATCCACGCCCAGGTCCTCGCGCAGCGTGCTCACCAGGCCATAGCCATCCATGCCCGGCATGCCGATGTCGGTCAGCAGCACGTGGTACTGCAGGTGGCCATTGTCGGCCAGCAATGCCAGCGCCTCGCCCGCAGAACTGGCCGCGGATACGCTGGCGCCCTGCTCTTCCAGCATGCGCCGCAGGTACTCCAGCACTTCTGGCTGGTCTTCCACCGCCAGCACATGCAGGCCGCGCAACGGATACGGCTCGACCACCATCGGTTCCAGGATAGGACCGCTGACGACCTCGCGCAGCGGACGCCGTTCGGCATCGGGCAGATGCTGCGGCAGGCGCACGGTGAAGGTGGAGCCGTGACCGTGGCCATCGCTGGCCGCGCTGACCGAACCGCCATGCAGTTCGACCAGCTGCTGCACGATGGCCAGGCCCAGGCCCAGACCGCCATGGCGGCGGGTGGTGGTGCCGTCGGCCTGGCGGAAGCGGCTGAACAGATGGTTCAGGAACTCCGGCGCGATGCCATCGCCGGTATCGCGCACGGTGATCGTCCAATAGTTGCCATCAGCCTGCAGCTGCACGTCGATGCGGCCTTCGGCCGGGGTGAACTTGATCGCGTTGGACAACAGGTTCCAGAACACCTGCTGCAGCCGGGTGGCATCGCCCAGCACCTGGCAGGGCTGTGCCGGCAGCTGCAGGGTGACGTCAAGCGCCTTGCCCTCGGCCACCAGCTCCTGTGCGCCCATCGCTTCGTTCAACTGGTCGCGCAGGTCCAGCACTTCCACTTCCAGCTGCACCTTGCCCAGCAGCATGCTGCTGAGGTCGAGCATGTCCGAGATCAACCGCTTCTGCGCGGTCGCGCTGTTGGCGATCACGCCCAGGCCCTTGTACAGCGGGCTGGTGGAATCGACGCGCTGCAGCAGCAGTTCACTCCAGCCCAGGATCGTGGTCAGCGGCGTGCGCAGCTCGTGCGACAGCGTGGCCAGGAACTCATCCTTCAGCCGCGCCATGTTCTCGGCCGCACTGCGCGCGGCACGCTCGGACTGCAGCAGTTCCTCGCGCGCCAGTTCGATCTCGCGGCGCTCGGTGACGTCCGGGCTGCTGCCGGCCAGGCCGATGAAACGGCCCATCCGCGAGAAGCGCGGACGCGCGTTCATTTCCAGCCAGCGCCACTGCCCATCGGCGCGGCGGGCGCGCACCAGGGCGTGCATCGAGCGCTGCGCTTTCAGCGCTTCCTGCAGTTCGTATTCGAACACCGACGCATCGTCGGGATGCACCAGGCCGCGCCAGACATCTTCGGGCACACGGTTCTCGTCGCCGCCGAAGAACTCGCTGAAGGCACTGTTGACGAAGCGGGCGTGGCCGCGCTCGTCCAGTACCCACACCGGCATCGGCAGGCCATCGGCCAACGCACTGAAACGCGCCTCGCTCTCACCCAGTTCCACTTCCATCTGCTTGCGCGCGGTCACATCGAAGAACAGCACGCCCACCTTGTCATCGCCCGCCCGGCCAACACGCACCGCATCCACGGCGAACGTGCGCCCCAGGGCACGGGCATCCATTTCGAACTGGGCCGGTCGCCCGGTCCGCGCCACTTCGCCGTAAATACGGAACCAGTCACCTTCGTGCTGTGGCTCCAGCGTGCTCATGCGCTTGCCGCAGGCATCCTTCAGGCCGGTGTGGCGCTCGAAGGCATCGTTGACCTCGAGGAAGCGGTAGTCGATCGCCTCGTCGCCATCAAACAGCACCTGGATCACACAGAAACCTGCGTGGATGCGCTCAAGCACGCCATGGTGCAGGTCGGGTTCGGGCGTCGGCACCATCAAGGGTGAGCGCTCCACGAGGGGCGGCAATGTGGACAAGGGCGTGGGAGGAAAAGACCGGATGGAGGTACAGCATCTTCCAGACCGCGTATTCACAGCGTCAAGCGCCGTCAGTCAGGGTTGACGACCATGAATTGGCGGCAACTGTTGACGCATTTGACGCTACTGGCCATTGCTGCGGCCCCGCGGCGGGATCACACTCGATCCGAGATCATCATCCTCCCCGCTTCGGGGACGCAGGAGACTGCCATGAAAGGTTCGCTTCCAACCGCCCTGCTGCTGGCCGGCATGCTTGCCGTGGGCAGCGTGGCTGCCGCGCCGCGGACGGTAACCGCGCCCGATGCGCCGCGCGCACTGCAGGCCGATGGCCCGGTCAGCGTGCAGTGGAATGATCCGGCGAAATTCACCGAGATCCGCCAGAGCACCAACCGCTTCGAGGCCGAACGCGGGGACTGGGTGCAGCAGCTGGCAAGCTACGTGCAGACCAGCGCCGCCAAGCCCCTGCAGGCCGGGCAGACGCTGGACGTGACCCTGGTCGATATCAAGCGCGCGGGCGACTATGAGCCCTGGCACGGCCCGCGCGGCAGCGACATCCGGATCATGCGCGACATCTACCCGCCGCGGATCACCCTGCAGTACACACTGAAGGACGCCAGCGGGCGCATCATCGATGAAGGCGACGCCCGCCTGAGCGACAGCGGCTATCTGCACAACATCGGCCTGAGGAGCGATACCGATCCGCTGCGCTATGAAAAGCGCCTGATCGATGATTGGGTGAAGCGCCAGCTGACCTCGCGCGTTACCGCTGCCCGGTAGGTGTCGACCTTGGTCGACACGCATTCACAGCGCCGACCAGGGTTTGATCCGATCCGGTAGGTGTCGACCTTGGTCGACACGCGTTCACAGCGCCGACCAGGGGGTCGGCAGCTACCTGAGCCGGTCAATCCTGGTAGACGCGTGCCACGCGCTTGACGCCGCACGGCAGCTGGTAGGCACTGACACCGCAGCGCGGCGCCAGCTCGGACAGGGTCGGCGCCGTACCCCACAGTTCCACCACGCTGCCGACGCCGGCCTGCGCATGCGCGGTCAGGTCCACGGTCAACATGTCCATCGACACGCGGCCGATCAGCCCACCGGGTTGGCCATCGATCAGCACCGGGGTGCCATTGGGCGCGAACTGCGGATAACCATCGGCATAGCCCAGTGCGACCACGCCCACGCGTGTGCGCGCCTTGGCCACGAAGCGCGCACCGTAGCCGACCGGCTCGCCAGCTTCGATCCAGCGCTCGGCGAACACCTTGGACTGCATCGTCATCACCGGGCGCAGGCGCGCGGTGAGTTCACTGTTGTCCGGCAGCGGATTGGCGCCGTACAGCATCAGGCCCGGGCGCACCCAGTCACTGCGCACGTCCGGCCAGCCCAGCAGCGCCGGCGAATTGCAGATGCTGGTCTCGCCTTCAAGACCATCGATGGCCTCGACGAAGGTCGCGGCCTGCTCATGGGTACGCTCGCTGTCCAGTTCATCGGCGCGTGCCAGGTGGGTCATCATCACGATGCGCGCCACCTGCGGCAGTGCAGACAAACGTGCGTGCGCGGCGCGGAAACCGGGAACGTCCAGGCCCAGCCGGTGCATGCCGCTGTCCAGCTTCAGCCACACCGTCAGCGGGCGCGGGCTGTCGAACGCGGCCAGCGCTTCCAGCTGCCACGGCGAACCGACCGAGAACCACAGGTCATGCTCGGCCACCAGCGCCATTTCGCTGGGCTCGAAGATGCCTTCCAGCAGCAGGATCGGCGCACGGATGCCGGCCTGGCGCAGTTCCAGCGCTTCTTCGATGGTGGCCACGCCAAAGCCGTCGGCCTCGCCTTCCAGTGCCTGCGCACAGCGCACCGCACCGTGGCCATAGGCATCGGCCTTGAGGATCGCCAGCGCCTTGCCACCGCCCAGTTCACGGGCCAGGCGATAGTTGCTGCGCAGTGCGCCCAGGTCGATCAGCGCGCGGGCAGGACGCATGTGCGGTTCTCATGTTGCGGGGCGTGGCGGTACTGGCCGTAGCGGAAGATATCGAGGCCTTCGGTGCTGATCTGTGGCTGGCGCGCGCTCATCAGGTCGGCCAGGTAGCGGCCGGAGCCGCAGGCCATGGTCCAGCCCAGCGTGCCGTGGCCGGTGTTGAGGAACAGGTTGCGGAACGGCGTGGCGCCGATCACCGGTGTGCCGTCCGGCGTGGCCGGGCGCAGGCCGGTCCAGAACTCGGCCTTGGCCAGGTCACCGCCCTTCGGGTACAGGTCGCGCACCACCAGCTCCAGCGTCTCGCGGCGACGCGGCGACAGCGACAGGTCGAAACCGGCCACCTCGGCCATGCCACCGACGCGGATGCGGTTGTCGAAGCGGGTCACCGCCACCTTGTAGCTCTCATCGAGGATGGTCGAAGTGGGTGCCATCGCCGGGTCGGTGATCGGCAGGGTCAGCGAGTAGCCCTTCAGCGGATACACCGGCAGGCGCATGCCCAGCGGCGCGACCAGTCCCGGCGAATAGCTGCCCAGCGCGACCACGAAGCGGTCCGCGGTTTCCAGCTTGCCGCCGATGCGCACGCCGGTGATGCGGTCGCCGTCGAATTCCACGCCGGTGATGTCCTGGTCGTAACGGAACTCGACCCCCGCTTCGGCCGCCATCTGCGCCAGGCGGCGGGTGAACAGCTGGCAATCGCCGGTCTGGTCGCGCGGCAGGCGCAGTGCACCCACCAGGCCATCGACGTGGGCCAGCGCAGGCTCGGCCTTGATGATACCGGCGCGATCCAGCACTTCGTACGGCACCCCGTACTGGGCCAGGATCTCGATGTCCTGCGCCGATGCATCCAGCTGCTGCTGGGTGCGGAACAGCTGGGTGGTGCCCAGGTCGCGCCCTTCGAAATCGATGCCGATCTGCGCGCGCAGCTCGTTCAGGCAGTCGCGGCTGTACTCGGACATGCGCACCATGCGCGCCTTGTTGATCGCGTAGCGCTCGTGGGTGCAGTTGCGCAGCATCTGCCACAGCCAGCGGTACTGGGCCAGGTCCATGCCCGGCTTGATCGCCAGCGGTGCGTGCTTTTCGAACAGCCAGCCGATGGCCTTCTTCGGTACGCCCGGGGCGGCCCACGGCGAGGTGTAGCCGAAGGACAGCTGGCCGGCATTGGCGAAGCTGGTTTCCAGCGCGGGACCGGGCTGGCGGTCGACGACCGTGACTTCAAACCCGGCCTGTCGCAGGTACCAGGCACTGGTGGTGCCGATCACGCCGCTGCCGAGAACTAGGACTCGCATGGAAATTCTCCAACCCGATCATTCCCTGCATTTGTGTGCGCAGGGGCCATAATCGGGGAAGTATATTCTTCCGTTCCTAGGTGATTTGCCTGATTTTAGGAATGCAGGCAGGATATTTTCCTCTGATTCATTCCTCAAGGTTGACGGCCATGACCACCCGCCCCCGCGAACTGGACAAGATCGACCGCAAGATCCTGCGCATCCTGCAGGGCGAAGGCCGCATCTCCTTCACCGAGCTGGGCGAACGGATCGGCCTGTCGACCACCCCGTGCACCGAGCGCGTGCGTCGGCTGGAGCGCGAAGCGGTGATCACCGGCTATCACGCCCACCTGGACCCGTCGGCGCTGAAGGCGAGCCTGCTGGTGTTCGTGGAGATCAGCCTGGCCTACAAATCCGGTGACATCTTCGAGGAGTTCCGGCGTGCGGCACTGAAGCTGCCCAACGTACTGGAATGCCATCTGGTGTCGGGCGATTTCGATTACCTGTTGAAGGCGCGGATCAGCGAGATGGCCTCGTATCGAAAGTTGCTTGGCAGCACCCTGCTGACCCTGCCCCATGTGCGTGAATCGAAGAGCTACATCGTGATGGAAGAGGTCAAGGAGACCTGGACGCTGCCGATTCCCGATTGAGTCGACGGGCGGCAGCGGGACCAGACCCCGTAGCACGGGCTCTGGCCCCTGGCTGCATCAGCGCTGCTGCGGGTTCTTCATGGAACCCTGTTGCGGATTCTTCTTCTGCTGCTCGTTCGGCTGCTGTTGCTGTTGCTGCTGGCGCTGCTGGTCCTGCGGTGTTTTGCCCTGCTGTTCCTTGCCGGGATGACGGTTCTGCTGGTTGGCCATGATCGTATTCCAAGGGGACGAGGGAAGCGCGACGGCGGGGATGCCGGCGCAGGTCCACCGTGGTCCTGGGGCGGTTAATCGCAGGCGAAAAACGGGTGATGCGGGGTGTGCAGGGCGGGGGCTGTTTTCCGGCGTTCATGTGGGTGGGTTTCCTGCCAACGGCTGGGCCCCTCGTGGCTGGGCAGACTTCCAGCATTGCGGGTGAGGCCGGGCGGGTGGGCTGTGCAGGGGGCGCTGCAAGTACGTCCCTGTAAGCTCGGTCGCCGCATCCATGCGGCTCACGCCCCTGCACAGCCCACCCGCCCGGCCTCTGACAGGTTCATGCGGGCGCCAGCCACGGAAAAAGAAAAAAAAGAGCAACAGCGGGTCGCTGCGCTCTCTTTGGGTTAGGCGATCGGTTGCGGGCGCTGGGGTCAGCGCTTGATCTGCTGGCCGTCGCCGGTCGGTACGCTGTCGTAGTAGCGGCCGGTGCGCGAGTCGAACACGCGGTTGGGGCCGACCGGTTTGACGCCGGGAACGATGCGGCCGTTGCGGTCGTAGACCTTGTCCGGCAGCGCCGGCGCGGGCGTGGGGGTCACTTGGGCCGGGCCGGTCGAGCGGATCGGCTGGGCCGGCTGCGGCGAGGGCAGCACCTGCGGCTGCGGGCGCGACGCCTGCGGTGGCGGGGCCACAGGCGGCGGCGCCACCGTCGAGCTGCTGCGGGTGGTGGTCGGATTGCCGGTGGGCACCTGCGCCTGGGCGAGCAGAGGCAGCAGGGCCGTCAACAGCAGGACAAGGCGGGGTTTCATGGCGCGCTCCAGGGTGGTCCACATTCACCCTGCGCCTGCCCCTGTGTGCCGGCCATGAACGGCCATCACACTTGCAAGCGCGTGCCGACACCCCCACGTCTGCGGCATCCCAGGCCACAACCCCACGGAGAGCCGGCATGAGCGCTTTCGATCTGACGCCCCCCACCGCCACGCAGACCGAAGCCCTGGTCGCCGGGCTCAGCGCCGAGGAGCGCCGCGTGCTGCTGCAGCACGGCACCGAGGCGCCCTTCTGCGGGGTGTTCCTCGACAACAAGCGTGAGGGCGTCTACTGCTGCCGGCTGTGCGCGCTGCCGCTGTTCCGCTCCAGCACCAAATTCGATTCGGGCACCGGCTGGCCCAGTTTCTTCGCCCCGTTCGACCCGTCGCACGTGCGCGAGATCCGCGACAGCAGCCATGGCATGGTCCGCACCGAGATCACCTGCGCCCGCTGTGGCAGCCATCTGGGCCACGTGTTCCCGGACGGTCCGCCGCCCACCTACGAGCGCCACTGCCTGAACTCGGTCTCACTTTCATTCACCGGCAACGGCGAGCCGTGGCCCGATCCGCTGCAGCGTGGCGGCGCGGAGGCCGGCGTGGCGGGCTGACACCGCCGCAATGCCCCGCTGACCGACTTCACAGAATTCCCTCTTCAGAAACACCGGTGTCAGGCCGACAAGGAGATATCCCCCCTCCTTGCGTCGCGCCATGCTCATCATCGTTGGATTCCTGGTCGTCATCATCAGCGTGCTGGGCGGCTACCTCGGCGCACACGGCCGCCTTGGGGCGCTGTGGCAGCCCTACGAACTGGTCATCATCGGCGGTGCCGCGCTGGGTGCATTCCTGGTCGGCACCCCGGCCAAGACGGTCAAGCAGACGCTGCAGGCCATGGTCGGCGTGTTCAAGGGCCCGCGCTACAAGCAGCAGGACTACATCGATGTCCTCAGCCTGGTCTACGAACTGCTCAACAAGGCCCGCCGTGAAGGCTTCATGGCACTGGAAGACCACGTCGAGCGCCCGGCCGAAAGCGCGCTGTTCGGCAACTACCCGAAGGTGCAGGCCGACCACCACCTGATCGACTTCATCACCGACTGCCTGCGCCTGATGATCGGCAGCAACATCGAGCCGCATGAGCTGGAGCCGCTGCTGGAGCTGGAGCTGGAAAAGCACCACGCCGAAGCGATGGCGCCGTCACAGGTGCTGACCAAGGTTGCCGACGGCCTGCCCGGTTTCGGCATCGTGGCGGCAGTGCTGGGCATCGTCATCACCATGGGCTCGATCGGTGGCGACATCGTCGAAGTGGGTGGCCATGTGGCCGGCGCGCTGGTCGGCACCTTCCTCGGCATCCTGCTGGGCTATGGCTTCGTCGGCCCGATGGCCTCGGCGATGGAAGCCCGTGCCGAGCAGGACAGCCGCATCTACGAGTCGGTGAAGACCGCCCTGCTGGCCTGCCTGCGCGGCTACAACCCGAAGATCGCGCTGGAGTTCGCCCGCAAGACGCTGCCGTCGAACGTGCGCCCGGCGTTCTCCGACTTCGAGCAGCACCTGAAGACGGTCAAGTAAGCCATGGCCGAGACCAAGCCCACCGTCATCGTCCGCCGGGTCAAGAAGGCCGGCCACGCCGCCCACCATGGCGGTTCGTGGAAGGTGGCCTATGCCGACTTCGTGACCGCGATGATGGCCTTTTTCCTGGTGCTGTGGCTGATGGCCAGCACCAGCAAGCCCGAGCGCGCAGCCATTTCCGAGTACTTCCGCAACCCCAGCCCGCTGGTCGGCTCCAGCGCGACGCCGGCGCCAGGCATGGCCGGGCCGGGCGGTGCCAGCACCTCGATGATCAAGCTCGGCGGCGCCACCGATGTTTCGCGCGGCAACAGCAACGATCCCTTCCAGAACCAGCAGAAGTCGATACCGCAGCCGGTGGACGAGCAGCAGCGCGACAAGCAGCAGCTGGAAGCGCTGATGAAGGAACTGCAGGAAGCGATCAGCCGCAGCCAGGCGCTGGAACCGTTCAAGGACCAGCTGCTGCTGGACCTGACCCCGGAAGGCCTGCGCATCCAGATCGTGGACAAGCAGAACCGGCCGATGTTCGACCTCGGCAGCGCCACCCTGAAGCCGTACACCCAGCAGATCCTGCACGAGCTGGCCGAGTACCTGAACCACGTGCCGAACCGGATCAGCCTGACCGGCCACACCGACATCACCGCCTATTCGGCCGCACGCGGTTACGGCAACTGGGAACTGAGCGCCGACCGCGCCAATGCCGCGCGCCGCGCGCTGATCGATGGCGGCCTGGAAGACAGCAAGATCACCCGCGTGGTCGGCCTGTCTTCGTCGGTGCTGTTTGACAAGGCCGATCCGCAGAACCCGATCAACCGCCGCATCAGCATCGTGGTGATGACCAAGGCTGCCGAGGAAGCTGCGCTGGCCGGCGCTGGGCCGCACGTGGGCCTGTCGGCGACCACCGTGGACCCGGACGTGCAGGCCGCGCAGGGGCCAGCAAAGTAATAGGTGGGTGTGGACCTGGGTCCGCACATCCGGGAAAAGCGTGCGGACCAAGGTCCGCACCCACCAATGGTCATGCCGCTTACAATGGCGGTCTTTCCGATTTCAGGTGATCCCACCCCATGTCCCAGTCCTCCAAGGCCAAGCGCGACAAGCGCAAGAAGCAGCAGGCCAAGCGCCCGTTCCTCCGTCTGAACGCCCAGCAGCAGGTGCAGAACCATGCCGTGCTGGTGAACGAGGACGGCCAGGCCGTGGCCGCCATCGGCCTGCAGGGCCGTGAGTGGCTGCTGGCCATCGGCGGCCAGACCATGGGCAACGCCGACAACCCGGTGCCGATGCTGGCCATGCTGAAGCACCTGTCCAACGTGCAGGAAGCCGAAGGCCGCAAGGTCACCCTGGAATATTCCGAGCTGATGCAGAAGCTGCTCGACACCCTGGCCGAAGAAGCGGGCCAGACCGGCGAGGAGTACCTGGACAAGCTGGTGGCCGAGTTCGCCAGCGAGCAGGCTGAAGACGCAGCAGCCGAAGGCGAAGCTGCCGATGAAGCGGCTGCGGACACTGCCGGCGCCGAAGGCGCTGCCGACGCGGAGGCCGCTACGGCCGCCGACGCCGACGGCAAGCCGCAGGCCTGATCCGGCTGCGGCGGTGTCGGTCTACGTCGATGACGCGGTGCATCCCTGGCGCGGTCAGCGCTGGGCGCACCTGATGGCCGATACCCTGGCCGAGCTGCACGCGATGGCGGCGCAGCTCGGCATTCCTCCACGGGCCTTCCAGAACAAGGCCAGCGGGGCGCATTACGATGTCACCGCCGAGCTGCGTGCGCAGGCACTCGCGCTGGGCGCGGTAGCCATTTCCCGGCACGCGGATCGCGCACAGGTGAAAGCGGTGATCGCCAACGCCAGGGCGCAGTACCGGCCGTAGGCGCGCCCAAGGAACACGAGGGCGCGATTGGCATGAACGCATCGCAATGCGCGCGGAACCTGCCGCGACACATTGGACACGATTCATCCAGCACGGCGAGAAGCAGCCGGGCATGGCCCGGCGCTACCGGTGACTCTCAGAACGGGTCGCTGCCCAGCCGCACTTCCACGTTCAGCAGCGAGCACAGCGCCAGCAAGGCGTCGTCATCGCGGGTCAGCGCCATCCAGCCACTGAAGCCGTCGTTGCCGGCATCCACGCTCCACAGCGTGTAGTTGTGCTCGCGCAGGCGGTCGAAGGCGGTGCTCATCAGCTGCACGCCGTCCAGGTCCGCGGCGAAATCCTCGTCGTCCAGGTCGCCACCCCAGTCCAGCTGCAGGTTGAAGCGCGCCGACAGCTCGTTCACCGCCGACTGCAGCGAATCGAAATCATCACGTTCGACCTCGAAGCCCGACTGCCAGGCGATGGCCGTGAACAGCGCCGGCAGCCAGTCGCTGTCGGCTTCCAGCGGCTGGCCGTCCTCGGACAGATGCTCGCGCCAGCGGTTGAACTGCTGCAGGGCCAGCTCTTCGTCACCGGGGTTGATCAGCACGAGCAGGTTCCAGACCCGCGCCTCGAAGTCGTCCTCGTCGAAATCGTGGGCGTCTTCCTCGAAGTCGAAATAGTCGCTGTTGTCAGGCATGGCGGAACGTCCTCGGGAGCAGGGGGGCATTCTACGGTTTATCCTGTACCGCTGAAGCCGGCCGTGGTGGCCGTCACTGTGAATGAAGCGATGAGCGATACCCCTCCCGACCACCTGGCGATCAACCCGGCCAGCCCCTTCCACGATGCGCAGGCCCTGGAGCGCGGCGTCGGCGTGCGCTTCAACGATGTCGAGCGCGACAACGTCGAGGAATACTCGGTCAGCGAAGGCTGGATCCGCGTGCAGGCCGGCAAGGCTCGTGACCGTCGCGGCAACCCGATGACCATCAAGGTCAAGGGCAAGGTCGAGGCGTATTTCCTGGAACAGAAGCCGGAGTAACCGGCCGTCCCGGGGCGGGGTCAGATCCCTTTCCTGCGGAAAGGGATCTGACCCCGATCGGCAGCCCGGTCGGCATACCGTTCACTCGCGCTTGCGCGATTCCAGCAGGTCGAGGTTGCGGATCAGCCGCCGTGCGATCTCGTCCGACACCACGCCGCGGCGGGTCAGCCGGAACAGTTCCTCGCGTTCGGCATTCAGCCCGGCGCTGCGCAGCTGGCGATAGCCCATCTCCATCCGGTTCACCTTCTCCGGGTCCACGTCCGGGTTGTCGCGGTCCAGATGCCGCTGATACAGCAGGCTCACCCGCGATGCGGCGTCGTTGTACAGCTGCACGTTCTCGGTGTTCTGGTTCAGCACCAGCTGCTGGCGCATGCGCTCCACGCCCGCCAACGCGGCCTTCGAGGACAGCTTGCGGGCGAGATCCTCTTCCTTGCGCTCACCCGAATCGGCCGGCAGCTGCAGGCCCTTCAACAGCTGCGGCAGCGCCACGCTGGCGCCGACCAGCGAGCACAGGATCACCGCAGCAGCCAGGAAGATCACCAGGTCGCGTGCCGGGAACGGGCTGCCATCGGGCAGGAACAATGGCAGCGTCAACACGCCGGCCAGGGTGATCGCACCACGCACACCCGCCACCGAGGTGGCCACCACGATGCGCCAGTTCGGTGCCTCGCCACGCTCAAGGCCGCGGCGTCGCGCGCGCAGCAGGTTCCAGCGCAGCGACAGCCACACCCACAGCAGGCGCAGCGCAATCAGCGTCGCGTTGATCACCAGCACGTAAACCAACAGCCACCACGCGCTCTGGTGGCCGCTCTCGTTCATGGTGGTGGTGGCGCGTTCGACAATGCCCGGCAACTGCTCGCCCAGCAGCACGAACATGATGCCGTTGAAGCTGAACTGCAGCATGTTCCAGACGCCGGCACGCTGCACGCGCATGCTGCCGGAGACACGGCCGGTCATTTCCACGTAGCTCATGGAAATACCCGCTGCGACCGCAGCGAGAATGCCCGACGCGTTGATTTCTTCTGCCAGCAGGTACGCCGCGAACGGGATCAGCAGGTTGACCAGCATCGCCGCGCCCGGCTCTTCGCCGAAACGGCGCCACAGCCAGCGCTGGAACGTGGACACGCCGAGGGTGACCGCCACGCCGACGGCCAGGCCGGCCACCGCTACCCACACGAAGGTCAGCGAGGCGGTCGCCAACGAGAAGGTACCGGTCATCACCGCCGCCACCGCGAAGCGGAAGCAGACCAGGCCGGAGGCATCGTTGAGCAGTGACTCGCCTTCCAGGATGTGCATCAGGCGCTTGGGAATCGGTGCCTTGGCAGCGATCGCGCCGACCGCCACCGGATCGGTCGGTGACACGATCGCGGCCAGCGCGAAACACACCGCCAGTGGCATCACCGGAATCATCCAGTGGATCAGCAGGCCCGCGCCGATCACGGTGAACACCACCAGCCCGAACGCCAGTTCGAGGATCGCGCCCTTGTCGCGGAACAGGCCCTGCTTGGGAATGCGCCAGCCATCAAGGAACAGCAGCGGCGGCAGGAACAGCAGGAAGAACACTTCCGGTTCCAGTGCATGACCGCGGTTGAATACCCCGGCGATCACCGCGCCGAGGCCGATCTGCACCAGCGGCAGCGGCAACGAGAATGGCAGGACGCGAACCAGGTAACCGCTGGCGACAACGGCCACCAGCATCGCCAGGACGACTTCGATGGTGTGCATGCTTCTTCCACAGGAGCGGCGCGTGGGGCCGGAAAAACCGGAGTGCGCCGGGGGACGGGAAAAAACTTAACACAGCAGGCCGCCACTGCGCCCAGCGATCTGAATGCGCGTCAGGACCGCGACAGCAAGCGCCGCCCGATCCAGGCCGGCGTGCTGGCCACGTCGTCATGCACCACTGCCAACCGGCCCTGCACGTGTCCTGATGCAGGGCGTTCCAGCCCTGGCAGCAGCGGTGGGGTCACGCCGCATCCTGAGCGCGCTCGGCGCCATCGAAGCGGTACAGGTCCATCGCCAGGAAGCCGGCATCGATACCGGCATCGATGCGCTTGGCACCGAAGCCACCCTCCCCCGCCGCACCCATCGCAAAGTACAGCGGCAGCAGATGCTCATCGGTGGGATGCGCACGCTCGGCAAACGGTGCCTGTCGGCGGTAGTCGAACAGGGCATCGCGGTCATTGGCAGCCAGCCGCTGCTCCACCCAGTCGATGAAGGGGCGCACGTAGGGCGCTTGCTTGCCGTCCTGATAATGGCCCCAGTCGTGCAGGTTGTGGGTGATGCTGCCCGAACCGATCAGCAGCACGCCCTGTTCGCGCAGCGGCGCCAGCGCACGGCCCAGCGCGAACTGATGCTGCGGGCCCAGCATCGGCTGGATCGACAGCGGCACCACCGGGATATCGGCCTGCGGGTGCAGCAGGCGCAGCGGTACCCACGCGCCATGGTCGAGGCCACGTTGCGGATCGAGTGCCACCGGCAGGCCGGCGGCGGCGATGCGGCCCGCTACCTCTTCAGCCAACGCCGGATCACCGGGCGCCGGGTACTGCAGCGCGAACAGTTCGCGTGGGAAGCCGCCGAAATCGTGGAGGGTGGGCGGCTGCGGATGGTTGCCGACCAGCGGCTGCCGGGCCAGCCAATGCGCCGAGGCGATGACGATCGCACGCGGCGTTGGCAGGTCGCGGGCCAGCTCGGCCAGCCGCACGCCGACCTGGCCCGGATGCAGGGCGGTCATCGGCGAGCCGTGGGAGATGTACAGCGAAGGCAGACGGGACATGATCTTCTCCAATGACAGGAACAGGCAGCAGGCCGGGTGACGGTCAGCGCGAACGCAGGGTCCAGCGGCCATCGCCAAGCAGGAACAGCACGACCAGGGCCAGCGCCCAGAACGCCGGGTATTCCCAGCCACCGCCCGCGTTGGCGAAGCTGAAACCGTTGGCGCCATGCACGGTCACGATGGTGCCCAGCAGCAACGGCACACCGAGCAGACCGATCCAGCGCGCGTAGATGCCAAGCAGCAGCGCTGCGGAAATCGTCAGTTCAACGGCAATGGTGAGGTAGCCGAGGACGCCGGGCAGGCCCAGCGACTCGAAGAAGGCAGCAGTACCTGCCGGGGTGAACACCAGCAACTTGGTCAGCGCATGGACCAGGAACAACACGCCCAGGGCCAGCCGCAGCAGGGTCGCGGCATACGGGGCGAGCGGAGACATGGGGGCGGCGGTAGCGTTCATGGGATACCTCGGTAGGGACAGGGCACAGGTTATTGCGCCCTCCATTGCCGATAAATACGATGGATCGACCGTATTTATTTCAGAAGGCGCAACAATGGACACCCTGGATGCCATGCGCGTGTTCGTCGCGGTGGTCGAACGCAACGGCTTCAGCGCCGCCGCACAGGCGCTGGACATGTCCACGGCCGGTGTCACCCGCCAGGTCGCCGCGCTGGAAAAGCGCCTGTCCACCCGCCTGCTCCACCGCACCACCCGCCGGGTCAGCCCGACCAGCGCCGGCGCCGCCTACTACGCGCAGTGCGTGCGCCTGCTGGCCGAGTTCGATGCGCTTGAGGCCAGCATCGGCGCACAGGCGCTGGAGCCGTCCGGCACGCTGCGCATCAACGCACCGGTCAGCTGGGGCATCGCCCGCCTCGGCCCTTTGCTGGCCGGCTACCGCGAGCGCTTCCCGCAGGTCGAGCTGGACCTGGCGCTGTCCGACCGCCTGGTGGACATGGTCGAAGAAGGCTACGACGTGGCCATCCGCATCACCCGCGAACCGGGCCCGAGCCTGATCGCGCGGCGCCTGGGCCAATCGCGGATCAGCCTGTGTGCCGCACCGGCCTACCTGGCCGCACACGGAACACCGCAGGCACCAGAGGATCTGCAGACCCACGCCTGCCTCGGCTACAGCTACTGGGCCGCCGGCGACCACTGGCCACTGCAGGGACCGGGTGGCGAAGTGAAGGTTGCAGTGACCACCCTGCTGCGCGCCAACAATGGCGACGTCCTGCGCGAAGCCGCGATTGCCGGCATGGGCGTGATCCTGCAGCCGGACTTCCTGTTGCACGAGGCGCTGGCCGATGGCCGCCTGGTGCGCATCCTGCCCGGATGGGAAGCTGAGCCGATCGGCATCTTCGCCGTCTACACCAGCCGCAGCCATCTCGCACCGAAGGTGCGCAGCTTCATCGACTACCTGGTGGAAACCGGGGTGTAGGGGATTCGCGCGACTTCCGGTAGTGCCGGCCGCTGGCCGGCATCCGCATGACATCGATTGCCCTCGGCTGCCAGCCAGCGGCCGGCACTACCGGTCAAACGACAACCTCATCCAGCTGCGCGATGATCTTTTCCAGCGGTGCCGGCCGCCCCAGCAGGTAGCCCTGCACCTGGTCGCAGCCATGCGCGGCCAGCCAGTCCAGCTGCCCCGGCGTCTCCACGCCCTCGGCGATGATCGTCAGCCCCATGCTGTGGCCCAGCGACAGCAGTGCCCGGCAGATCGACGCGTTGCGGGGATTGGTTTCCACGTCGGCCACAAAACTGCGATCGATCTTCAGGACGTCCAGCGGCAGGTGCTGCAGGTAGGACATGCTCGAGTAGCCGGTACCGAAATCGTCCAGCGACACGCGGATGCCCTGCTCGTGCAGGCGCTGCATGGTCTGCATCGCCTGTGCCGGCTTGCGCATCAGGCTGCTCTCGGTCAGTTCCACGTGCAGTGCACCACGGGCCAGGCCGAAATCCTGCTGCGCGCGGGCAAACTCGGCCACCAGATCGCTGTTGAAGAACTGCACCGCCGACACGTTGACCGCGATCGACAGCTCGCCCCACCCCGCTTCGACCAGACGCCGCTGCGCCTGTGCCGCTGCGCGGATCACCCAGCGTCCCAACGCCAGGATCAGGCCGGTGTCCTCGCACAACTGGATGAACTCGCTGGGCGGGATGAAGCTGCCATCGGCCTGCGGCCAGCGCAGCAGCGCCTCCAGCGACGCCGGGCTGCCATCGCTGGCGTGCCGGATCGGCTGGAAGTACAGCTGGAATTCGTTGTCGATCGCCGCGTGGATGCGCCCGGCCAGGCGCAGGCGGTCGGCCAGGCGGATGGTCACCGCCGCATCGAACCAGGCCACGACGTTGCCTTCGGCGCGGGCCGCGTGTGCTGCCTGTGCGGCCATGCCGATCGCCTGTTCCGCACTGTGGCCTGCATCGGCGTCACGTACCGCCACACCAATGCGGGGTTCGAACTGGTGCAGCGAATCCTGGCCGCGCATCGGTGCCGAGACGATCTGCAGCAGATCGTCCAGCACGCGCTGGGTATTGTGTTCCGGCGCGATGGCCAGCACGAAATCCTCCGCCGGCTGGAACGCCAGCAGGCCGAAGCGCGCGCCCAGCCCGCCCAGGCGCGAGGCCATCGACTGCAGTACCGCGTCGCCGATCTCACGACCCAGCGTATCGGCCACCAGCTGCAGACCGCGCAGCTGCACATAGGCGATGGTGTAGGCGCCAGCCTGCTCGTCCAGCTGTTCGCTCAGTGCGCGCACGTTGAGCAGGCCGGTGGCCGGGTTGTGCCGTGCGTGATAGGCCAGGTCGCGCTCGTAGGCCAGGCGCTCGCTGACATCCTCGGCCAGCACCAGGCACGCGGGCTGGCCATCGAAATCCAGCTGCGACAGGTGCACGCGCACTTCGAACACACTGCCATCCTTGCGCTGGTGCAGGCGCACCGCAGCGTCCTGCAGTTCACCACTGCGCACCTGCGCGATCGCGCCCTTGACCTCGTCCCAGCCCTCGCGTGGGCGGATGTCGAGGATACTCATCGCCAGGAATTCGTCGCGGCTGTAGCCGTACTGCTGCACGGCCGCCTCGTTGACCTCGATGAAGCGCAAGGTGTCCGGATCGAACACCCAGAACGGCGCGGGGTTGCGATCGAACAGCAGGCGGAAGCGGCGTTCCACCTGGCGCATCTGTTCGCGTGCCTGGTAGCGCTCGCTGAGGTCGGTCAGTGCGCCGATCATGCGCCGCTGCCGATCGACCACCGCTACCCGCTGGCCACGCGCGGCAACCCAGCGCACGGCACCGCCGGGCAGCACCAGACGGAATTCTTCGTCGAGTACAGCGTTGCCGGCGAAGGCCTGATCGAAGGCCTGCTGCATGCGTGCGCTGTCATCGTGGTGCACGCGGGCGAAGAATTCGGCCACCGGCAGCGCATCGGTCTGCACACCGAAGATCTCGCGCGCCAGCGGTGACCAGCGCAGCAGCGCAGCGTCTTCGTCGACATACCAGGTGCATACGCGGCCCACCTGATGGGCCAGGCGCAGCTCGGCGTGGCCGGTGCGCAGCTCTTCGGCCATCGACTGCTGCCGGTGCGTGCTGCGGCGCACCGCGTACAGCAGCACCAGCAGCAGCACCACGTAGGCCAGCATGATGGCGATCGCCGCCTGCAGATACGGCCACCACGGCTTCAGCACACCTTCGTTTGCCAGGCCGACCTGCACCGCCAGTGGACTGCGCTCAAGGGTGCTGATGGTGGAGATGCGCGGTATCTGGTCCACCGCTCCGGGAATGCTGCCCAGCTCGACCACTGCCTGCCGGCCCAGCAGCGTGCGTGCCGGCAGCGTGTAACGGCGGCCGACGGTGCCGTGCGGATCGGGGACACGGGCCAGCATGTAGCCATCGGCGTCGCTGATCGAGGCCAGGCCACTGGGCCCCACATCCAGACCACCCACGATCCGCTGCAGTTCGCCGCAGCGCAGCCGTGCCAGCAGCCAGCGATCGCCAGCCATCGGCAGCGCCAGCGGCACCACCCAGCCACCATCGCTGGCACGCTGCGGCGGCCCGATGTACAGCGCACTTCCCTGCCCCCGTCGCTGCGGATCGGTCCACAGTGGCAGCTGCAGGTCGCCCTTGCCGGCGGTCAGGGCGCGGCCATAAGTATCGAGCACGACGATGCTGTGCAGTTCAGCGTGCCGGCGCAGCACGCCGGCTATGGCGGCGTCCAGCAGCCCAGGCGCCTGCGCAGGCACCGTGCGGAACAGCTCGGCCGCATCGGCGGCGATGCCGGCCATCGCCCGTTCCAGGTTGCGCAGCTCCAGTGCCAGCAGGCGCTCGCTGCCTATCGCCAGCGCCCGGCTCTGCCGCTGCGCGGCTTCCAGCCGGCGCTGGTAATCGTTGGCCAGCATCGCGGCCAGGCCTGCCGCCAGCAGCACGCCCAGCACCACGCCGCCCCAGGTAATGGCACGCAACGGCCGGGCCAGCGCGTGTCTCAGCGCCGGCATCGGTCGGTCTTCCCTGTGCAGTCGGCTGGCTTCATGCGCGAACGATTCCTCCACATCCCCGACCTCAACGGCCGGCGGACGCCATTCTTGACGCCTCGACCCGTCCTGCATGCGCCCTCCCCCGGGTGCTGCAGACATCCAGCCCGCAGCATGCACCACGCCGGTGACCGCGTGAAGATCGCTGCGGCGTGTTCAGCCAGATCACGCACAGTGCTGGCCCTGTCGAGCACGTCCAGCCGGCCCGCAGCGGATTAGACTTGGAGTTTTCCGCCGCAAGAGAAGTCCATGTCCAAGCTGCGCCGCCCCACCCTGGCACTGGCCATCGTTGCCAGCCTGTCCCTGGCCGCCTGCGACCGCCCGGCCGATCCGGCCGCCGGCACCGCCGCACCGGCCGAGGCGACACCCGCTGCCGCCAAGCCGATGCTGGGCAGCTTTGGTTTCGATGCCAGTGGCATGGACCGCAGCATCGCCGCCGGTGACGACTTCTTCGGTTTCGCCAACGGCAGCTGGGTGAAGAACACCGAGATTCCGGCCGACCGCTCGCGCTTCGGCAGCTTCAACGTGATTGCCGAGAAGACCCAGGCCGACACCCGCGCGATCCTGGAAGGCGCTGCCGGCAACGCCCAGGCCAGCGGCGAAGACAAGCTGATCGGCGACTACTACGCCGCCTACATGGACGAGGCCGGCATCGAGCAGCGCGGCCTGGCACCGGTGCAGCCGCAGCTGAAGAACATCGATGCGATCGCCGACAAGGCCGGCCTGGCCCGCGCCCTCGGCGGCGACGTGCGCGCCGACGTCGACCTGCTCAATGCCACCAACTTCTACACCGACCGCCTGTTCGGCCTGTGGGTGTCGGTGGACCTGCTGCAGCCGGACCGTACCGCGCCGTACCTGGTGCAGGGCGGCCTGGGCATGCCGGACCGCGATTTCTACCTGGGCGGTGGCCGCATGGCCGACCTGCGCAAGCAGTACCAGGCCTACATCGCGCAGGTGCTGCAGCTGGCCGGCGTGGCCGACCCGGCCGGCAAGGCGCAGCGCATCCTCGCCCTGGAAACGAAGATCGCCCAGGCGCATGCCACGCAGGAAGAAACCAATGACGTGACCAAGGGCGCCAACCCCTGGACCCAGGCCGACTTCAACGCCAAGGCCCCGGGCATGGACTGGGCCGCGTTCCTGGACGCCTCAAAGCTTGGCCAGCAGCAGGACTTCATCGTGTGGCAGCCCAAGGCCGTGGCCGGCCTGTCCAAGCTGGTGGCCACCGAGCCGCTGGATGCCTGGAAGGACTACATGACCTTCCACGCGCTGGACCGCGCCGCTGCCTACCTGCCGAAGAAGTTCGCCGATGCGCGCTTCGCCTTCCACGGCACCGCGCTGAGCGGTACGCCGCAGCAGAGCGACCGCTGGAAGCGTGCCGTGGATGACGCCAACCATGCCGTCGGCGAGGCCATCGGCAAGCGTTACGTCGAAAAGCACTTCGATGCCAAGACCAAGGAACGTGCCGACGAGATGGCGAAGAACATCATCGCCGCCTTCGCCAAGCGCATCGATGCACTGGCCTGGATGTCACCGCAGACCAAGGCCAGCGCCAAGGCCAAGGTGGCCGGCCTCACCGTGGGCATGGGCTATCCGGACAAGTGGCGCGACTACACCGGCCTGGACATCCGTCGTGATGATCCGCTGGGCAATGCGCAGCGCGCCGAGCTGTTCGAGTACCAGCGCAACATCGCCAAGCTGGGCAAGCCGGTCGACCACAGCGAGTGGGCGATGCTGCCGCAGACCATCAATGCGATGAACGTGCCGCTGGAAAACCGTCTGGTGTTCCCGGCGGCGATCCTGCAGCCGCCGTTCTTTGACGGTGCCGCCGACGACGCGGTGAACTACGGTGCGATCGGCGCGGTGATCGGCCACGAGATCAGCCACGGCTTCGACAACGCGGGCGCGTTGTTTGACGACACCGGCAAACTGCACAACTGGTGGACGGCCGAAGACCTCAAGCAGTTCAACGCAGCGGGCGATGCGCTGGCCGCACAGTTCAGCAGCTACGAGCCGTTCGCCGGCGTGCACGTCAACGGCAAGCTGACGCTGGGCGAGAACATCGCCGATGTCGCCGGCCTGGGTACCGCCTACGATGCCTACCAGCTGTCGCTGCAGGGCAAGCCGGGCCAGACCCTGGAAGGTTTCACCCCGGACCAGCGCTTCTTCCTCGGCTTCGCCCAGGCCTGGCGCAGCAAGAGCCGCGAGCAGGCGCTGCGCAATTCGCTGCTGACCGACGTGCATGCACCGGGCCAGTTCCGCGCGTTGACGGTGCGCAACATCGACGCCTGGTACCCGGCGTTTGAAGTGAAGGAAGGCCAGAAGCTGTACCTGGCCCCGGACAAGCGGGTCAAGGTGTGGTGATGTAACGCAGACGGGCGCCGAAAGGCGCCCGTTTTATTTCCATGGGTAGACGCCAACCTTGGTTGGCGTTCTTCCGGCATCCACGCATCGCATGGATGGGCACCGCGGCAAGGCGCGCCGACCAAGGTCGGCGCCTACCGGGGCAATGCCGGCCACTCGCGCAACGATTCCACCGGCACGCCCACGCGGGCGCAGGCGCGGCTCGCCAGGCCGTCGGGCAGCGCGCGGCGGAACAGCGGCGCCATGCCCTGCATCAGCTTCGCCGAAGCTGCGGCCTGCGCACGCTGGCGCGTGCTGCGCTCGAGCATGCCCTCGGCCCAGTCCGGCAACAGCGCGGCACCGGCACCGAGGAATATCTCGCGCGACAGGCCGGGCACCGGTACAGGCAGCCGCACGCCGGACAGCACCTGCAACACTTCGCGTGAGCGTTCGTCCACCACCAGCTCCGGCTGCCGCGCGCAGAAATACGCATCCACTTCCGCTGCACTGCGTGGTACGTCCACCGCGCCAAGCGCTTCGGCCACGCAGCGGTACTCGTCGTAATAGCGGTCGGCGATCGCGGCAGGCACCTCGCGCCCGTAGCGACGATAGCCCTGCAGGAAGCCGTAGGCCTCGGTCACGTGCACCCACGTCAGCAGGTGCGGATCATCGGCGGCATACGGCTCGCCCTGCGCGGTATGCCCGCGGATCTGTGCGTGGATGCGCCGCACCTTGGCCACCAGCGCTTCCACCTCGCGCGCCGGCGCGTAGCTGGTGCCGGCCACGAAGGCAGTGGTGCGGCGCAGGCGGCCGACCAGGTCCTGGCGGAAATTGGAATGATCGTAGACACCGGCCAGCGCGCGCGGATGCAGCGTCTGCAGCATCAGGGCACACAGACCGCCGGCCAGCATCGAGGGCAGCTCAGCGTGCATCCGCCAGGTCACGCTGTCCGGCCCGAACCAGCCTGGATCGCCCAGTGGATGGTCGTAGTCGATGCCGCTCTGGCCACGCGGAAACGCATCCAGGACCCAGCGCCGGATCGGCGCGGTGACGGGGCGGGAAAGACGGTGCAGCAACGGCGGCATCATGGGTCCAGATCGGCGGAGGGGCGGACCGCGTCCTGCGCGGTCCACCCCGATTCTGGTCGATCACGACCGGCACAGCGAGCCCACCCGCTCAGCGTCGGTTTCATGTGCGTGCGCAGCACGTTTCACCCTGCGACATCTTGTCGCAGGCCACGCGAGCAATGTTGCGTCGCACCAATATTCACCTGTTCAGACAGAACCCTTGTGCCGCGTGGCCTTGAGGCCATTGCACCGCTCGCTGGAAGTGCTAGAACTGAACCCGCCACACCGTCCACTGCAGATCGCCGCACGTTCCACCAAGGAGCCAGCCATGATTGCTTTGTTCAAGGGTTTGGGATTACTGCTTCGCGACAACGAGCTCTACAGCAGCCCGTTCGAAAAACAGGTCGCGCACTGGCGCACCCTCAGCGAACAGCAGATCCGCGATGAAGTGGCGGTGCTGGCCCAGGCCAAGTGCCAATGGCTGATCACTTCGATCGTCGGATGGCAGGCGGCTTCGCTGCTGATCCTCGGCCTGATCACCAATTACCTGTGGCGCGACGACTACCACATCACCTTCACCCGCGTGGTCGTGGTGTTCGGCTCATGGATCTCGATCCTGTTCGTGATCTGGTTCATGGCCAACATGTTCGACCGCACAGCGGGCTTCGAACGCTGGATGAAGGCCTTCAACAGCCGCGCCCGCATCACCTCCAAGGCCGACAGCGTCGAGCACGTGGCCGAAGCGCTGGACCTGGCTGAACACTATCCGGAAGTGCTGGACTACAAGCAGGCGGTCACCGCCAAGCGCGAGCTGCGCCACGAGGACATCCGCATCATGACCGAGATCGGGCGCATGAAGCAGCATTCCGAACTGGTGGGTCGCCTGAATCATGTCGGTGAAACCGAACACCATCACGACATGACGCTGCAGCCGGCTTACTGAGCCGAACGCAATCCGGGGGGAGCCACAATGCCACCGTGCTCAGTCACGGTGGCATTGTTCTTTCTGCACGTCGCTGACGCACTGGCGGAAGTCCTTGGGCAGGCCGCTGACCTGCTCGGTCTTGCCTGCGGCCACCGCGAACCGGCGCAGCGGCGGCGTCGCGCAAGCGGTGTCGGTGCTGCAGCCCGGCGCCAGCACCAGGTAATGGCATTGGCCACTGCTGCTGGCGATGCATTCGAAACGCGCCACGCCATCGACCACCGTGCTCTTGCTGTACAGCGTGTCCACGCCATTGGCATTGGTGCGGGTGATCGACGTGTTGCTGGACTTTTCGCAGCCGGCGATGGCCAACACGGCGACAACTACAAGCAGGATACGGCGCATGTTCGTTCCTCGGTCGATGGCAATGGCTGCGGCTACATGCCGCGGAACAGGCTCATGAACGGCTGGCTGACCACCAGGGTTTCGGCACGCTGGCGCAGGCGCAGCACGCCACGGCCGGTATCGTCGCGGCTGACGGCTGCCACCGCCTTCATGTTGACGATGGTGGAGCGATGTACCTGGCGGAAGTGCAGCGGATCGAGCACTTCCAGCAGTTCGCGCAGCGGTGTGCGCAACAGGCTTTCGCCGGCGGCAGTGACCACGGTGGTGTACTTGTTGTCAGCACGGAAATAGATCACATCGTCCAGCATGATCAGCTGCGTATCGCGGCCATTGCTGGCGGTGATCCAGGCCAGGGGCGGCCGGTCGTTGGCGGCCGGGCCTGCACCCAGGCGCTGCAGCAGGCGCTCCAGCACCGCATCGTCCTGGCGCGTGGATGGCAGCCGCGAAAGAATGCGATCGCGCGTGGCCAGCAGCCGTTCGTCACTGACCGGCTTGAGCAGGTAATCCATCGCGCCCTGCTCGAAGGCATCGATGGCGTACTGGTCGTAGGCGGTGACGAACACCACCTGCGTGCGCGGGCTCAGTTCGGCCAATGACCGCGCCACTTCGATGCCGCTGATGCCGGGCATGCGGATGTCGAGGAAGGCGATGTCCGGCTGCTTCTCGGCCAGCTGTTCCAGCGCACTGGCACCGTCCTCGCATTCGGCCACCAGCTTCAGCTCCGGCCACAGCCGCCCGAGCTGCTCGACCAGCGAATGCCGCAGCAGCTCCTCGTCTTCGGCAATCAGCGCTTCAAGCGGCATGGCTGGGCTCCTTGGCCGACTGCGGCAGGGTCATGGTAGCGGCTACACCACTGGGGAAATTGGCGACGATCGCCACTCCGGCCTGCTCGCCGCAGGTCAGCCGCAGGCGCTCGCGCAGGTTCTTCAGGCCGATGCCGGTGCCGCTGGTGCCCTGTCCGAAACCGAGCCCATCGTCGGCGACCGTCACGGTGACATGGTCATCGAAACCACGCGCGAGGATCCAGATCGTGCCGCCGCCGGGCTTGGGTTCCAGGCCGTGCTTGATCGCATTCTCGACCAGGGTCTGCAGCGCCATCGCCGGCATCTTCACTTCGTGCAGCTCGGTAGGCACCTGCACTTCCACCGCCAGCCGTGCGCCCATGCGGATGCGCAGGATTTCCAGATAGGCGCGGGTACGTTCCAGCTCCACGCCCAGCGTGGAAACCGATTCATCCACCTGCGGCAGCGAACTGCGCAGGTACTGGATCAGGTGGCCGAGCATCTGCTCGGCGCGCGCCGGGTCGGTGCGGGTCAGCACCTGTGCATTGGCCAGCGAGTTGTACAGGAAGTGCGGCTCGACCTGCGCGTGCAGCAGGTTCAAGCGCGCGACCGACAGTTCCTTTTCCACCTGGGTCTGTTCGGCAGCGGCCTGCTCGTCGCGGCGCTGGTCGGCCACGCGGCGGCTGATCGCTCGGGTCACCGCTTCGGCGTTCTCATAGTTGCTGCCTTCATCCAGTGCCAGCAGATCGGCCCACCAGCCGGCGTCCGGTTCGAACAGCAGGGTGACGGTGCTGGTGCCCTGCCCCGGCGTTACCGTGGCCAGCACGCTGTTGCGTTTGATCGCCAGCCGCGCCGGCAGGTTCCAGCGCGACGGTTGCCGGCCGTTCCACAGGTCGACGCGGCGCACATAGGCACGTACCTGCAGACTGCCGGCAGAACTCTCCACCTCTTCCACCCGCGGCAGTTCGCCGACGGCAGCCTCGACCACTGCGAAGGCCTGCCCGGCATCCATCGGCAGTTCGATCTGCCGGCGCTGGCGGCCCGACAAGGTGGCGCCATCGAGGCGGCCGGCCACCAGCCAGACCCGGCGCACGTGGGTGATCGCGCTGCCCAGCGCGGAAATCATCAGGAACATCACCAGCAGCCCGAATACCCAGCCCGGGCCGTCGTTCATGCCGCTGAAGATGCCACTCCAGACCATGCCGGCAACGAACAGCGCCGCGGCCCAGGCCAGCAGATGACGGATGATGAGGGAGAAGCTGGCGATCACGGCGGCGCCTTGGTGGAAGGGGTGAGCCGAGCATAGAGCGCCCGGGGTGGCCGGCCAGCGGCCGGCACTACCAGGCATCACACGATTGCCGGCCAGCGGCCGGCAACCGGGGAGGCGCCGGGCGAACCCGGCGCATTCCCTTACTTGCGCTGGTCGGCGCTGGCGTCACGCACGGCGCGGAACGCCTCGTCCTTGCTCCAGTTCGGCCAGCTGCGCGAGTTGGCCAACTGGTTGCCCAGGGTGTACAGCACTCCCAGGTCGCGGGCGGCGCCTGCAAACACCCAGTCCGGCTGCCACTCGTCGCCCTGCTGGTGGTAACGCTTGGCGGTGTAGTCCTCGGACGCCTTCTTGCCCGCCGCGACGCCACCGTCCACCCAGTCCTGCCCGGCCGACCAGGACAGCGCGGGCACGCCACGCTTGGCGAACGGGAAGTGGTCGGAGCGGAAGAACAGGCCGGCCTCCGGCTTCGGGTCCGGCGTGTAGCGGATGTCCCAGCCCTTGGCCACGTCCTTCAACTGGTCCAGCAGCTCGAAGCGCGCCGCGCCGTAGATGCCGAAATCGCGCGACGGGCCGAACGGCGCCATGCCGTCCATGTTGATCATCGCCACGGTCTTTTCCAGCGGGTACAGCGGGTGCGTTGCGTAGTACTCCGAACCCAGCAGGCCCTTCTCCTCGGCGGTTACCGCCAGGAACACGACCGAACGCTGCGGACGCGGCGCCTTGGCGAAGCCGCGTGCCAGTTCGATCAGCGAGGCGGTGCCGCTGGCGTTGTCCAGCGCGCCGTTGAAGATGCGGTCGCCGCGTGCGTCGGGCTCGCCCACGCCGATGTGGTCCCAATGCGCGCTGTAGATGACGGTCTCGTCCGGATGCGTGCTGCCTTCCAGGCGCGCGGCCACGTTGTGCGAGGTAATCACTTCGGTCTTCACCGCGTACTTCGCATCCAGGCTGGCGCCGGTCAGCGGCACCGGGGTGAAGTCGCGCTGCTGCGCCTTCTTCTTCAGCGCCTCGAAATCCTGCCCGGCCGAGCGGAACAGTTCGACCGCCAGATCGCGCTGGATCCAGCCTTCCAGCAGCGGATGACTGTCAGCCGGATTGTCGCGCACCACGTCGAACATGGTGTTGGTGTTGGAGCCGGCCACCGTGGCCCAGCCATACGACGCCGGGGCGGTCTCATGCACGATCAGCACGCCGAGTGCGCCCTGGCGTGCGCCTTCTTCGTACTTGTACGGCCAACGGCCATACCAGGTCATGCCCTTGCCGTCGAAGTCGCCCTTGCCGGTTTCGAAGTCCGGGTCGTTGATCAGCACGACGGCGATCTTGCCCTTCAGGTCCACGCCCTTGAAGTCGTCCCAGTTGCGCTCTGCTGCCTTCACGCCATAGCCGAGGAACACCAACGGTGCCTTGCTGATGTCCACGCTGGTCGCACCGTTCATGGCTGCACGCACGGCGATCTGCTTGCCCTGCTCCAGCGCGATGGTCTTGCCGCCCTGCTGCAGCGACAGCTGCGGGGTGCCGACGATGTCGCCCTTGCGCAGCGGCACGGCCTGGGTCCAAAGGCGCTTGCCGTCCTTCAGGTCGCCGCCGGGCTGCAGGCCGGCGTCGGCGAACTGCTTGCTGAGGAAGGCGATGGTCTTCTGTTCGCCGGCGGTGGCCGGGGAGCGGCCTTCGTAGGCGTCGGAGGCCAGTTCCTTGACGTCGGCGGAGATCCGCGCGCCATCGAATTTCGGGGTGGCCGCCATCAGTGCGCTCGACACCGACAGGGCCAGCACGCCCAGTACTACTCGCTTCATTGCTCTCTCCAGCAGGGAAATCGTTCTGGAGTGTAAGGGGTAAGGGGTTCGGCAGGGCTGCGCCCTGCACCCGCCGAAACAACGGCAACGGCCGGAGCAATCCTTGGGGGCTTGGCCGCGGCATCCATGCCGCGGACACTCCCGCAACCGGACCCACCCCGCCTTCGACAGTTTCCCGTGGCCTGTCGGAACGGCGTTCTGCTCTGGTAGGTGTCGACCTTGGTCGACACGGAAACAAGAAGGGGTCAGATCCCTTTCCCGGCGGGAAAGGGATCTGACCCCATCTGTGCATTGCCTGGGTGTCTTACCAGTTCGGGTCTTCGGCCGGGGCGGCGGCGGGCTTGGGCTTGGGCTTGCTGGCCGGGCGCGCTGCGGCGGCCGGAGCGGCCGATGCGGTTGCGCCGGCGGTGGCCTTGGGCTTGCTGCCCAGCTTCTGGCGCAGTTCGATCTGGCCGGGGCGGAAACCACCGCGCATCGCGTCGACGCCCTCTTCCAGGGTGCCGTAGGACGTCTGCGCGGCAACGCGGTCGATGCGGATGGTGCAGCACGGATGCTCGCTGCGGCCGAGCGAACGGCCGGTCTGCGGGTCCTTCAGCTCTTCGCCCAGGCGCACGGCCTGCCAGCGCTGGCCGACCTGCACGGTGTCACCGCCCTGGCTCAGCACCACCTGGTCGCCATCGACGGACACCACCGACACCGGGAACAGCGTGGTGACGATCGTGCTGCCGATCTGCCCGGACAGCGAGTCCATCATCGAGGCGGCCATGCTGCGGCCATTGACCACGCGCGGCAGCGTGCTCGGGCCGGTCGAGGCCAACTGATGGTCGAAGCTGTCGGACATCACCACCTGGCCGGTGGTGGCATTGACCAGGCGCAGGGTGATGCGGCCGCCACCGGAGTACGAGGTCACCTGGCGATCGGACATGCGCAGGTTGCGCACGCTGCGCGGGTACTCGAACCGTTCGATGGTCGGAATCAGGATCAGGTCGGTCGCCAGCTGCTGGCCAACGCGTGCGGTGTCCTGCAGGCGCACGTTGCCACTGTTGATGTGGTCGATCTCGGCCTGCAGTTCGTCGCCGAACTCGCGGTCCAGCACGATGAAGCGCTGGGTCTGGGTAAGCGTGTCGGACAGCCGCGCGCGGATCGCCTGGGCGACCTCGTCGGCGTTCACCCGGCCATCGCCAACGGCATAGCTGCCCGACTTGGTGCGCGGCAGGGCCACCACGATCTTCGGCTTGCCTTCTTCATCCGGTGCGCGGTACTGGGCAATCTGCGCGCGGACACGCACCTTCCAGTAGCTGCGCATGCTGCGCCGGGTGACATCCGAATCGAAGGAGCTGGCACCGCGCTTGGCGTCTACCTTGACCTGCTCTTCGTAGTTTTCCTTGACGCTGGCCGAGGCCGAGCCGCCCTTGGCGGAGGCTTCGCCGGAAGCGCTGGCCGAGGCCGAACCCTTGAAGCTCCAGCCTTCGTCGCTGGCGCGCACGCGGGCGATGGTTTCTTCGTCGAGCTGGCTCACTTCATCCTGCGAGAGGATTTCGTAGCCCAGCACCGCGCCCTGCGAGCCGGCAATCATCTGCTGGGAGAACGCGTCGGCGCGGATATCGCCGACGTGTTCACCGTCCACGTCCACATGCAGGCCTGCGCGCAGGCTCTGCATCTGGCTGGCCACGCGTACGCCGTTGACCTGGGCCACGGCCGACTGCAATGCCGCCAGCACCGCCAGTTCCGGGGTGCTGCCGATACCGTCGGCTTCGCGCGCGACCTGGGTGGTGCCGCCGAAATCCGGCGTGCCACGCAGGGGCGCTTCCTGCACCGGCGCGTTGCTGGCCAGTGCACTGGCAGCCTTGTCCTTGGCCGGAGCGGTTTCTGCCGGTGCATCCTGCTTGCCGCAGGCTGCCAGCAGGGCCGCTGCCAGGCCCAGGCCGATCAATCGAGTCGTCGTACGCATGCGGAGTTGCCTCGTATCAGAGCGAATCCAGCATCGAATCGGCGTTGGACGGCACCTTCACCTTGCTCTTCTTGGCGAAGGTCACAGCCGACTTGGTCGAGCCGTACAGGCCCTTGATGAAGCCCGGCGATTCCTTGGCAACCCAGGCACCGGCGGCCAGCTTGCGGCCAACAGTGGCCATCTGGGTCGCGCCCAGGTTCTTCATGCCGGCCGCAAAGCCGCTGGCTTCGCCGCTCAGCTTCTGCGCTTCGGCAGCCGAGGCCAGCAGCGAGACCAGGCCTTCGGCATAGTGCTGCTTGGATTCAGCGTTCAGTTCCGGCTGTGCGGCCTGGCGCTCGTCGATGGCGGCCTGGGCGGCTTCGCTGACCGACACCGACTTCTTCATCGCATCGACGTTCACCGAACCGGACGACAGCGCCTGGCGCTCGGCTTCCAGCAGCTGCACCTGCTCGGCCAGGCCGAAGGCGCGGGCGAAGGAGGTCTGGGCCTGCAGCGAGTGCGACTGCGAGCTGACGAAACGACGGACCAGCGCTTCCTGCGCGGCTTCGTCCGGAGCGGCAGCGCTGGCGCTGCTGCTGGAGGTGCCGGTGGCGCCGCCGGCCAGGTCCTTCAGCTTGCCGAACTGGGCGTGGGCCGGCATCGACAGGGTGGCGGCCGCGATGGCAACGACGAGAGCGGTATTACGGATCATGGAAGAGTCCTTTGGGAGAGACGGCCGCGATGCGGCACGCAAGAAACGGGAAGCAGAGCGGTGCCGGGCTAACCCGGCACCCACCAACGTCAGCGGACCGCCTTGACGTTCAGCTCGTTGATCATCTGCTGGGCAGCCTTTTCCGCAGCCAGCTGCAGTGCATTGGTACGGGCGACGGTTTCGTTCGGGCCGGTACCGGAGAACTGCACCGGGCCCACCGACGACACGGTGCGCGGGAAGCGACCGGTCACGTCCAGCACCTTGCCGGTGACAGTGACGAACACGCGGGTGTTGCCGCTGGCCGGGTCACGGTCGCGCATGCCGACGTCGAGGGTGCCGACGGCGATGTACGGGATGTTCGCCGCGCGGATGCCGTTGGCGGTATCGCGCAGGGTGGCCGCGGACAGATCGTTGCCAGTGCTGAAGTCCTTGCGGATGCGCTCGATGCTGAGCAGGCCGCGCGACTCGCCTTCCACGTATTCGGCTTCAACCACTTCGTAGCCGGCGGCGCTGAAGGCACCGGTCATGGCCGTGTTGACTTCGGCGGCGTTGGCCACCTTCCAGCTGATGTTGTCGCTGCGGGCGGTAGTGCTGCCGCCGCTGGTGACCGACACCGAACCGTTCTGGTTGATGCTGCCGTTGGTGCTGACCGAGTTGCCGCGGAAGCTGTCGCCCTCACGGGTGTTCTCGCTGTAGCTGCTGCTGGCGTCGACACGGCGGTATTCCTTGTCCTGGAACGACTGCACGGTGTCCTGCGAGCGCGCCATGAACAGGAAGGTCAGCAGCGAGCGCTGTGCAGCGGTGGCACCGGCCACGGCCGAACCGGCATCCAGCTTGGTCTGCAGCAGGGTGGTGTTGATTTCGGCGCGGACGGTGACGCTGTAGGTCTTGGCCTTCTTGTCTTCGTTGTCCGACAGCTGCACGGCGCTGAGCACGTAGCGGTCGATTTCACCGAGGAACTCGGCGCGACGCGATTCGAACAGGCGCAGCTTGGCCGCACCGGATTCGGCGATGTACGCCTCCAGTGCATTGGCCTTGGCCTTGTTCAGGGCCTGCGCACGGGTATCGGCACTCAGGCGCAGGCTGTAGCTGGCCGAACCGGTACCGCGCGAGCTGGCGGTCTGCGCGGCGACCGGCGAGGCCACCGCCAGGGCGATGAGGATGAGCAGGATGGTACGCATCAACGACATGATTTGATCAACTCCTGGAGGGCTTGGGTCTGTTGCTGCAGCGGGCGTCCGCCGGGCTTCTGCTCGTCCAGCCAGGCGCGCGAGTCGGCGCGCTTGGCGGCGGCGCCGGCGAAGGCATCGAAGCCGGCCAGCAGGGTTTCGTAGCTGGCCGACCACTGGTCGACCTGCCACTGCGTGACCGGCACCACCTTGGTGGCGCCCTTGCGCAGCGGCTGTTCGAAGTACACCTTGCCGGAGAACGGCTCGGTGACCTTGGCGGTGAAGAAGGCGCCGAACAGCATCGTCTTCATCGCCGGGGTTTCACTGATGACGCCGTTCTTCAGCGCATCCACCTGCAGGCTGATGACGTAGTCGGCCTCGGGGATCTTCAGCTGGTAGACCTTGCCGTCGGCAAAGCGCGCGGCCATGGCACCGCCGATCGCCTGGCCCGAGGCCGGCGGCAGCAGGCCGACGCCGGTATTGGACGACAGCGTCTTGGACAGTTCATGGGCCAGCGTGGCGCGCAGCGGACCGGCCCACTTCGGGTCGGGCAGCTTGGCCAGCGTGGCGTCGGACAAGGTCACCGCACCCACCTGCAGGCGACGCGTGGCCGCTTCCGGCAGCTTGGCCTGGGCCAGGGTGGTGGCCAGCACCTGCGACAGGCTGGTATCGGCACCGCCGTACAGCAGATCGGCGACGATCGCATCGATATCGTCGCTGTCCGGGCGGTACTCCTGCACGTCGATGCGCTGCAGGGTAAGCGGATAGGAGGCGATCACCTGGCGCTCGCGGAAATCGAAGAACAGCGCCTGCAGTGCCACTTCCACCAGCACCTTGTACTGGTCACCGATCGGTTCGACCGACACCAGCTCGCGGTCCAGCGCAGCGGCCAGCACCACGGCACTGGTGGTGCCATCGAGCATCGCCACCGGCTGGTCGATCAGTTCCAGGTTGGCCGGCGCGCGGCGCTTGAGCGCCTGTGCCAGGGTCTGGTTGAGCGGAATCAGGCCACGCTTTTCCAGCACGGCATGCGCATGCGGGGTGGTCGCCTGTACGGCGGCGGCGTCAGCGGTATAGGCAAAACCGGCCCAGTAGGCCTGCTGCGATTTGTCTGCGGCCTGGCTGGCCAACGGCCATACGGCCAGGCACAGGGCATAGGCAAGCAGGCGCGCAAAAGCGCGCGGTGCGCTCTTCGTCCTTGAAAACATCCAACCGCTCCTCGGTCACGACACACGAATGACAGGCGCGAACACGCCCGCTGGGCGCGAAACATAGCCGCTCCGGGGCAAACCGACAAGTGCTGACCTTGTCGGCTTCAATTTTCCTGCGGCAGGCCGGCCCGTTGCCGCAGCAGGGTCCGCTCTGCCTGGTTCTGGCTCAACGCCGCTGCCGAGGCGAATGCGTCACGCGCGTCCTGCTCACGTCCCAGCTGCTGCAGCAGTTCGCCGCGCACCACCATCAGCGGTGCGTAGCCCTGCAGGCGTGGCTCGTCCAGCAGCGGCTGCAACAGCGCCCATGCCGCGAACGCGCCTTCGCTGCGCGACACCGCCACCACCCGGTTCAATGCCACCACCGGCGATGGCATTACCTGCAGCAGCTGCGCATACAGTGCAGCGATGCGCGCCCAGTCGGTGTCCTCGGCGCGCCGCGCGCTGGCATGGCAGAAGGCGATCCGTGCCTGCAGCACATAGGGGTCATCGCCGCCACCCGCCGACACCGCACGCGTCAGTGCCTGCTGGCCGCGTTCGATCTGCAACCAATCCCAGCGCGCCCGGTTCTGCTGGTCCAGCAGGATCGGCGCGCCCTGTGCATCCACCCGTGCCGCCGCACGCGAGGCCTGCAGTTCCATCAGCGCCAACAGCCCCAGCACCGGCGGTGCCGGCATGCGATGGGCGAGGATGCGCGCCAGCCGCAGCGCCTCAGCGCACAGCGCCGGTCGCATCCAGTCGTCACCCGCACTGGCTGCATAGCCTTCGTTGAACACCAGGTAGATCGCCTCCAGCACCGAGGCCAGTCGTGCCGGCAATGCATCGGCACGGGGCACTTCATAAGGGATCTTCTTCTGCGCCAACGTGCGCTTGGCACGCACGATGCGCTGGGCGATGGTCGGTTCCGGCTGCAGGAACGCGCGGGCGATCTCGGTCGTGGTCAGCCCGCCCAGCAGGCGCAGGCTCAGCGCCACCCGCGCATCGGCAGGCAGCACCGGATGGCAGGCCACGAACATCAGCCGCAGCAGGTCATCGCCGATGTCGTCTTCCAGCGCCTGGCTGTCGTCGGGCGCGGGCAATGCGGCCGGATGCAGTTCCTCCCCCCATTGCGCATGCTGCTGCGCCACCCGACGGTGCTGGCGCAGCACATCGATGGCACGGTTGCGCGCGGTGGTCATCAGCCAGGCTCCAGGATTGTCCGGGATGCCCTGCACCGGCCAACGCTCCAGCGCGGCCAGCCAGGTGTCCTGGGCCAGCTCTTCGGCACGACCGACATCGCCGCCGAGCAGGCGCGCCAGGCGCGCGATCAACACTGGCGATTCCATCCGCCAGAGGGTGTCCAGGCGCTGGCTCAGGGCGGGCTCGTGCATGCGCCGATCACAGCATGCGGGCCCGGCCCGCACAAGCGCCGGCGTTCACGCTTCCACGATCGGCTTGAAGCCGCCCCAGAACATGCGCTTGGTATCGAACGGCATGTCCTTCGGGCCGATATGCGCCAGCCGCGGGTCGGCCATCACCTTCTTGTTGATGCGGTCGCGCGCGGCACGCGTGCGGAACACCACGAAGGCCACGATCACCGTTTCGCCCGGCTTGAGCTTCACCGCCTGCGGGAACGAGGTCGATTTCCCGGGTTGCACGTCATCGGCCACGCATTCCATGTACTGCAGCGCGCCATGGTCCTTCCACACTGCGCCGGCCTGGCGGGCAAGGCGGCGATAGGCCGCCACCTTGTCCTGCGGGCACGGCAATACGTAAGCATCCACGTAAGCCATGGGGATTCTCCCTGCGGCGGCCGCTCAGCCCGGCTCGCCGTCCATGTGTGCGATTTCCCAGAGATGCCCATCCAGGTCCTGGAAGCCGCGCTGGTACATGAAGCCGTAGTCGCGCGCCGGCTGCGGTTCGCTGGCACCGGCGGCCAGCGCCTTGTCCACCATGGCGTCCACCGCCTTGCGGCTGTCGGCCGACAGGCAGGTGATCACCTCGGTCTGCGCATGCGCATCGGCGATGTCCTTGGTGGTGAACTGCTGGAAGAACGGCTTGACCAGCAGCATCACGAAGATGCTCTCGCTGACCACCATGCAGGCGGCATTCTCGTCGGTGAAGGCCGGGTTGAAGCTGTAGCCCAGCGCGGCGAAGAACGCCTTGGCTTTTTCCAGATCCTGCACGGGCAGGTTGACGAAGATCATCTGCGGTTGCGGTGTACTCATCGGTGCGGTTCCCTGCGATGGATGGAGAAAAGGAAAATCAGGGCTGCTTCATGCAGTTGACCATCCACGGCTTGCCGAAGCGGTCGGTCAACATGCCCCAGCGGTGGGCCCAGAAGGTTTCGGCGATCGGCATCTGCACCTGGCCACCCTCGGCCAGCGCCGCGAAAACGCGCTCGGCTTCTTCGATGCTGTCCACGTCGACGTTGATGGTGGTCGAACCACCCTCGCCGCCGCCGGGGCCATCGGCTGCCATCAGGATCGCTGCGCCGATCTCCAGCTGGCTGTGGGCCACATGGTCGAGGGTGTCGGCCGGCATTTCATTGCAGCCCGGCGAGCCGTCGGACGGCGGCATGTCGCGGTACTTCATCTCCGACGTGACCTGGCCGCCAAGTGCCTTGGCATAGAACGCCATTGCGTCGTGGGCCTGGCCGCTGAAGCCGAGGAAGGGAATCAGTTTCATGGGAATGCTCCGTAGGATTGGATGAATGCGCGGCCGTGCTCAGGCACGGTCGAGCTGCTCACGCAGACGCTGTTCCTGCTGCTGTAATTCAGGGGTGAAGGCTTCGCCGAAGTCTTCGGCCGAGATCAGGGGGCGCAGTTCGAGGGCACCGCCCGCGCCGAAGGGCGCACGGCTGGCCCATTCGGTGGCCTCGTCCAGCGAGCGCACCTCCCACAGCCAGAACCCAGCGATCTGCTCGCCAGCCGGGCCGAACGGGCCGCTCTCGACCTGCGGCGCGCCGCTGCCGAAATGAATGCGGCGACCACGCTGGGTGGCATGCAGGCCTTCCCCGGCGAGCATGATGCCGGCGGCTACCAGTTGTTCGTTGTAGGCGCCCATGGCGGCCAGTTCCTGTTCGCTGGGCATGCGCCCGGCTTCGGAATCGGCGTTGGCTTTGACGATCACCATCACTTTCATTGCGGTCTCCGCTGGGCTGCGGGTGCGTGCCCTTCCCTCTTACAACGAACCAGGGGCGCGAGGATCGACACCGTCGTGCTAATTATTTTTCCTGCGGAGAGCGCGCCTTCGGCGGGGATCAGCGAACGGCGGGGCCCCTCCGTGGTGGGGTTGGTTGGTCGTGAAGAGCTGCATCTCTGCGGGTTGGCCGGGCGGGTGGGCTGCGCAGGGGACGCCGTGAATACGTCCCTGTAGGCTCGGGCGCGCCATCCATGGCGCTTACGCCCCTGCGCAACCCACCCGCCCGGCCACGGACAGATTCCTGCCTCCGATTCACCACGGGAAGATCAGAAAAAAGGCAAAAGCAACAGCAAAGGCGGTTGGCTGGCGGCCTCGGCTTTGCGAGCGAAGCGACCCGCTTTTGCCTTTGTTTGTGATTTTCCGTGGTGGATGCCGCAGGAAACTGTCCAGGGCCGGGTGGGTAGGCGGGGCGGGGGTGTCCGCGGCATGGATGCCGCGGCCAAGCCCCCAGGGATGGGTTCACGGCGTCCCCCGACCCGCCTACCCACCCGGCCAATCCCATGGCTCATGCTTGTGCTTGTGCTTCCACCACGGAGGGGCCCCGCCGTTCGCCGATCCCCGCCGAAGGCGCGCTTCCCGCTCTGCCTTTCGCAGTGCAGCATGCCCCCGCGCAAACCTGCGCGATCATGGTCCCCCGCCCCCGCCAGGACTCCGCCATGCAGCAGTACCTGCTTCTGATCTACATCGACCCATCACTGCTGCGCACACTGCCCATCGACGACTTCAATACGTTGATGCGCGACTGCCTCGCCCATGCCGATAAACTGCAGGCCGAAGGCACGTTGCTGGCCGCGCAGAAACTGCAGCCGATCGAATCGGCGCAGACCCTGCGCGTGCGCGATGGCCACAGCCGGGTGCTCGATGGCCCCTTCGCCGAAACCCGCGAACTGCTGGCCGGCTTCAACCTGATCGTCGCCCGTGACCGCGATGAGGCCATGCGTATCGCCCAGGGCTTCCCGTGGGCCCGCTTCGGCAGCATCGAGGTGCGGCCGCTGGAAGACATGGACGCCGAGCGCGAACGCTGCGGCGCCCCGGCCGCGGCTATGGCAGCAGCCGTACCCTGATGTCGCGCGGGCCCACGCCTTCGTTGCCGCTGTAGTCGCGCGCACTGGCACGCACGATGTACTCGCCCGGCGGCAACGCCGCCGGCTGCCAGCGACCGGTTTCCATCAGCCCATCGCGCACGGTGTTGGTCACCAGATAACGGAAGCGGGTGACCGCGCTGCCATGCACGGTGATGCCGCTGTCGGGTGCGTAAGCCACTTTCACCGCCTGCTTCTGCGGTGGCATGCGGTTGAAGACGATGTTCCAGCGCGGCTGCTCGTAGCCCTGCAGTGGCTGCCCGGCGGCATCGAGGATCTGGTAACCCACCTGGTACGGCCCCAGCCGGCGACGCGGCAGGTTGTTGTCCACCTGATCCCAGGCCTCCACCACGATCTGCACGCCGCGTCCCTGCCGGGCCAGCATCACCACGCCATCGCTGCCGGCGGCCAGTGGCTGGTCGTTGTCGTCCAGCAGCGCCACATCGGTGATGCGCGGCGCGAAGTGGTCAGCATAGTTCTTGAACCCCAACGCCACCGCATTGGTCTCGAAACCGCCATTGCCCACGGCCAGGTGCACATGCGCCTGGTTGTTGATGCTGCCCAGGCGGTCGCCCACGTGGATGCGCGTACCGCGGCGCACGCGGATCCGCTCCAGCGTGCCGTCTTCGGCGTACAGCGGCTGCCAGCGCGCGTCGAACGGTTCGCCGCGTGGCGTGCGACCGACACGCATGTGGATGTATTTCAACCGGTCCACGGCCAGGCCTTCGGCCTGTCCGCCCAGGCTCCAGGCGGCAATCGGGCTGCTGATCTTGCCCTCGGCGATCGCCAGCACGGTCTGGCCGACATCGCCGCGCACGTCGAAGCCACCGTGCAGGTGGTGGCGGCTCTCGCCCTGGAAGGTGCCGCGCACCTCGCCGAGCGTGCCGACCACTTCGTGCCAGCCATCCTGCGGTGCCAGTGGCCAGCGTCCGCCACTGTCCGGCAGCGCCGCATCCGAGGCCGGGCCCACCAGCGCCGGTGCGGGCAGTTCACCCACCGGCAACGGGCGCAGGCGATGCAGCCGATAAGCCGCGGAGTCGGCCACCAGCAGGGCGCCGTCGGCCTCCACCGCCAGACCACTGGGACGCGCCAGGCGCGGCAGGCGGTCATTGCCCAGCAGTGCCAGCTGATGGCCCTGCGGGGTCACCTGCACGATGCGTCCATCCAGGTCACCCACGTACAGCACGCCGTCATGCGTGGTGGCCAGTGACAACGGTCCATTGATGACCTCACCCTTGCCGACCGCGGTGCTGACCGTGCCATCGGCACCGACGCGACGCACCGCGTTGTTGAACAGATCGGCCACCAGCAGTGCGCCGTGCGCATCGAAGGCCAGCGCCACCGGTGTATCGAAACGAGCGTCAGCGCCAAGCGCATCGACGAAACCCGGGCGGTCGCCGCCGGCCAACGTACGCACGTTGCCATCGGTACCGATCACCCGGATGCGGTCGTTCCAGGTATCGGCCACATAGACCTGTCCCTGCGCATCCACGGCGATGCCCATCGGCCCATCGAAGCGCGCCTGTGCGGCGGGACCATCGGCGAAGCCCTGGGTGCCGCCTGCCAGCGTGGTCACCTGGCCATCGGTGCTGATGCGCCGGATCGCATGATTGCCGGTGTCGGCCACATACAGGTTGCCCTGCGCATCGGCGGCAATGCCCGAAGGCGTGTTGAAACTTGCCTGCAGGGCAGGCCCATCAACACGACCCTCGCCCTGCCCCGCTACCGTTTCGATGCGGCCATCGGGCAGGCGGCGGCGAATGCGGTTGTTGTCACCGGCATCGGTGAAGTAAACGCTGCCATCGGCACTGCCCAGCAGCGCGTAGGGGTCGGCGAAGCGTGCCTGCGCCGAGGCGCCATCGCGATCACCCGGATGACCGTCGCCGGCCAGCAGCTCGATCTGTGCGGTCCACGCCAGCGGCGTCGGTACAGGGCCAGCCGGCACCTGCGGGCCGGAGGCAGGGAATTCCCACCAGGTGGCCGCCAGGGCCACCGCTGTTGCCACCACCACCGCACCCACCGCCATCCCTTGCCACCGCGCCATCGTTCCGTTTGCCTGTGCTTGCATGAAGAGCCACGCACGATAATGGCTGCGTCCGCGCAGCGCCATGGCCGATGGTCAGGGCCCTTTCACAGCGCTTGTCCTGCGCTGCCACAGCAGGTTCAATGTCCGCTCCATGGACGGAGGCCCACCATGCCCCGCTGTACCCCACTCTTCGCGCTGCTGCTTGCCGCGCTGACCAGCACGACCGCCTCGGCGAACGTGCCGCGGACGCCCACGTCTCCTTCGCAGCCTCCGTCCGATGCAGCGATGGACGCTTCGCATGCTGCGTACGCGCAGCAGTGGGATACAGCCATCGAGCAGTCCCGCAGCGGCAATACGCTGGCCGCGCTGATCGCCATGGAACGGCTGATGGACAGCCCGCTGCTGGCCGATTTCGATGCCGAGCGCCGCGGTCGCGCCGCGCAGTTTGCCGGCTGGACGGCGGCCATGCAGAAGCAACCCGCGCTGGCACGGCGCTATCTGCAGCAGGCGCTGCTGGCGTTGCCGGGTGATGCAAGCATCCTGACCACACTGGTCTCGCTGGACCTCAACGATGACCAACCCGCAGCGGCACTCGAGCATCTGACACAGGCGCTGGCGCGTGCCGACAGCCCGCTGGCAATCGACCACCATACCGTCAGCTACCTGCAGTACCACCTGCGCGAGCAGCCCGCGCAACGCATGGCGCTGCTGCAGGCGTTGTTCGACAACGGCTGGAAGATCGCCGGCACCGAACCCACCGGGCTGTGGCTGGATCTGGCCACGCTGCAGGCCGACAACGGTCGCGGCGATGCCATCCCGGCCACGCTGGCACGCATCGACACCCCGGCCGAACTGATCCGCTTGCGCAGCGACAAGCGCTTCGACCGCTACGTGGATCGCCACGATGCACGCTTCGATCCGGTCAAGGCCGCGCAGGCCCATCTGGACACCCTGCGTGTATCGGGCCTGCTCGATGGTGACCTCGATGCACGCCTGGTGGATTTCAGCAGCACGCTGCTGATGCTGGACCGCAACGAGGAAGTCCTGGCACTGACCGATGATCTGGCCGAGGCCGTTGCGCAAGGACAGGCGCCGTCCGCCGCCAAAGCGGAGTGGTTGGCGTGGCTGCTCAACAGCCGCGTCGCGGCGCTGCGCCGCCTGGGGCGCACCGATGAAGTGCTGGAGACGGCCAAGCTCGCCGCGCGCATCGGCACGCTTGGGCCGGATGGTCTGGAGCACCAGATGAACGTCGCCTTCGTGCTCAGCTCACTGGGCAAGACGCAGGAAGCAGGCGCCGCGATGGCCCCGTTGAGCGATCTGAGCGGCTATGGCCAGGCCGCACAGGCAGTGATCCAATTCGCCGCTGCCCGCCAGCGCGGTGATGCCGCCGCTGCCGCCGCTGCACGTGCGGTCATCGTCGCCCAGCGCAAGGACGCGCGCCTGTTCCATCGCGAGATGCTGCTGGAAGAAGGTGATCTGGATGGGGCCGCAGGCGTGCTGATCGAGCAGTTGCGCTCGCCGCTGGAGCGCAGCGATGCGCTGGCCAGCCTGCAGGATATGCGCGTGTATCCCTCGTTGCCGGGCGATGTACGCATCGATGCCGCGTGGCGCGAGCTCAAGCAGCGTGCCGACGTGCAGGCCGAAGTCTCGCGCGTCGGTCGCATCGAGCGCTACGACCTGGTGGGCAGCGCCACATCGCGCTGAGCACCGGCTACTTCGCCGGTACTTCGATGCGGATGCCCATCGCCTCGCGATAGCGGGTGTACAGGGCCATCACCTTGTCCACGTAGGCCAGGGTTTCGGCATACGGTGGCACGCCCTTGTAGCGCGCCACCGCACCGATGCCGGCGTTGTAGGCGGCCGCTGCCAGCGGGCGGTCGCCGTTGTAGCGACGCAGCAGCGCGCGCATATAGCGGGCGCCGCCGTCGATGGACTGCTGCGGCGAGAACGGGTCGCGCACGCCGTATTCCAGCGCGGTGTCCGGCATCAGCTGCATCACGCCCTGCGCGCCCTTGCTGGACACCGCCAGCGCGTCGAAATTGCTTTCGGCATGGGCGATCGCCCGCAACCAGGCATCGTCGACACCGGTGGCCTTGGCCGCCGCCTTGAACTGTTTGGCGTGCTGTGCCAGCTGGGGCTTGCCGACCTTGCCCAGGCCTTCATGCGCCGGTTCGCCCGGTGGCGTGGCCACGGTGAACTTCAGGAACACCCGCGAACCGGGCAGGTTGCGGGTGGAGTAGACCAGCACGCCGTCCTGTTCGCGCTCGTACAGCACGCCACTGAACACGCCCATGTTGCCCCACAGGTTGGGGGTCTGCACGGCGCTGTCGTCGATCTCCTTCGGCGTGCAGCGCGAGCCGGGCTCCGGTGCGGTGGCCAGGCTGACGGTGTTGCCCTGGACGCAGCGGTAGACCGTGCGCGCAGCGGCCAGCCCTGGCCACAGGCCAGACAGCAGCAACAGCGCGACAAGGGCGGGACGGAGGGACATGGCGGCGGGATGATCCGGCTGCGGCCGCTAACACTGAGTGAATGGGGGGGTTCGGCCGGGCGGCGCCCGGCACCCGCAGAGGCAACGGCAACGGCCGAAGCAACAGCAACTGCGGCATTCGGTGGGATGGCGGGGTGGGTCCGGTGGCGGGGGACGCCGTGAATCCGTCCCTGGAGGCTTGGGCGCGCCATCCATGGCGCTTACACCCCCGCCACCGGACCCACCCCGCCTTCGACAATTCCCCGCGACCTGGGAACGGTGTTCTGTGCTGCTGTTGGTGGGTGTCGACCTTGCGGCTGTTGGTGGGTGTCGACCTTGGTCGACACATGGATCCACGCCATGCGTGGATGGGACTGACCGAGGCCGTGAGATCTGTTGGCGAGGGTCTTCCCCGACTAGCGCGCCATCTTCCGCCGCAGCCAGTAGCCCGCGCCCAGCAGCACAAACCATGCAGGGCTGGCCACCAGCGCCTGGCGGGTGTCGGCCTGCAGGCTCAGCAGGACCAGCACGGCGGCGAAGAAGACCAAGCAGGCCCAGCACATCGCCACGCCACCGGGCATCTTGAAGATCGATGCGGCGTGGCGCTCGGGGTAGCGGCGGCGGTAGACCATGTAGGCCACCAGGATCAGCGACCAGACGAAGATGAACAACACCGTCGCCAGGGTCGTCACCAGGGTGAAGGCGGTCACCAGGTTGGGGATCAGGTAGATCAGCAGGGTGCCGCCCAGCAGGCACAGGCAGGAGAACAGCAGGCCCCGTGCCGGCACTGCAGCGCGCGAGAGCTTGGACAGGCCACGCGGTGCATGGCCTTCCTCGGCCAGGCCATACAGCATGCGGCTGGTGGAGAAGATGCCGCTGTTGGCCGAGGACGTGGCCGAGGTCAGCACCACGAAGTTGATCAGGCTGGCGGCGGCGGGAATGCCGGCCAGCACGAACAGCTGCACGAACGGGCTCTTGTCCGGCACCACCTGCCGCCATGGGGTGACCGCCATGATCGCGATCAGCGCCAGCACGTAGAAGATGATGATGCGCACCGGAATCGAGTTGATCGCCTTGGGCAGGTTGCGCTCCGGGTCGGCCGTTTCAGCAGCGGTGGTGCCCACCAGCTCGATGCCGACGAAGGCGAACACCGCGATCTGGAAACCGGCGAAGAAACCGACCAGGCCCATCGGGAACATGCCGCCGTCATTCCACAGGTTCGACAGCGCTGCGGTATGCCCGCTGGGCGAGGTGAAGCCCCAGGCCACCAGTCCGGCGCCGGTGATGATCAGCGCGCAGATTGCCACGATCTTGATCAGCGCGAACCAGAATTCCATTTCGCCGAACAGCTTCACCGTCACCAGGTTCAACGACAACAGCAGCATCACGCAGGCCAGCGCTGGTTTCCACGCTTCCAGTCCCGGGAACCAGAACTGCGCATAGGCGGCGATGGCGATCACGTCGGCGATGGCGGTGACGATCCAGCAGAACCAGTACGTCCATCCGCAGAAGAAGCCGGCCCACGGCCCGAGCAGATCGGTGGAGAAATCGATGAAGGATTTGTACTGCAGGTTGGACAGCAACAGCTCGCCCATCGCCCGCATCACGAAGAACAGCATCGCGCCGATGATCAGGTAGACGAACACGATGGATGGGCCGGCCAGGCTGATGGTCTTGCCCGAGCCCATGAACAGGCCGGTGCCGATGGCGCCGCCGATGGCGATCAGTTGCAGGTGGCGGTTGGACAGGCTGCGGCGCAGGTGCTCGGGGGGCGTGGCGGGCTCGGTCATGGGCGCGGGAAGGGGCGGGTGAAGCGTTCGACGGTAGTCCTCCCGCTGCCACAACGCCAGCGCCGGACGGCCCAGGGCCGTCAGCAAGTGTCACTTTCACCACAATGTGACCCGTTACCGCCTTTGTCCCATTCCGCCCAGCCCTGCGCCGTGTTCATATACCGCCATCGTCCAAGGACCGGCCCCGCCCATGTGCCCAGCCCTGCACACCTCTCTGGAGCCCCGGTCATGAGCCGACTGCGGGTCATCATCGGCGGCACCGTCCTGGCCGTGCTCGCCGCGGCAGTGCCGATCGCGGTCATGGTCTATGCCACCTGGGACCGTGCCGTAAGTGTCGAACAGCAGCGGCTGCATGCCATCGCCGAGCGCAGCCTGCGCCGTACCGAAGTGTCCTACCAGGAAGCGCTGGCGGCATTGAAGTCGGCCGAGGCCACCGTGCTGCCGCCCTGCGGGGCCGAACACATCCAGCGCATGCAGACCCTGGTGATGACCACGCCGTCGTCGGACCAGATGGGCTACTTCGAGGGCGGCAAGCTGCGCTGCACGTCGTGGGGGGTGTTTCAGCGGGATGTGGACCAACCCACGCCGGACCACGTCACCAGCGATGGCGCCGGCATCACCGTGGACGTTCGCCCCGAGGCGGCCGGCCGGCGGCCGATGCTGTCCATCATGTACGGCTCCTACGATGTGCTGGTCGACCCTCGACGCTTCATCGATGTCGTCGTTGATCCGGAYGTGCGGCTGGCCTTGGCAAGCCCGGATGGACGGCTGCTGACCCAGCAGGACGGCATGGACCCGACCCTGTTGCAGCAGCTGCTGCGTGAGCCCGGAGAGGGCCTGGACCGTGACACGCTGTACGCCAGCGCACGCAGCGGCGAATGGCTGGCAATCGCCACGGCGCCGCGCACCGCGCTGGCCGCCACGTTCCGCCAGCAGGCGTGGTTGTTCGTGCCGTTGGGACTGCTGATGGCCGCCGCTGGTGCCGGCCTGGTGATCTGGCTGTCGCGACGACGGCTGTCGATGCGCGGCGAACTGGGCATCGCCATCCGTCGCCGTGAACTCTACCTGCACTACCAGCCGATCATCGAACTGGATACCGGCATCTGCGTCGGCGCCGAGGCGCTGGTGCGCTGGCAGCGACCCGACGGTACGCAGGTGCGTCCGGACCTGTTCATTCCCTTGGCCGAAGAAGCCGGGATGATCGCCGCCATCACCGATCTGGTGATCGAAAACGTGGTTGCCGACATGCGCGAACTGCTGGCCGAGGATCGCAGTGCACACATCGCGATCAACCTGGCGGCCGAGGACATCAGCAGCGGGCGGGCGCTGAAGGTGATCTCCCAGCGGATGGCCGGCAGCGGCATCCTGCCGCAGCAGATCTGGCTGGAGGCCACCGAACATGGCTTCCTCGATATCGACCGTGCCCGCACCATGCTGGCCGCGGCGCGACGCGCGGGCCACAGCGTGGCCATTGACGATTTCGGCGTCGGCTATTCCAGCCTGCAGTACCTGCAGCAGCTGCCGTTGGATGCACTGAAGATCGACAAATCCTTCGTCGATGCGATCGGCACCGAGAGCGCGACCAGCCCGGTCACGCCGCACATCATCGGCATGGCCCGGGAGCTGGGCCTGTGGCTGGTGGCCGAAGGCGTGGAAACCGAAGCACAGCTGGCCTACCTGCACAGCCAGCACGTGCAGTTCGGCCAAGGCTGGTTGTTCTCGCGGCCGTTGCCGCGCGATGAGTTCATCGCCTTCCATCGCAAACGCCAGCAGCAGTACGGCGCGGCGCGGGAGCACATGCAGAATCCGCGCAGCGTGCCGTTCGAGCGCGAGCAGGCGGGGGAGTAGCCGGCGAAAGGCGCAGCCCCTCGTGGTGGGTCGCTAAGAGCGGTTCGTGGGCTGGCCGGGACAGATCTCTGCGGCGTTCCACCACGTAAATAGAGAAGAGAAAAGCAACAGCGGGTCGCTGCGCTCGCGCACGCTGTTGAGCTTCGGCTGGGGTAGTGCCGGCCGCTGGCCGGCAACCCCGTCATCCTTGATCGACGCCTACGCCCAGGCCTTGGGCCGCGCCCAGACCCACAGGCCACACACCACCAGCAGCAGCAACGGCAGCCAAGCCAGGTGCTGGGCGCCGCTGGCCTGCAGCATCAGGCCGCCGCCGACGCCGCCGGCGGCGATGGCCAGGTTCCAGCCGGTCACCAGCATCGACTGCGCCAGGTCGGCGGCGGCACCGGCGCGGCGGGCCAGTGCGGTCTGGAACAGGGTGGGTACCGCACCGAACGCGACGCCCCATAGGATCGTCACCAGCAGCAGCACGCCCGGCACACCTGGCCACAGCAGCAGCGAAACCACCGCCATCACGAAGCCGATCACGCTGGCCCACACCAGCGCGCGCAGGTGGCGGTCCACGCCCCAGCCGGCGATGGCGATGCCCACGATCGCGGCGATGCCGAATGCCAGCAGCAGCCGGTCCAGCCACGCCCCGGCGCCGGCCTGCACTGCCAACGGCTCGATGTAGGTGTACAGCACGTTGTGCGCCAGCACGTACAGCACCATCACCAGCAGCGTGCTGCGGATGCCGGGCATGCGCCAGACCGAACCCAGCGACATGCGCCGGCCTGCACCGGCCGCCGGCAACGCGGGCAGCGCCCATCGGGCGTAGCCGAGCAGCAGCACCGCCAGCACGCTCATCAACGCGAACGCCCAGCGCCACCCGATCTGCTGGCCCAGCAAGGTGCCGGCCGGCACTCCCAGCGAAAGCGCTAGCGGCGAGCCGATCATCGCTACCGCGATCGCCCTTCCCTGCAGTTCCGGCACCACCATGCGCGCGGCATAGCCGGCCACCAGCGACCACAGCAGGCCTGCGCCCACACCCGCCAGGAAGCGCGCCACGAGGGTCAGCACGTAGTCGTGGCTCAGCGCGGTCACGGTGTTGACCACCATGAAGCCGGCAATCGCCGCCAGCAGCAGCGGACGGCGCGGCAGGCGCTGGGTCAACGCGGTCATCGGCAATGCAGCCAGCACCGAGCCCAGTGCATACACGCTCACCAGCTGACCTGCGGCCGCATCGCTGACGCCGAGACTTTCGCCCATTGGCCGCAGCACGCCCGCTGGCAGCGTTTCAGTCAGCAGGGTGATGAAGCCACCACCGGCTAGTGCCAGCAGTCCGCGCCACGGCAGGCGCGTTGCTTCACCCGCCGGTGCCGCTGCATCGATCGCATGCCCGCTCATCGCACCGTCTCCAGGTCGGCGTACACCGCATCGCGCAGTTCATCGACAAACGCGCCATGCATGCCTTCGTACAGCGTGTTGGTCAGCGCGACCACGCTCAGGCCACGCGCCGGGTCCACGAACCAGCTGTGGCCGTAAGCACCGCCCCAACGCCATGTCCCTGCGGTCTGCGGTGTGCCGCTGGCCGCGGCATCACGCAGCACCGCAAAGCCGAGGCCGAAGCCCCAACCCGGCGGATCAACCGGTCCCAGCTCGCCGACCTGCGGGGTTCCCATCTGAGCCGCCAGCCGTTCCGGCAGCAGCTGCGAGGCGCGCACATCGCGCAACGCTTCCAGCACGGCCATCACCTCGTCGGCACTGCCCACCAGCCCCGCGCCTGCCGACGGATAGCGGTGTGGATCGGTCGCCCGGGCCATGCTGTATTCGATGCCCACCGAGCCCTCGAACGCAGGCACCACCTCGCCCTCCCGCAACCGATGCGGCTGCGGCATGTCACTGACATACGGCGTGGCCAGACGACTACCCTCGTCGGTGGCGAACGCGGTGTCGCGCAGGGCCAGCGGCTGCGCCAACAACCGGTCGAACAACACCTGCAACCTTTCGCCGGTGGCCGCTTCAGCCACGGCGCCCGCCACATCCACGCCCAGCGAGTACAGCCACTGGCTGCCCGGCGTGAACAACAGCGGCGCCTGCGCGATGCGCTGCACGTTCTGCTGCAGCGTCACCGGGTTCGCGTCCATGCCATCGCTCACACCCGCCTGCGCATAAGGCCCCTGGGCATCGGCTTCCAGGAAGCGGTAGCCCAGCCCACTGCTGTGGCTGAGCAGCTGGCGCAGGCTGATCGGCGGGCGGCTGCCATCGGCCAGTGCCGGGCGGAACGCCGGCAACCAGCGCTGCACCGGCGCGTCCAGGTCCAGCACCCCCTCGGCTACCAGGCGCAGGATCACCGTGGTCAGCAGCGGTTTGCTCACCGAGGCCAGCCGGAACAGGTGGTCGCGGCGCATCGGCGTGTTCGATTCACGGTCGGCCAGGCCACTGGCGCTGGCGTGGCGCAGCACGCCGTGCTCGCGCACCAGTACCACCGCACCGACCAGGCGCTGCGGATGCACGGCCCGCAGCAGCGCGCTCACCGCGGGCAGTGCCGGTGCGGTATCAACAGGAAGGGCGAGTGTCATCGGGGTGATCCGTGGGGAGAGGCCCGCCACGGTAGGCAGCTCCTGCGCCGGCAAAAAGCGGGGCGGGGCTCCGTGCATCATGGACCGGAAAGTCCGCAATCGGCATGATGGCCGGAACCATTGGGCCGCACCGACCCGCCAGGCCCGTGCACCGCAGTGTTGCGCGGGCTACGTCCGCGGGCCGGACTGCCGCACCCTACCCTGCCCACTTTCGCAGCGACCTTCCCCATGTCCGTCCTCGACAACCTGGCCAACCTGCAGACCTTCGTCCATGCCGCGGACACCCGCAGCTTCGTCGACACCGGCCGCGTGCAGGGCATCTCCGCCTCGGCCGCCGGCAAGTGCGTGGCCCGGCTTGAACACGCACTCGGCGTGCGCCTGTTCCACCGCAGCACGCGCAGCATCACCCTCACGGCCGAGGGCCAGCTGTTCCTGGCACGCTGCCGCCGCATCCTCGACGAACGTGATGCCGCACGCACCGAACTGGCCCAGCAACATGCAACCCCCAGCGGCACCCTGCGCATCAGCCTGCCGCTGGTGGGCGACCTGACCCTGCCGCTGATGGCCGAGTTCATGGCGGCCTACCCGGACATCCGGCTGGAGCTGGATTTCTGCGATCGCCTGGTCGATGTCATCGAGGAAGGCTTCGACGCCGTGCTGCGCGTTGGCGAGCCCAGCGATTCACGCCTCACCGCACGCCGCCTCGGTGTGTTCCCACGCCGCGTGGTTGCATCGCCGGCGTACCTGCAACGGCACGGCGTTCCACGCACGCCGGCCGACCTGCTGCAGCACCGCCTGCTGCACTACCGCTTCCCCAGCACCGGCAAGCTCGAGCCATGGCCCATCCTCTGGCCCGAAGGCGAAACGGCACAGGATCTGCCGGTACACCTGGTCGCCAACACCATCGAAGCGCGGGTGGCACTGGCGCTGCGCGACGGGGGCCTGGCGTTCGTGCCGGTGCATTCGGTGCGCGATGCACTGGCCGATGGCCGGCTGGTCACCGTGCTTGATAAGCACGTGCATTCCTGCGGCATCTTCCACCTGCTGTGGCCCTCCGGCCGCCACGTGCTGCCGAAGCTGCGGGTATTCATCGAATTTGTCGGCGCACGGCTGGATACGGTGCCGTAACCCCGCGCCACGGCCGCGACCATTCAGCTCGCGGCGCTATACTGAACGCTCATTCCCCACCGAGGCTCGCGACCAATGCGCCAGTGATGCCGCCGTCTTCGCACTAGACGGCCCGACTCTTCCCGCCCCTGCGCGCAGGGGAGAACCAGGCATCACATGGAGGTCGCATGACTTCGCATTCCCTCACGCTCGATCGCGTGTCGTATCGGTTGGCCGATGGTCGACCGTTGTTTTCCGATCTGTCCTTTTCCTTCGAACCGGTGGCCACCGGACTGGTCGGCGCCAATGGCGCCGGCAAGAGCGTGCTAGCGCGCCTGCTCGCCGGCCAGCTGTCGCCCGACGATGGCCGCGTGCACCGCAGTGGCCAGGTGTTCCTGTTGCCTACGCCGGGCTATCCGCCACGTGGCACGGTGGGTGAACTGGCCGGCGTCGGCGCCGAACTGGCGGCACTGGCACGCATCGAAGCGGGCAGCATCGATGAAGCCGATTTCGTCTGCGTGGGCGACCACTGGGACCTGCGCGAACGCCTGCAGCAGCAGTGGCAGGCAATGCAGCTGCCGGCCGACCTTGATCCGGCGCAGCCCGCCTCCCGGCTCAGTGGCGGCCAGGCGATGCAGGTGGCGCTGTCCGGTGCGTGGGCCAGCGGCGCGGACTGGCTGATCCTCGACGAGCCAAGCAATCATCTCGACGCCCGGCATCGCCACCAGCTGTACGCACAGCTGCAGCAGTGGCAGGGGGGCCTGCTGGCCATCAGCCACGACCGTGGCCTGCTCGCGCAGATGGCGCAGATCGTCGAACTGGACGCGCACGGCCTGCATCGTTACGGCGGACCGTGGCAGCACTATGCCGACACACGCGCCGCCGAACGCGAGGCCGCCGCCGCCCAGCTGGAGCATGCCCGTGCCCATCACCGGCAGCAGCAACGCAGCGCGCGCGAACAGAACGAGCGCCAGCAGCAGCGGCAGGCACGTGGCAACCGCGAAGCGCGCGAGGCCAACCAGGCACCGATCCTGCTCGGTCGGCAGAAGCAGCGCGCCGAAGCGAGCCACGGCCGTGCGCAGCAGATCCAGAACGACCGCCTGCAGGCCAGCGCGGCGCAGGTGCGCGCCGCCGCTGCGGCGGTACACGTGACGCCAGAACTGGCGTTGTTCAGTGGTGAAGGCGAGCGTGGTCAGGCCCGGCTGCTGCAGGCGCACGATCTGGTGCTGCCGCATGGCTGCAACGCGGCGCTGCAGCTGGAGATCCGGCGCGGCCAGCGCATCGCCGTCGTGGGCGACAACGGCAGCGGCAAGTCGACCCTGCTGCGCGTACTGGCCGGACAGCTGGCGGCGCGCAGCGGTCAGGTGCAGCGGCATGCGCCGCTGGCCCTGCTCGACCAGCAACTGCTGGGGCTTGCAGGTGAACAGAGCATCCTCGATGCCGTGCGCGCTGCGAATCCCGCGGCCGATGCGGGTGAACTGCGTACGCGTCTTGCCCTGCTGGGCCTGGATGCGCAGCGCGTCCAACGCCCGGCCAGCAGCCTCAGCGATGGCGAGCGGGTGAAAGGGGCACTGGCCAGCGTGCTGTACGCCGATCCTGCCCCGCAGCTGCTGTTGCTGGACGAGCCGGGCAACGCCCTGGACCTTGCCGCGCTGCAGGCGCTGGAAGAACTGCTGGCGGCATGGCCGGGGGCGTTGCTGATGGTCAGCCATGACACCCACCTGCTGCAGGCCCTGCGGCCAACGCAGGTGCTGCAGGTCGGTGACGCAGGTTGGCAGTGGCGCGATGCGATGTAGAGCCGAGCACGTGCTCGGCTCCTGCAGGCATTCATCCACGCATGGCGTGGATCTACTGCACAGCCCTGCCTCCACGCCCCACGTGGCGCAGACGCATCAACGCGTCCACACCGGGAACGCCTGCGGCATCTGCTGCCACAGCAAGGGCCCGGCCTGCAGCTCGGTGTCGTTGAGCAGGCACGCATCCAGTGCCGACCGCACCACACGCTCGTCCATGTGCACGCCGATCACCACCAGCTCCTGCCGGCGGTCACCCCACAGCGGGTGCCACAGGCGTGCCATCGCCGCGTGCGCCGCCGCGTCCGGGAATTCCTGTGCATCGGGCAACGGCGCGCTCCAGCAGTCGGCCTGCTGCCGTGCCCAGCCCAGATCGCTGTAAGGCAGTGGCGTTGGCGGCAGCAGCGGCGTGGTGTCCTCCTGTCCGGCACGTACACGCTCTCGCGCCGCATACCAGAAGCCCGCCGCCTGGGTGCGCGTGGCCGCGCCCACGCTGTTCAACTCGCCCACCCAGTCCATGCGGTTGGCCAGCCAGAACCAGCCCTTGCTGCGGATCACCCCGGGCATGCCGTGCTGCAACGTGCGTGCGAAGCGGGCTGGGTGGAACGGCCGTCGCGAGCGGTAGACGAAGCTGGCAATGCCGTACTCCTCGGTTTCCGGTGTGTGCTCGCCGCGCAGCTCCTTCACCCAGCCGGGAGCCTGCTGCGCACGATCGAAATCGAAGCGACCGGTATCCAGCAGCTCGGCAAGCGGCACGTCGCCGAACGCGGACAGCAGCAGCTTCGCGTCGCGGTTCAACCCGCGCAGCACCGCCAGCGTGTCCTGCAGCACTTCGTCGTCCACCTGGTCCACCTTGCTGACCACGATCACGTCGGCGAACTCCACCTGCTCGCACAGCAGGTCGACCACGCCGCGGTCATCGTCCGGCCCCGCCTGCTGACCACGCTCGGCCAAGCGCAGCGTTGAACCGAAATCGGCCAGGAAGGCACTGCCATCCACCAGCGTCACCATCGTATCCAGCCGCGCGATATCGCTCAGGCTGAAGCCGTGCTCATCGCGCACCGCGAAGGTGGCCGCTACGGGCATCGGCTCGCCGATCCCGGTCGATTCGATCAGCAGATAGTCGTAGCGGCCGCTGTCAGCCAGGCGCCGGACCTCCTGCAGCAGATCATCGCGCAGCGTGCAGCAGATGCAGCCGTTGCTGAACTCCACCAGCGTCTCTTCGGTGCGACGCAGCTCTGCGCCACCATCGCGCACCAGCTGCGCATCGATGTTGACCTCGCTCATGTCGTTGACGATCACCGCCACCCGCAGGCCATCGCGGTTGCGCAGTATCTGGTTGAGCAGGGTGGTCTTGCCGGCACCGAGGAAGCCGGAGAGCACGGTGACCGGAAGGCGACGGTCGGCGCGGGAAACAGTGTTCATGTCGGAGCGGGTTGGCTGCGGAACGGAAATGTTACTGTATAACAATTGTCGCGCAAGGAACCTCCCTACATGAAGTCGCCCTCAGCCGCCCTGCTTGATGCCGGGGCCGTCGCCCTGTCCAGCCTGTGCCTGCTGCATTGCCTGGCACTGCCCCTGCTGGCGGCCGCGCTGCCGCTGTTCGGCGTCTGGGCCGAAGCGGAATGGGTACACCTGGTCTTCGTGGCCATCGCGCTGCCGATGACTGGCTTCGCCCTGTGGCGGGCCGAACGCCGCCATCCTCTGCCCGCACTGGCGTGGCTGAGCGCCGGTATCGGCCTGGCCCTGTTGATGGCCGGCGCCCTGGCGCTGCCCTCGCACGCGTGGGAGACCCCGCTGACGGTCACCGGCAGTCTGCTGCTGGCCGCCACGCACATCTGGAACGCGCGGCACCGGCACTACCCGGCTATTTGCCGTAACGCCGCAGTAGTTCCACCAGTACCTCGGCTTCGGCCGCCCGCTGCGCCGGGTCTTCCGCGTCCACCACGTGTTCCTGCAGATGCTCGTGCAGCAGTTCCATCAGCAGGCTGTGGGCGGCGCCGCGTACGGCCGCCACCTGCACCAGCACATCGGCACAGTCGCCTGCCTCGCCCCCGGGCGTGTTCAATGCCTGTTCCAGCGCTGCCACCTGCCCGCCGATGCGGCGCACCCGGGTCAGCAGCTGCTTTCGATTTCTGTGTACATGGGCCATGCCGGGATCATATACCCTATGGGGGTATCCACCCAAGCCTGACCGCCGCCATGCACCTGGACGCCCTTGCCGCCGCCCGTCGCCACGAGCACCGCTTCGACGACGGCAATCCGCTGGCCGAACGCAACACCCGCCGCGCGATGTGGCTCACCGTCAGCATGATGCTGGTGGAGATCGTCGGTGGCTGGTGGTTCAACTCCATGGCCGTGCTGGCCGACGGCTGGCACATGAGCTCGCACGCGCTGGCACTGGGCCTGTCGGTGTTCGCCTACCGCTGCGCACGGCGCTACGCGCACGATCCGCGCTTCGCCTTCGGCACCTGGAAGATCGAGATCCTGGCCGGCTATACCAGCGCCATCGCCCTGCTCGGCGTCGCCGCGCTGATGGCCGTGCAATCGCTGGAACGCCTGTGGGTGCCCGCGCCCATCCACTACAACGAAGCCATCGCCATCGCCGCAGTCGGCCTGGGTGTGAACCTGCTGTGCGCGTGGTGGCTGCACGACAGTCCCGGCCACGCCCATCACCACCATGGACACGGGCACGGGCACGACCATCATCATGGGCATGACCACGATCATGGCCACGACCATTCCCACGGCCACGACCTCAACCTGCGTTCGGCCTACGTGCACGTGCTGGCCGACGCCGCCACCTCGGTGCTGGCCATCGTCGCCCTGCTGGGCGGCAAGCTGCTCGGCCTGACCTGGCTGGATCCAGTGATGGGCCTGGTCGGCGCGGTACTGGTCACCGTCTGGGCAATCGGCCTGCTGCGCGACAGCGGCCGCATCCTGCTCGACGCGCAGATGGATGCGCCGGTGGTTGCTGAAGTCCGCGAGGTGATCGAGCAGGGTCCATGGCCGGCACGCCTGGCCGACCTGCACGTGTGGCAGGTGGGGCGCGGCAAGTACGCCGTCGCCGCCAGCGTAGTCACCAGTGATGCCACGCTCGATCCGGATACCGTGCGCCAGGCGCTGGCGATCCACGAGGAACTGGTGCACATCACCGTGGAGATCCACCGCAGCGCGTGACGCCAGCAGGGCGGCGGTTCTTGCCGAAAATCTGTACCGGCCACGGCTGCGTGCTGCCTACACTGGCCGCACCTGCCCCGTCGGGACATCCCATGCGCACGCTCCGCCTGCTGCTGCCCGGTGCCCTCCTGCTGCTGGTGGCCTGTTCCGGCGACACCCAGCTGCCGTTCTCCTCCGACCCGATGCTCGGCTGCTTCGCCACCAACCCGCGCAAGTCCGCCGAGTTCCGCATCGAAAAGGAAGCAAGCCAGTACTTCGTCTCGTTCGAACGCGATGGTCACTGGCAGCGCGAACCCAATGCGCTGTACAAGGCCAGCCGCAGCGACATCCAGCAGTACTTCCGCGATGACGCCGACCAGATCGACAGCGCGCTGATCCGGATGGCCGGCGGCTTCGGCATCTTCCGCGTCAAGGACGGCGCAACGCTGAAGGCCCGGGCACGCGACAGCGACTACATGGCGCTGCTGCTGATCGGCGCCGGACCGGTGTATGCGGTGAAGTGCCAGTAGCGGCCACATTGCAATTCTTCCCATGGCCTCAGCGATGCCGCTGGCACACGCTGCCGGTTTCGAGGAGGAATACCGATGCTCATTCTTCTCCTGCTGGCCGCAATTGTTGCAAAGACCCAGGGTGCTTACGACGAGGTGCGTGAGACCGCTGATGGCGAGATCGTGGTGATGCGTACCTTCGACTGGGAGATCGAAGGGCAACGCGCCGAACGCGTAACCGTGCACTGGCTGCTGCAGGAAGACGGCAGCATGCGGTACGACTTCGACCGGCAACCAGCCGCCACCCAGGAAGTCCATCGCCGTTCGTGCGCGTTGCGGGGAATGCAGCCCTCGCGAGGCGTCGGCCTCATCTCGGGAGAGGGAACCATTCACGGATTCAGCTGCAGCGGCCCGCTGTAGCGCCGCGCCCCTGCCCGGCTCGGCTGCACGGCACCTGCGGTACCATGCCCTCCCCCGAGCCACCTACGCTACCTGCCGTGCCCCACTACTCCGGCCCCCTGCTGACCCGCGACAGCGCTGACACCCTGCGCCGTGCCCATGACAAGGGCGCCACCGAGTGGCCGGGCTCGCTCGATCTGGGCCGCAGCGAAGCGGCGGTACAGCTGGATGCCGAGGGTTTCACCTTCCGCGGCCAGCACTACCCGTGGCCGGGCAAGCTGAAGGACCGCACGCTGTACTACTGGGATGGCGAGGAGTTCTGCTCCATCTCCCGCTTCAGCGGCTCGCTGATCAAGCTGGTGCCGACCGAGTGGGGCGCACCGACCTTCGAGATCGACGGCATCAAGATGCTGCCGACCTCCAAGCTGTCGCCGTTCGAGGACGCGCGCCGCAAGGTCGAGCTGGTCGCCCCGGCGGGCAAAAGCCTCCTCGATACCTGCGGCGGGCTCGGCTACTTCGCCGCCTGCGCACTGGAGGCCGGCGTCGGCCAGATCCGCTCGTTCGAAAAGAACGCCGACGTGATGTGGTTGCGCACGCTCAATCCGTGGTCGCCCGATCCGGATTCAGCCGCCGCGGGCGGCCGCCTGCACTTCAGCCACGGCGACGTCTCGCAGCAGATCGAACAGGTCGCCAGCAACAGCGTCGATGCGATCCTGCACGACCCGCCGCGCTTCGGCATTGCCGGCGAACTGTACTCGCAGGTGTTCTACGACCATCTCGCCCGCGTCATCCGCAAGGGTGGCCGCCTGTTCCACTACACCGGCGCGCCGAACAAGCTGACCAGTGGCCGCGACGTGCCACGCGAAGTGGCCAAGCGCCTGGAAAAGGCCGGCTTCAAGGCCGAGCTGGCGCTCGATGGCGTGCTGGCCATCAAGCGCTGAGGCTCACTCGCCTTCCACCTTGGCCAGCTTCATCACCCACTTCGGCACTTCCGGCTCGCCGGCGTAGAACGCCTTGGGCTTGTTTTCGGCCATCGCCCAGCGGTGCAGCCAGCTCGGCCCATAGCGACCGCTGTAGCCCTCGGCGCCGCGTGCATAGGCGGGGTCGCGCACCGCCTCCTGCAGTGACACGAAGCGATAGCCACGACGCTTGGTGGCCGCCACCAGCTCGGCGAAGGTCGCTGCATTGAGTTCGTTGGCATGCATCAGCCACACCTGCGGCAGCGCATATCCCAGCAGCGCCTGGGACTGCTTCTCGTAGTAATCCACCTTGTTCAGCATGTACGGCACATAGCCCTTGCGCAGGCTCGCCAGCGTCGCCTCGCGCTGCGGTGAATCGGGCTGCTCGTTCATCACGTTGGCATAGGCAAAGGCCCACACCCACTCACCGTTGTCGACCGTCACCGGTGCCACGCGGTAGCCGTGCTGTTTGAAGAACACGTCCATCGCCACGCGGTCTTCCTGCGTACGGCCCGCACGCAGGTAAGGGTGGCGCATCCATTGCGGCGTCTGCCCACGCTCGGCCAGCAGCGGTCGCAGCACCTGCTCGCCGCGCAGGAAGTCCTGCTGGAATGCCGCTACACCTTTGGCGTTGAGGTCCATGTGCGACCAAGTGTGGTTCCCGAGCTCGTAGCCGGCATCCAACCAGTCGCGCAGCATCTGCACCCGCGCCGGCTGCACCTGGCCATCCACTTCCAGCTTGTTTTCGTTGACGAAGCCCACCACCGGCACATCGGCCTGGCGCAGCTGCGCCATCAGTGCGGCATGGCGTGCCTGCAGATCGGCCGGCACGATCTCATCCAGGCGCGCCCACGGCAGATCGTCGATGGTCACCGCGATGCGCCGATCGACTTCGGCAGCATGGACGGTCAATGACAACAACAGCAACGGCAACGCACGCAGGAACAGACGCATCGGTACATCCATGGGACGAGGATGCAGCGACTGTAACGCGATTGGGCCTTGCCGCCGAGTGTGGACCCGGTCGCAGCGCCAGAGCGGGTCAGTCGGCGATGTACTGCGGCGGCACGTGGTCGGTCAACCAGACACCATTGGCCGAGCGGTGGAATACATGCCCGTCGGCATGCATGCGCCCGGCGTGCACGCTGAGGATCACCGGCGCACCGCGGCGGGCACCCACCTGGTGGGCCGTCTCGCGGTCCAGCGACAGATGCACGTGCTGGCGCTCGCCCGGACGCAGACCCTGCTCGCGGATTGCCCCGACGAAGCGCGACACCGTGCCGTGGTACAGCCACGGCGGCGGCTCGACCGGCACCAGTCCGAGATCGACCGTGATCGAATGCCCCTGGTTCGCGCGGATACGCTGGCCATCATCGCTCAGTGCAAAGCGCTGCTTGCTGCAGGTCGCCACGATGTCCTGCAGTCCGCCACGATCAAGCACCTGCCCGTGTGCATGCAGCTTCTGCAGCAGTTCGTCGACGTTGGCCCAGCCTTGGCCGTCCAGGTTCAACCCGATTTTCCCGGGTTCATGGCGCAGCACCAGGCTGAGGAACTTGCTGGTCTGCTTGGTTGAAGTTTCCGTATTCATCCGCATAGCGTGCCGCAGAAGCGCCGGTTGATGCCAGTCAGTGGCCCGCGCGCGAGTCAGAGCCGGGTCAGCTGCGAGGTGGTGCGCCACAGCCACAGGCCAACCACCATCGCGGCCAGCAACAGTCCGCACAGGATGATGGCCAGCGCATCAGGTGCGTGCGGCGGCGTCAGGTCGGCCTTGGCGAAGATCTGCAACAGCCATCGCCGCATCGAGGACGGGAGCGCATGTCCGTCTGGTGTCAGGTCTGTCATGCATGCTGCAGGCAGCGCAGTGGTGATGCCCTTCCAGGCTTGGTCATACAGTCGCAGCATCGCGCTGGCCAGCAACAGCGCCGCCGCGTGCAGGGCCAGCAATCCCCACGCACTGCGGCGTAACCGTGCATCAACATGACGCAGCAAGTGCACGCCGACCGTCAGCGTGCCCAGCAGGGCAAGCAACAGCGTGGCCATTGGCAACCAACACAGCGGCTGCCAGCCATCCAACGCACCGGCACGCGCCAGCAGGTGCTCGGCGACCTGCATCCGGGCGGTTGGATCAGGTCCACCGCAGGCCAGCGTCAGTGGCTCCAGCAGCAGGTCCATGCGGTGGTGAAAGTAGCCTGCGGCCAAGCCCACCGACAACAGCGCCAGCACCTGCAGCAGGAACAGCATCAGGCCGGCGCCGAAGAAGCGCCCGAGGCGGGCAGTGAAGGCGGTCATCGATGTATCCCCAGCGAGTGACGCGCATGCTAGCCAAGCCAACCGCCGCTGTCGGCTGGCAGATACGACACGACCTTGGAGGATGCGCGATCATGTCCACTCCTTCAGGAGAGTTGGCGATGGTAGGGCTGTATCTACTCGTGCGTACCCTGCTGCCGGTTCTGCTTGGCGGGCTGGTTGCGATGCTCGGCGCACGCGTGATCAATGCGCGGCTGGCCCGCCTTCCGCCGCGCGTGATTGCACTGCCGGATGAGAGCCTGCTGCCCAAACCCGCTGCACAGCGACGTTATCGCCGCATGCGTCGGCGCAGACCGCGCCTGCAGCGCTTTACCCAGCCGCCCAAGGTGCCGAGCAGCTGGGTCCTGCTCGCGGCAATGGCGTTCATCGGCACGGTGGGCCTGACCGTCTACCTGATGCCCGATGGCCCCCGCTTCCAGGTGCTGGTCGAGAGCACCTTGGGATATCCCTCCACCGTCATCGAGGTCCGCGCGCCCATGCAGCAGCAGCTGCAGTTGCTGGATGCCTGCGCCCCCGTGCTGCATCGCACTGTCCGCCCCATCACCATGCGCTACCGCAGAGCCCGCACCGGCAATCCGGTCGAGGTGCACGGGGTACTGCCGGTGCAGGTGCGGCACCGCGGCACGCTGCTGCAGGTGGCCACGGCGCAACCGGTGGATGTGGCCCTGCTACGTGATGCTCTGTACCAGTGCAGCGCATCGTCCAACGTTACGCTGACGATACAGCCGCGCACCGTCGCGCCATGGCGGGAATGGGGTTGGAAGCCGTGGCCGGGGCGCAGCGGCCAGTAAGGCTTCAACCGCGCGGCAGTTTCACCGCCCACATGTTGTCCACCAGGTTCGGGTAACGGCGCCCGTTCTCCTCTGCCCGCTGCCGCGCCGCCGCCTTCTGCGCTTCCGTCAGCGGCTGCGTCTTCTGGCCCTTCGGGTTGAGCTTCTTCCAGGGCGGCGTGCGGGCAGTGGGCATGTGCGGATGATGCCGTAGTGGGTGTTACTTCTTCAGGAATTCCAGCAACGCCAGATTGAAATCATCGGCGTGGCTGGTATTGCAGCCATGCGGTGCATTCTTCAGCACCACCACCTCGCTGCCTGCGATGGCCGCATGCGTGCGCTTGCCCGAACCTTCGAACGGCACCGTCGCATCGCTGTCCCCGTGCAGCACCAGCGTCGGTACGGTCACTTTCTTCAGGTCCGCGCGGAAATCGGTGGTGGCGAACGCCTTCATGCACCCCAGCGCAGCGGTCTGGTCAGATTGATGGGCAAGCGCGATGGCGGCCTGGCGCTCGTCCTCGGTGACCATCAGCTTGCCGTCGGCACTGAAGAAATCGCGGGTAAAGCCGTCGAAGAACGACTCCCGGTCCTTCTCCAGCCCCTGGCGCATCTCATCCGCCTTTTCCTGGGTCAGCGGCCCTTCGGGATTGTCCGCGCCCTTCAACAGGTACGGCGGCACGGCCGCAGCGAACACCACGCTGTGCAGGCGGTCTTCACCATGGTTGGCGATGTAGCGCGCCACTTCGCCACCGCCCATCGAGAAGCCGACCAGGGTGACATCGCGCAGATCGCGTTCGTCGATCAGACCGGCCAGGTCAGCGGCCAGGGTGTCGTACTCGTAGCCATCGGCGGGTTTGTCCGAGCGGCCGAAGCCGCGACGGTCGTAACTGATCACGCGGTAACCGGCATCGCGAAGCAGCGGCACCTGCGCCTTCCAGGATTCGGCAGACAGCGGCCAGCCATGGATCAGGATGACCGGGCGGCCGGTGCCGCCGGTGTCTTCAATGTGCAGTCGGACGGAGGAGGTAGCCATGGGAACTCCCGGGGGAAAGAGGAGCCCAGCCTAGGCAATCGCACCGGAGGCGCCCGTGATGGATCCGGCTCAGGCCATGACATCGCGTACACGGCACCGGCCAGCCGGCACATCGGTTCACACCCGCCAGCACGGCATTGGTCGGGCCCTGCGCCGATTTCGTCACGCCCCGGTTACCGTGCGCCATCGCCCATGCCAGTCTGCGCCGGTCCTCAATGGAGCCACGCCATGCTGCTCGCCCTGCCCCTGCTCGCCGCCGCCGTCGCCGTCGCCGGCACATCCCCCGCCAGCGACACCCTGCGCGAGCAGATCCGCGCGGCCGACACGCAGCTGTTCGCCGTGGCCTTCGATGCCTGCGATGCCGACAGGGCCGCCGCGATGACCACCGAAGACATGGAGTTCTTCCATGACAAGGATGGCAAGTCCGCCAACAGCCGCGAGGACTTCCGCCGCAGCGTGGCCACCCTGTGCGACAACGCGCGCAAAGGGGGCTGGCACCTGCGGCGCGAACTGGTGCAGAGCTCACTGCAGGTCTTTCCGCTGCACGACGATCGCGCCCTGGAAATGGGCGATCACCGCTTCCATGAGCGCGGCGCCGATGGCGTTGAACGCTGGACCGGCCAGGCCCGTTTCATCCAGGTCTGGCGCCGCGTGGATGGCCGATGGCAGGCCGAGCGGGTGATCAGTTACGACCACCGCCCGGCAGACAAATAAACATCACCGCCGCAGCGCCCACTCAGTCGCGCAGGTTGCTGGCGCGCGTCAGCATCCAGCAGCCGTAGCGGCGCGCGAAGGTATAGGAGTCGCGCTCGGCGTCGCTGCCGAAGGTCACGCGCTGCCCGTTGTCATCGATCGCTTCGATGCGTGTGGGCGCGTTGTAGGCGCCGGCGCGCATGCGCTCCAGCGCGGCCGGATCGCGGCTGACCGGCGAGGGCACGAACAGATCGAACGTGGCCAGGTAGCGGTAGCTGAAACGTTTCAACCGCGCGGCACCCTGCTCCAGCACGACGTGCGTGGGCGCCAGCCCCTCGTGGTCATCGCGCACGGTGTGCATCGGCACCTCGTACTCCAGTGGGTCGGAGGTGTAACGCAGGCGCACCCGGTCATCGGCCGGGTCGGCGAAGCGTTGCAGGAAACGGGTGAAGTCCTGCGAAGGGCAAGCGGGATCGTCCGCCGCCACGGGCGTGTCAGCCGCCGCAATACCTGCGCAGACCCACAGCCCCACGCCCAGCAGCAACCGCGCGGCCGCCTGTCCCCGTATCCGGATTGTCTCCCCGTGCACCACGCTTTCCCCCGCTGCCATTGCACCGGACGCCATCCCCTGCGTCGCCGGGCCACAGGCTAGCAACAAAGCGGTTACCGGCGCAGCCCGCGACCGTTTTACACTGGCCACATCCGGCCACACGGTAGCGGCCACATGGAGCCCCCAATGACCCCTGACGATTCCCTTCACCAGCAGATCCGCCAGAACGTGGCCGCACTGGACGAAAAGCACGGCCGCGCGTTCGACGCCACCAGCGAGAACGTGGCCGCCAGCCTGGCCGTCAAAGCCCGCGAACAGGGCCTGGAACGCGCCGACCACGTGGTGGTGAGCAACGCCACGGCCAACCACCCGGCCGGGCACAACATCTTCGTGGTGCAGGGCGACCCGGCCAACCCGGCGCACCTGCGGGCGATGCTGCCGACCGCCGTGGCCGCGCAGACGCCGGCCGAGGAGTCACTGCAGAAGCTGGGACTGGGTGGGCAGCAGCCGGTGCAGGCCGAGCAGCAGACGCTGGATGCACAGGCGCAGGATCAGCAGCAGAACCCTGCGCATCGGATGGGGTGAACACCGGCAGGCGTCGATGCGATCGACGCCTTTATGGCATGGGCCGCTATCAGCCCATTCGCGGCTGGGACTGCTGCGTCTGTTGCTGCAGCTGATCCTCATGCGCAATGCGGCAGGACTCACGCCCCTGATGCTGCACGCTGGCTTGTTGGTACACCTCTTCAACCGTGCCCTGCTGGGCATCGACCAGCGACAAGCGCTGGCGGTTCGCTGCAGGGTCCGGTGAAGCGGTGTCGCCAGTGCGCTGCAGAAAAACATAGCCCGGCGAATCCACAGCGCCGCCGCTGCTGAAGGCCACCTGCAAGGTATCGCGTTCGGTGTAGCCCCCCTGCACCGCCAATCGTGTCAGGTGGCCCGCCAACAGCTCGGGCTGTTGCCCCGCCGGCAGCCCTTGGCGCTCGGCGGCGTCACCCAGCGCTGCCCGCACCCGCTGGTCGAGAGGATGCAACGCGTCGCCCGGCACGCGTGCGTCGTTGGCCACCCGCTCGCCGCTGCGCTCGCCGATGTCGTCGTTGTCGCTCAGCAGGCGATGCTTCCACGTACGATCGGGCATCGGGTTGGTTTTCGTACGATTGAGATCACTGTTGGGGAACGGCGGATCGATGCTGTCGACGCCGTGGATGTTACGCAGCGGACGATAACCGTCCTTGCCACCGCCATTGATGTCCAGAGGAATGCGGACATCCGGGAAAAGCTGCCCGGCGGGACCTCCCAGCGCATTCACGTCGATGCTTCTTTTCCGCTCGATGCCCGCGTGGTTCAAGGCTTCCCAGGTGAAGTCCACGCAGTTGTTGCGGACATCCTGGTAGTGCTTGCTGAAGCCAAACCCCTCGGGATCTTTGCCGAAGGCGTCGAGCTTCTTGTATTGCTCCTCGCTGATTTCGAGCGTCCGGGTGTATCGCGGATCCTTATAGATCAGATCATCTTTCTTCACGATGTCGCCCGGCCCATTGATGTCGCCATGCACCACAGGTGCAAAGCCGTAGCTCTGGGGAGGCACACCCGTAGCGTGCAGGACGTAGAACATGTGCCCCGGCGCGGAGGTCTGCAGAACACCATCCACAACCTCCTGCTTACCGGTCGAAAGATCAAGCAGAGGGGTCCCGGGTGCCGCAATGACGATATCTACGGTGTAGCGTGGCTTGTCCATAAGATTGTTCCTTCAGTTCCTTCCAAGGGATGTAAATAGAGCCTACTTACCAACGGGTCGTGCAGCGTGGACGCGAAGACGGGCCGAATACTCGCCCAGTTCCGGGGTCACTTTGACGGTGCGAACCTGCACTCGATAGCGGTTGTCGTTCTGCAGGGGCAAGGCAACGACACTCAGCATGTACTGCCCGCCGCTACCTGACCGCAACATTGCATAGCGCCAAGTGTCCGACGTATGCCACGCAGGAAGCGGCTGACCTGCGTTGAGTGCTAGTGCCTGGTAATTGTCGTAGGTAGGCACATCCTTCCAAGCCCCGCCTGTCCAGCGCTGCAGGACCACTTCGAACGGAATGTTCAAGCGCTCCAAGTCCGGCGCATCCGCGCTGTACGGTCTTTGGCGTTGCATCTCGAGTTCCAACGCATGAATGCGGCTGGGAGTGAAATTGCGTCCGTTCATCTCGAACTCGAAAATCACCTCTTGGCCCGGCTGATCCACAGCGATCGGCTGCGTGAGGTCCAGCGGCTCGGGTGGAACAGGATCACGGCTGGAACAGGCGCCCAGCACGGAGCTCAAGATGATCAACAGGCCGGCGCGCAGCCAGCGGTGGATACACAGCATGATTCAGACCCTTTGGCTCCCTGCCATGGGCTTCAACCCTAGCGGGTTGGCGGTCGGCACTGCAACCGGGCAAAGAAAAAGGCAGGGCAAAAGCCCTGCCTTTTTCACGCGTCAGGACGCCGGGCGTGGCCCAGCGTCATCGCATCACAGCTGGATCCGCGCCACGCTCTCTTCCGCGCCCTTGGCATCCTTCTCGCCGTTCTTGATGCTCACGTACAGCACGTTGTTCCTGGCATCCAGCGCCAGGCTGTTCGGGTGCGTCGGCACGGCGTAGGTGGCCACCTTCTGGTAGCTGTCGCTGTTGTACGCGGTCACCGTACCGGCTTCGCGGTTGGTCACGTACAGGCGCTTGCGCGGTGCATCCAGCAGGATGCCCAGCGGGCCGGCGTCGGTCGGGATGCTGGCCAGTTCCTTGCCATTGCTGCGGTCGAGCACCAGCACGCGCTGGCCCGGGTGCTTGCTGACCAGCCCGCTGCTCTTGGCCTGGTAACCCCGCAGCATTTCCGAGCCCTGGTCGGTCACGAACAGGCGCTTGCCGGCCGGGTCCAGCGCGATGTTCATCGGCTGCTCGGCGGCAATCTTGTGCTGGGCTTCGACCTTGTTGGAGTCGGTGCCGACCACCACCAGATCGGCCAGCAGATTGCTGGTGTACACGCGCTTGTTGGCGGCATCCAACGCCAGGCCCGGCGCCTTGGCGTTGCCCAGGCCCGGAATGGTGTTGATCACCTTCAGGGTGTTGGTATCGATCACGAACAGCACGCTGCTCACATCGGGCTGGCTGCTGTGGCCGGTTACGTACAGGCGGTTGGCGGCGCTGTCGACCACCAGCTCGCGCAGATCGTGGGTGTAGGCGGCCTTGCCATCCTTGCCGGTCTTCTTCTCCATCAGCTGCACGGTGCCGATGGCCTTGTTCTGTGCGGTGTCGACCACGGTTACCGACAGGTCCACGGTGTTGCCCACGTACAGGCGGTTGTGGGCGTCATCCAGCACCACGCCGAACGCCTTGCGCTCCAGCGGGATGCGGGTTTCCACGGCCAACGTGGTCGGGTTCAGGCGCAGCACCTGGGCCGGGCCGGCGTTGTCACCGAAGCCACCGGACGAGGCAACGAACACGGCGTTCTGCTTGGGGCTGTAAGCCAGCTCGTACAGGCCCTGGGCGATGGCCTGGCGCTGCACGGCGATGGCGGGGCTGGTGGCGGCGGCGGCTTCGGCGGCGAAGGCGGTCGGAGCACCGAGGCTCAGCGACACGGCGACGGCCAGCGCGGCCGAACGGAAAAGGGAATTGCGGATCATGCGAGCGTCCTTCAATGGGCACGGAGGGTGTCCTGGCTCGCGGGGCCGTTCTTCGACGGCCCGGCCCTGCATCTGTCTGCGCGGGGTGGGCTGGCTGGGTAGCGCGGGAATGGTAGCAGGTAGGGGCCGTGGCGTCCGCCTGCGGATGCATGGCGGACGCGCTGTTCGGTGTTGGGCGCCTACGCCATGCGCGGGGCGTGGGTCTGGGCCAGCTGCTGCTCTTCCTGTTGACGCTGGGCATCGCGCTGCGGCTGTGCCTGCGCCAGTTGCTCGATGCGCTCGAACGAGGCGGCCACCGGCGTCTGCGCGGCGACATCTGCCGGCAGACTGGCGCGCTGATGCGCCGGGTCGCTGCGATCGCCCTGCACGATGAAGAGGTTGGGGGCGGCGTCGCCACGGCGCTCGCCGAGCAGCACATCGTCTACGCGCGTGAACTGCTGCTCCTTGGAGAGTGCCAGGAGGCTGGCGCTGACGTTGCCGTTCTGGGCGCCGAAGGCTCCGAGGTCGGCCACCTGCTGGTGAAGCTGATTGAGGCGAGTGTGATCGGCGTGGGATGGATCGGCGGGGGTTCCGCTCAAGGGATGGGCATCCTGCGTCCGCTCGCCATTCTGCGAAATCCACCACTGACCGAAGGTCTGCGTCGGCATGTCATTCCACTTCACCTTGTCCAGCTCGCTGTCCTTGACCTGCTGTGGGATAGCGTTGATCGCGGGTATGTTGTCCAACACCTTGATCGAGCCTTCGTAGTTCCTGATCTCACCGGCCAGTCCTACCGGGCGCAGACCAGCGTGGTTCAACGCACCCCAGGCGAAGTCGGTGCAGGCATTGGTGACCAGGTTGTAGTTGTTCTTGTCGAAGCCGTGCTTTTCCGGGGCTTCAGCGAACTCCATGATCTTGTCGTACTGTTCCCTGCTGACTTCTATCGTGCGCTCGTAGCGCGGATTTCTGTAGACCAGATTGTCGTAGGTATCAACTTCACCTGCGTCCGGGTTGGTTGGCGTGGGCGCGCGCGTATATCCGTAACTTTTTGGATCGCGTCCGCTGCCATCATCGATCGTGAGGAACATGTGCCCCACGGACGAGTTCTCGAGCCGTACTGGCACGGAATCCCTTTCGCCCCAGCGAGGCGTTCCCGGAGCAGCCACATGGATCGTGACGGTGAAACGCTCTGCAGCGTCCTTCTGCATCTCTCATTTTCCCAGTAGTTGGAAGCCGACAATAAGCTCGGCCGATATGTCATTGAGCTGGGGTCGATCCTCCAGCAGGTCCACGGTCAAATGGTATCTGCCGGCATCCAGCAGGCCCGCATCGGCCAGTTGCAGCATGTGGTAGGAAACATCCTGCGAGTACAGTCCAGCCTCAATCAGCATCCCGCTTTCAACTTTCCCCTGAACCAACTTGCCGACGTGGCCGTCAGGCGGAAGAGGCTCCATGCTGCGGCCTCCCGGGGCCGTGGTCATCAGTCGCACCGATGTAGCGTGGTCGCCGTCCAGGCGCTCCAGACGAACGCGCGCGGGGACACCGACGTCCCTTATCCGCTCGGCCTCGGCAAGCAGCGGCTTGACCTCCTGCGCTTGCAGGCGGAACCCGATCTTCAGACTTGGAATCGCGGGAGGTACTGCAGGCGGCAAGTCAAAGGTCACGTCCACGATGCGCCCCGCCTTGTCCAACCGCACGCCTCGCGTGAACGGCACCACGGTTCGTGCGTCGGCCTCGGCCCGGGTCAACAGCTTCGGGGCTTCAGGTGACGAAGTACTGCCGCAGCCCACCAGCAAGGCGAGTACCACCGACGCAACAACTGCACGCACGGCCCGCATCACTGCTCCTTCAGCCGTAGCGAATCAGCCACATCGGTCTGTGCCGCCACCTCCGTAGCGATGCTCGCGCGGCGATGCCCCGGATCATCGCGGTCGCCCTGCACGATGAAGATGCTCTCCGCCTCGTGACTGCTCTTGGTAGGCCGGCTGAGCAGCACGTGGTCCACGCGCGACAGGTTGTTCTGCTTGGCCAACACCAGCAGGCTGGCGCTGATGCGCTGGCTGGTGTCGTCGAAGGTGCGCCCGTGTGCGGCGTCCAGCTCGGCCACCTTCTGGATCAGCTGCGCGAACAGCCGGTGGTCCGGGTGCGAGGGGTCCAGCAGCGTGCCGGCCACTTCCATCGGGCTGGGCGGCGGCTCGTCGCTCGGGCGACCGCCTTCGCGGTGCAGCTCGGCCTCACGTTCGGGCATCGGGTGGTGCTGTTCGCCATTCAGCTCGCTGGCCGGGAATGGCGCAGCGATGCACTGGATTTCCGGCAGGTTGAACAGCACCGCGAACTCGCCCAGGTTGCTGCCGCCGTCCAGCGGTGCCGGCTGCGAATGCAGGCCGGCATAGTGCAGCGCGGCCCAGACGAAATCGCTGCAGCGGTTGATGGTGGCCGGGCGATCGACATCGAAGCCGAACTCGGCCGGCTCCTCGGCGAAATCGCGCAGGCAGCCGTAGTGCTCTTCGCTGATTTCCAGGGTGCGGCTGTAGTACGGGTCGCGGTGCTCATCGGCATCGTCGTGTACGACCTCGGCGTACTGCACACCGGCAGCGGCCTCATCGGGCGGCAGACGCAGCGGTGCGAAGCCATAGCTGTGTGCTTCTTCGCCTGTCGCGGTCTGGAAATACATGTGCCCGCGCGGTGAGCTGCCGCCGCTGTTCAGCGGGGTGCCGGGGGCGGCTAGAAAGAGGGTTACCGTGTAGCGTGTTGCTTGCTCCATGCCTGCTCAGCCTTGTTGGGTACTGCGGTCCTGGCCGGATGATCGCATAGGTGGGTTCGCGGGCAGGTGGAGAGAAAAGCAGCACGGGGGCCGAAGCCCCCGAAACTGTGATCTACCATGCAGTACTCGGCCCGGGTCAGCCCATTTGCATGGGTGCCCGGCTCTGCTCCAGCACGGGCTCCTGCTGTGCCGCCAAGGCGCGTTCCTGCTGGCTTTGCGAAATCTGCTCTACCTTGGCGAACGACTGCTCCACTGGCGTTCGGGCTGCTTCCTCTGCCGTCATAGAGGCTCGCACATGCGCAGGATCGTTGAGCTCGCCCTGCACGGCGAATAGCCGCTGTGCTGAGCCATCAGCGGGCGTACTGCCCAATACAACATGATCGACGCGCTCCAGCCCATTTTCCTTGGCGGTGGCCAGCAACCCCACCGAGATGCGCTCACTGGTTTCGTCGTAGGCCCGACCGTGCCTCTCATCAATGCCCGCTATGCCCTTGCGGATGGTGTCGAGCATCTCGCGATCGTTGCCTGGCAATTGCTCATCGCTGATGAGGCGTTGCTTCAGGGTTCGGTCCGGCATCTTGTTGTAATGCTCGATGTTCAACTCACTATCGGGAAACGGTGCGCGGATGCTGCGGATGTACTCGACATTGGTGAGCGGCTTGAGTCCACCTTGGAAATCCTTGTCCTGCATGAAAAGCGCATTGGTGCGATGGAGTCCCGCGTGATTCAGCGCGCCCCAAGTGAAATCAATGCAGCTGTTGTTGAGCCCGTGATACTCCGTATTGAACCCATGCTTGTCCGGCGCGGCACCAAATTCCTTGAGCTTTTCGTACTGATCTTTCGAGATTTCGAGCGTTCGTTGGTAGAAGGGATTCTGGTACTCCCGCGCGTCAGAGTCGTAAACCTTGCCGGGGCCGGTCGTCGCCCCGTGCTCCTTCGGCGCAAAGCCATAGCTGATGCTCTCACGGCCATTACCCACTGTGTAATAGACGTGGCCTGCGGTAGATGTTCCGCCCTCCAACAGCGGGGTTCCTGGCGCCGCAACGTAAATTGTCACGCGATATCGTTCGTCCATGAAACGCTCCTATTTCGACTTGTGCTTGTAGGCGACAAGCAACTCTGCCGGGATCGGCGCGAGATGCACGGGTGGGTCAAGTAACTCCACGCTCAGGCGGTACCTGCCCGGAGAGAGGTTCTGGCCCCACGCCATCGCCAGTTGCTTGTAGTGCCCCTGCGGATTGGACAAACCTGCCGCTTCAAGTGAGGTGTCGTCCACGTCATCAAGCCAGACCGTTGAAACGCGCCCATCAGCGTTGATCGGCACGAGAGTGGCAGCCGTTCCTGGCTGCTGCTCAACACGGACGAGTGGAGCACTTGCCTCACTCATTTCCCCGAGCTGAGTAAGGTGCACGCGTGCAGGCAGACCAGCCCCTCGAATCATCAAGGCCCGCTCCTGCGCTACGGCACCATCTTCCCCACTTACGCGGACGGCAACCAGGAGCGTTGGCGTTGCGTTTCTACCGGGTGGCTCCAGATTGAACTCTACGACCATTGGCTCGGCCATTGACGTCAGAGTAAGCGGCCTGACAAGCGGCACATTGTTTTGTGCAGCACTTGAAGAAGCCTCAGATCGCGGCGGGGAAGTCTGTGCCTGGCAAGCGCTCAGCAGAAGAAAAGTCAAGCATGCGCCTGCTCCCAGCATCCGTCGTCCCAGTCGCAGCATCGTCCGTCCTCGCGTGAGCTTTGATTGATAGGTGTGTTTTCACCAGGCTTTCTTATACACCCAGGCCTAAAAGCAATCTACGACGACTGTCACTACAGAGCGGACGGGCACCGCCGAGCCCGCAGTAAGTCGAATTCACATCCCATGTGTTGAGACGCACTTCAGCCATTCTCCCCTCCCCACTGGAGGATCACCATGACCAAGATCGACCCCGCATGGCTCGAAGCCCTCGACAAAGAGCTCCTCCACCTGTTCGCCATCGACCACCGCGATGCCGGCATGGATGAGCACCTGCTGCGCTGCTACACAGACCTCCCACCACGCGAAGCAGCACTGGCCTTCGGCAGCGACTACGACCTGGAGCGCGACGATGCACTGTGGCCACGACCGCGCGTGCCTGTGTGAACCACGCAGCAGTCCCGCACCCCGGCATTCAAGGCAAGCGATGCCAGGGCATGGCCGCTATGCTGGCAGCGCACCGGAATGGAAACCACGTATGCCCCGTTTGAACGCCGCCCTGGCACTGAACCTCGCTCTGATGCTGCTGGGCGCTACACCTGCCATGGCCATGGCGGCAGATCCGCAGGTTTCCACTGAAGTGTTCGTAGAGCGCGGTGACAACCCCACCTTCGAGCTGAAACAGGCGCCTGCCGTTGAGTATTCAACGGCCCCTGCCACGCCGCCCGATACCTTGCTGCAGGTTCCCATGGAGGTGCTGTTGGTTGCTCAACTGGATGAGCTGGGCCACGTTTCCAACGTAATGGTGGCGCGGTCCAGCGGACTGCGGGAGATTGATCGTGCGGCCTTTACCGCAGTAGACCAGTGGCGCTTCGAACCTGTCGTGGTTGAAGGCGTCGCGCTGCATGCGCGGGTTCGGGTCCGTATGACCTTCGTGCCCACGGCCGAGGCGCAGCCCGGCTGAACTGCTGCTCCAATCTGTCGTAATTGGTCCTACGCCGTAGGCCTGGCTGTAGGCATCCTGTGCTTGGGGCCAATAGCGCCAAGCCCTTCAAGACCGTTGCGGCGCAATCGCTTGCCGGCTTAACACCGTGTGCGACAATGCCGAAAGCGTCAGGACTGGCAATCGTCAGTTCTGCAGTTTCTTGGCATTTGGCAGCTGTGCGGGTATCTCTTTGCGTGCCACCGAAAACGGGTGGCACGGGTGTCGAAAGCCCGTTCAGTAACCATGTGTTTTACGCTTGTCAGCCGGCGTCACCTTTGCGTGGCGCCGGCTGGCAATCCGTTCGCGTTCCATGGCGGGCGGTGCGTGGGGGTCTTCGGACCCACCGGCTTGGTTACTGTCCGGCTTTCGAACCACGCATCGTCCGCCGCCTTTATCTGGTGGCGCTGCTATCTGTCCTGTACGGAGCATTGCCATGAACGCATCGGAATTCCGCTCTCTCCACGCGCAGCACGACCCAGCCAACACCGAAGTCGAGCGCGAACCGTCTGCCGATCCCAACACCTTCGTTGCCACGCTGCGCCGCATCGGAACCGGTGCTGCTGCGGATGGCCAGTCTTGGCCGGAGCGGCATCAACTGCCTGGGCGTTGTCTTCAACTGGCGGATGCGGACTGCGCGCTGGCCGGGCTGCGCGTGGTGCAGGAGGTGCTGTTGGCCGCGGAGCGCACGCGGCAGAACGGTGAGCCTGAGGAGGACCTGGGGGACCGGGTGATGGAGGGGCTGATGATGGCGTGTGTTGGGTTGACTGCGCAGGTGATTGAGCGGTTGCGGGTGCGGGAGTAGTGGCTGCCCTGCCGCCTGGTACGCAATCATGCGTGCGGTCCACTTGGTTTGCGCTGCTGAAACGCCGCCGATGAGAGTGCCGCTCGCATTTGCCATCGTGGCGAACGTGCTGCTGGGCCTGGTGATCGAGGATAGGTATGTGCCCAACGCGCCACTAGAGCTGAAGGCCTATCGCAGCCTGACCGATGCTGAGTTTGGGCTCATGCTGGAAGAGGCCGAGATGTTTGCGGGGTCGCGCAGTGCTGGGTTGGAAGTGAGTTCAATAACTGACGGTCAGAGGTTCTTTGAGCTTCAAGCCCACGGCCAACCGGTAATGCTGGCGGACAATTCCTCAACGCATTTGCTTGTGGTCATTTTTGGCGAAGCCCGGGAGCAGGTTCCGGATCTGGTCCAGCTCGAGCAGCGTTGGCAGGTGCGGACAGGACCGGATCTGGAGGCATGGCACTCATCGGTTGCGCGCCGAGGACGAAGCCTCAGCCTATCTCCACCGCCATCCAGATCCGCCCAAGTACCGGTGCTATGAGCATTTCAGTCTGTGGTTGGCCTTCGACCTTTCCGTGTTCGGCGGAGCATCCCCGATTAAGGGGATGCCTGCGCTCGGCGATCCTTGCCTATTTACGCAACAGCAAATTCCGATGGTAGTTCAGGTACTGGGCCTGCGCTGCGGAGAACGCAACGCGCGGAATCTTCTGCGCCACATCCCACTTCAACCGCACCGCATCGGGCAACTTCTTGCTCAAAATTAGCCCCCCATCATCCTCAAACGAGATGTATCCACGGTCGAAAAGTCGATCGATATGGGGAGCTAACATCAGTCCATTACTGCCATCAAGGCGCTCCTTATTGGTGCTCTTCGCCCAAGGCTTGATGTGGCTAGCGATCAGGAATTTGGCATCATCCGTGCCGGTGACGCGGCAGCCCTTCTCAATGTCGCTGACGTTCTTTCGGTAGATGCCCTGCCCCGCTCTGGCCTTGATCAGCTGGGCCTTCTCCGTTTCGCCAAGGTTCTTGTCTTCCTTGATTTCCTTGACCGGCGCCTCGTCTTGCCAATCGCCTAGGTCATCAGTGTCAACATTGAGCAGCCTCAGCAGCTCGGTAGCCATCGCCTCAGGGACTGGGAACAAGTAGGCCTGATTGGCCTTGCCGTTTGGCTTCAGCGGCGAGTACTTTGCAGGAAGACGCGGCCCAATCTGCGCCATGTGATCGCTCACCTTCAGCGGCGCATCCACCAGCTGATAGTCCACTGGAACGGCCCAGCCGTCTTTGCGCCATTCGTTGTCCTTCTTCTTGAAGTCCTCAGGGCGATCTTTCGCGTAGTGCGCGCCATTGACGATAGCGATGGCCTTGATTTTGGCTTTGGCGAACGCAAAGACGACATCACCGGGCCGTACTTGGGTCATGTGCTCATAGAAGGGACTCCTTTTCCCCTTTACGTTGGTCTTCGGCGACCACAAGTAGCCAGCCTTAACCGCTCGATCAAACGTCTGCTTCTGGTTCACCCACCAGTACGCCATCCCTGCTTCCCCCTGTCTCATCTAATTGATGTGGCCTATTGGCCTCCGAGACGGGATAGTACCTTCGGATGTCGCAACCAGCACACTTCGAGGCGATACAAAGAAGGCAGGGGTGTTCCTGCCTTCTCTTGCTGTGTCTGGATCCATCTCAAATGGATCCGTGTCAAGCCTTCGTTCGCGCTTCGAATCCTTCTCGCCGCTCTGGATGCTCGCGAACAACTTGGGATAATTCCCATCTACTGCCAGGACAATCGGGCGGATCCGGACTGCGCAAGTCGCCGCGTATTGGCAGACCCCAGTGACACATTAATAAACATGAACGATTGCAGTAATCATAATACAGAAGAGCTCACACAGAAGTAAAGCTACTTACTACACCCCCAGAATATCGCACCAAGATATAATAAATATTAAATCTTATAGAAAATATAGAGAGCACAAACTTGTAAGATAGCCGGCGGCGAAAAATCCAGTCACCACCTTCGCAAAACAAGGCTAACGATGTGATCGGACTTTACTCCACGCATTCACTTATACCAGACAAACTACGAGCGTCAGCCTTCTTTGCGAGGCGAAGCCTAAACGAAGCATCATTATGCGAGAAATTAAAAAGGTGACGAAGCCTGCGACGGAGCAGTGGAAAGAGAATAGTCTTTCCAGGAGTGTGCCTCAGCACCCATGAGAGCGGATCATTGGCCGGGAAGTTATTCTCAATATCACAACAATCTCGATCAAATTCGCCCATCTCACATCTCGCCTCGACACCTCGTCTTATTCGATCAATTCTGGCTTCAATCTTCGCATCATCCACCGAACCACATTCCGTACTACATATTTCGGATATCGGGAAGTTCACAACAGGAACCCCACACGATCGTCTCTTCCCAACCGCCGCGGCCACGGTCAAACGACGAATAGATGTAGCCAACTTGCTCATCCATGAATGATATTCCAAAAGAGCACCTATCTGACGCTCGTCTCGATCCAGAACCTCTTCATCAAGAATTTTTAGCAGAGCATTTTCGTCCAGCAAATAATTTTCTATCGAGTATCTATCGAGCCTATAGAGCCTCTTGAATCCAGGATGATCCACTGAGCACAGGACATCAAAATCTCCATCCACTATATATACCGCCTTGCGAGCACGCTCCCCCTGATCCTCCCTGCATTTAGATATCACCTTTGACTTAGAGCCTATTGGAAATACTTGCGATATCTTAATCCCTCCCCCAAGAGCCCTAGTCAGGAGTTCTACATATATTTTTTTGGACTCTATAGCGGTATCTTCGATAAATATATCAACATCGTTGAATTTCGAAAAGAAAACATGCTTCGCATACCGGGAGGATTCACTGCGCTCGATCACCTGCGAACCTCCACGCAATTCCTCACTAGATCCCCTACAATCTCTGGCGAATGAGTGGCGATTATGAACTGCGCCCGCGAGTTACTCGCCAGCATCTCGTCGACCAGTATCTCCTGCCAGCGCAGATGTAAGGACAACTCGGGCTCATCGATAACAAATGCATTTGATCTATTCCCGAATGAATTGAAATAGATATGCCCAAACATCACGAGCAACTGCCGCTCACCAGAGCTTAGAGCGTCTAGGGGGACCTCCGTCTCATCCGGACGAAATACTTTGAGCGATCCGACGGAGTCAACTTCAATGCACTTACCCGAATCAACGAAAAATCTATTTATACATTCAACAAAGGACTGAAACCTACTCAAAAACTGTTCGCTCTTGGCATTAAACTCCTGAACACTGGCAGTCAACTCGGTGAGCCGTCTTAGAGCCGCCCTATTTAGAAGCCATTCAATAGTTACTTCAACGTCATAGTCATCATCACCTGGCGAGTTATTTCTTCTGACCTTATCGGAGAGCTCAGCAACCCGCTGAAAGAAGGGATCAATCTCTCTTTTGATGTCTGCCTCGTCCACACCGATCTCTCGGAGGGCGGCTACGATATCCGATCTTTGGCTAGATAATTGCATCAGCGTTGGAGGATCCATGTATGAATTTGCTCCAACAACACCTTCGTATTTGAATCCGGTAAGAAGTAGTTTCTTTCTGAGCCGCTCCGACTGCGCATCCTTTAAACTTCTTACTCTTTTGAAAGCAGTTGTAACAAGAGACTGCATCTCCCATATACTGACCCCCAAAGAATCTCGCGCGCCGCGTACCACTCGAGACTTCTGGTTTTGCTGCCCATATACCCTATCGTAACGCCGGACGCTGGTTTCACCATCTAAATTGGATTCGCTAAGCCGATTCAAGCCGAGAAACATAGGCGGCTCCAATCTGCTGATCGCTTTGAAGGTGCGATTTTCAGAATACTTAACCCTCAAGACTCGAGATGCCTCGCGCAGCCTCTCAGCATCAAATGCGTCCACCCCCATTTCGTCGAGAAGTATTGAAGAAATTTCCAGCACGCCAGATGCATCGGAACAGCTGACCATTAGCGCATCCGAACTCTTCCTCGCACTGATAGTCACTTCACGAGCCCCCTCACTCAAAAGCAGGCTAGCTTCCGTAAATGAAATCGCCAACAGGTCAGCCAGAGATGGCTCAAGCAATGCCTTAATTAGGCGGATAGCAGTCGTTTTTCCGCTTCCATTTGGACCAACGAGAATTGTCGGATTCAGATTAAATGTTAAGTCAAAATCCATGTACCCATGAACTTGACTGGCTGAAAATGACGCAACCCTCATTGCCTTGCTCCTTTTGTAGATGATCAATAGACGCTGTCGTGGCTGAGCCTATCAGGAACAATGTGGTAATCCGCACAATCTTCGCAAAAAAAAGGGCGGCCAATGGCCGCCCTTTTTCGCGTCAATTAATTGACCAGATCAAACCCCAACAGGGTTAGCCTTCTCCGGATCAATCTTGTACTGCTTGATCGCCCGGGCCACATCCTTCGCGGTCATCTTCCCGTCCTTCGCCAGCGCCGCAATCGCGGCATGCGCGATGTAGTACCGGTCAACTTCAAAGAACCGACGCAGGTTCGCACGCGTATCCGAACGACCAAACCCATCCGTACCCAGCACGGTGTACGACATCGGCACGAACGCGCGGATCTGGTCCGCATACGCACGCACGTAGTCGGTGGCGGCAATCGCCGGGCCCTGGCGGCCTTCCAGCAGCTCGGTCACATACGCCTTGCGCTGCTCACCTTCCGGATGCAGGCGGTTGGCACGTTCCACGTCGAAACCATCGCGACGCAGTTCGTTGAAGCTCGGGCAGCTCCAGATGTCGGCGGTCACGCCGAAGTCCTTGTCCAGCAGCTCGGCCGCGGCAATGGCTTCGCGCAGGATGGTGCCCGAACCCAGCAGCTGCACGCGCAGCTCGCCCTTCTTCGGCTTGCCGGCGTCGGTCAGCAGGTACATGCCCTTGACGATGCCTTCGGCCGCGCCTTCCGGCATTTCCGGGTGGGTGTAGTTCTCGTTCATCAGGGTGACGTAGTAGTACTCGTCAATCTGATCTTCCATCATCGCCTTGGTGCCGTGCTGCAGGATCACCGTCACTTCGAAGCCGAAGGTCGGGTCGTAGCTACGCACGTTCGGAATGCCACCGGCCACCAGATGGCTGAAGCCATCTTCGTGCTGCAGGCCTTCACCGTTCAGCGTGGTGCGGCCGGCGGTACCACCCAGCAGGAAGCCGCGGGTGCGCATGTCGGCAGCCTGCCAGGCGATGTCGCCCACGCGCTGGAAGCCGAACATCGAGTAGTAGATGTAGAACGGCAGCATCGGCACGTTGCTGACCGAGTAGCTGGTACCGGCGGCCATCCACGAGCTGATCGCGCCCGGCTCGCTGATGCCCTGCTGCAGCACCTGGCCGCTCTGGTCTTCGCGGTAGAACATCAGCTGGTCGGCGTCGACCGGCTTGTACTTCTGGCCGAACGGCGCGTAGATGCCGATCTGGCGGAACAGGCCTTCCATACCGAAGGTACGGGCTTCGTCGGCCACGATCGGCACGATGTGCGGGCCCAGTTCCTTGTCGCGCAGGGTGATGTTCAGGCTCTGCACGAAGGCCATGGTGGTGGAGTAGCTGCGCTCGCCGCTGCTCTTCAGCAGGCGCTCGTAGCTTTCCAGCTTCGGTGCATTGAAGCTCTTTTCGGCCTTGCGGCGGCGCTGCGGCAGGTAACCACCCAGCGACGCACGGCGCTCCTGCAGGTACTGCACTTCCGGCGAATCCGGGCCCGGGTGGTAGAACGGCACCTGGCCGTCGGCCAGCTGCGCGTCGGTTACCGGAATGTTGAAGCGGTCGCGGAAGTGGCGCACCGCTTCGTCGTCCAGCTTCTTGGTCTGGTGGGTCGGGTTCAGTGCCTCACCGGCGCTGCCCATGCCGTAACCCTTCACGGTCTTGGCCAGGATGACGGTCGGCATGCCCTTGGTGTTCACGGCCTGGTGATAGGCGGCGTACACCTTGTGCGGGTCGTGGCCACCACGGTTCAGGCGCCAGATGTCGTCGTCGGAAAGACCGGCCACCATCGCAGCGGTTTCCGGGTACTTGCCGAAGAAATGCTCGCGCGTATACGCGCCGCCGAAGGCCTTGCAGTTCTGGTATTCGCCGTCGACGGTTTCCATCATCAGCTTCTTCAGGACGCCATTGGTGTCCTTGGCCAGCAGGGCATCCCAGTAACCGCCCCACAGCAGCTTGATGACATTCCAGCCGCCGCCACGGAACACGCCTTCCAGTTCCTGGATGATCTTGCCGTTGCCGCGCACCGGGCCGTCCAGGCGCTGCAGGTTGCAGTTCACCACGAAGATCAGGTTGTCCAGGCCTTCACGGCCGGCCAGCGCGATGGCACCCAGGGTTTCCGGCTCGTCGCTCTCGCCGTCGCCGATGAAGCACCACACCTTGCGGTCGGACTTCTCGATCAGGCCACGGTTTTCCAGGTAGCGCATGAACTGCGCCTGGTAGATGGCGGCCAGCGGGCCCAGGCCCATCGACACGGTCGGGGTCTGCCAGTACTCCGGCATCAGCCACGGGTGCGGGTACGACGACAGGCCGCCGCCGTCCACTTCCATGCGGAACTTGTCCAGCTGCTCTTCGCTGATGCGGCCTTCCAGGAAGGAACGCGCGTAGATGCCCGGGGCGCTGTGGCCCTGGATGAACAGCAGGTCGCCCGGATGGTTTTCGCTGGGGGCGCGCCAGAAGTGGTTGAAGCCCACGTCGTACAGCGTTGCACCGGAGGCGAACGAGGCGATGTGGCCGCCCAGGTCACCCGGCTTGCGGTTGGCGCGCACCACGGTGGCCATCGCGTTCCAGCGGATGATCGAACGGATGCGCCATTCCAGTTCGGCGTTGCCCGGGCTCTTGGCCTCCAGCTGCGGCTCGATGGTGTTGACGTATTCGGTAGTGGGAGAGAACGGCAGATAGGCACCCGAACGACGGGTCAGTTCCACCATGCCTTCCAGCAGCTGATGCGCGCGCTCGGGGCCCTCGACATCAATAACGGCCTTCAACGACTCGATCCACTCCTGGGTTTCCACAGGATTCGGGTCGTTGTTCAGCACCTCGTTCAACCAGTTCATTAGCGCTCCCATTACCGCACGCACGCGCGCGACTGTTGATAGATTTCTAGACCGCAAAGTGTAGCGCACCAAGGGCTTTCGTCACTTGGCTACGCTGGCGTATGGAGGCATGCCACCCATGTCTGCACGGCATGTCCCGGGACGTCCACCGGCGGGACAAAGCACTGCTGCAGGCCGCTATGGCTGCCTGCAAGGGCTGCGCCAGCTGTCGCCTGCGGCCTGCTGCGCCCATGCGCAGGACGCAGTGTTACTGCTGCGGATGACCGTTGTGGGGCAAGCCCGGCGCCGTGTCGGCGTTGTCTGACGGGCTGCCGCTGAACCCGCGACAACGTGTCGCGCGCGCCTCTCGACGCGGACGGGGCCACTGCGCACGGTTGGCGGCGAGCAGGCCCCTTCCCGCGGTTCGCCGCTCGTCTGCTGCGCCCCGCCCGGGGCGAAAACCCGCAGCGCCGTTGCGTGGCCCGATACGGATGTCGGGCCGCGCAACGGTGGCTTGCGCCCCACGCAACCCTGCCCTGATCCCTTGCGGTACCTGGCTGCGTGGCCCGATCTGGCAAGCGTTGTGGCCGAAACCATGCTTGTCGGGCCCGGCTTATCGATATATCGTTTGCGGCACACGTTACCGATATATCGAAATGGGCCGATCCCCCTCCCCCAGGAACCGCACCGACGATGCCGCGGTACCCCGCCGCAACGGCCAGCCGCGCGTGCTCAGCCGTGGCGACCTGCGCCTGCTGGTGCTGGCACTGATCGGCGAGCAGCCGCGCCACGGCTACGAGTTGATGCAGCACATCAGCACCATGTTCATGCAGGCCTACACCCCCAGCGCGGGCACCATGTACCCGCTGCTGGCCAGCTTCGAGCAGGCCGGCTGGGTGGCGTCGGAAGAGGTGGACGGCCGCCGTGTGTTCCGCATCACCACTGCCGGCGAGTTCGAGCTGAAGGTGCAGCGCACCCAGGTGCGGTTGGCGCAGCGACGCGCGTTCGACCGCGCCCGCGAGATCACCAAGGCCTCGTTGCCGGCGCCGCTGGCCGCTGCGCTGCGCGAGTTCAAGCTGGCGCTGGTGCACCACCACGGGCGCTGGGCCGACGGCGAAGCCGAGCAGGTGGCCGCGCTGCTGTCGCACGCGTCGGCGCTGATGAATGGCCAGGCCAGCAACGTGTCCTCTCCCTTTTCAACGACCCAGCCAGACTGAATCCAGCCAGGTCTCCCCTCATGCCGCGCGCCCCCGCGCGACCTTCTGACAGGTACCCCCATGACCGAACATCACAACTCGCGCCTGCGCCTGGATGTGCGCTTCCGTGAACTGACGGTGCTGCGCACCGAGACCGTCACCCCGCACATGCGCCGCATCGTGCTGGGCGGCGACGACCTGGCCGGCTTCGATTCGCCCGGCGCCGACGACCACATCAAGCTGTTCTTCCCCAACGCCAGCGGCGAGATGGTGCTGCCGGTGCTGACCGCCGAAGGCCGCAGCTATCCGGAAGGCAAGCAGCCGTCGCCGGCACGCGACTACACCCCGCGCTGGTGGGACCACGAAGCCGGCGAACTGGCCATCGACTTCGTGCTGCACGACCAGGGCATTGCCGGGCCGTGGGCCGAGCGCGCACAGGCCGGCGACACGCTGGTGATCGGCGGTCCGCGCGGTTCGTTCGTGGTGGCCGACAGCTACGACGCCTATGTGCTGATTGGCGATGAAACCGCACTGCCGGCCATCGCCCGCTGGCTGGACGTGCTGCCCGAGGGCGCGCAGGTGCAGGCGTACATCGAAGTGGCCGACGAGGACGAGCGCCAGGACCTGCCGCAGTACGAGAACGTGCGCATCCACTGGCTGGAGCGCAATGGCTTCCCGGCGACCAGCAGCACGCTGCTGGAAGACATGCTGACCGATTTCGAGGCCCCGGACGGCGATGCGTTCTACTGGATCGCCACCGAATCGCGCCGCGCACGGATGATGCGCAAGTTCATTGAAGGGCACCTGGGCGTGCCGCGCGACTGGATCCGCTCGACCGGTTACTGGAAGGCGCACCCGGACGAACAGGACGGCGATTGACCGCAAAACGGTAGGTGCGGACCGTTGGTCCGCACGCTCTTCTACGGGTAGTGCCGGCCGCTGGCCGGCAACCTCATGACCCTTCGGCTGCATCCTGCAACTGCCGGCCAGCGGCCGGCACTACCAACCGGGGCGCAGCCCCACTCTTCCACCCGAACCGATGCGCGGCCCAGATCTCCAGCGCCAGCAGCAGCGCGATGATCGCCAGCGGCAGCAGCAACCCCAGATACACGCCCGGCATCATGCCGTTGATCTGCGCCTTCACCAGCCGCAGCACGCCACGCGTATGCAACAGCTCATCCATGCGCATGGTCAGCGCCTCACGCACCATCTTCGGCTCCAGGCCCACAGTGCCGGCCTTGTCGATCAGCGTGTCTTCCACCATCGCGCGCAGCAACCCGGCGCGCACCTTGCCGATCACCCAGCCCACGCCGCGCGCCATCGGGCCGTTACCGAGCCGCTCCACGCTTGGCAGTGGATGCTCGCGCAGGTAGATCGCAGCAAGCGAATCGGCAACGTCACCCACGGTGCCCTGGCTCTGCAGCGCGGCACGCATGCGTTCGTCTTCCAGCGAGGCGGTGAAGCCACTGCTCCACCCTTCCACCATCGTCTGCAGGTGCGGCTGGAAGTGGTCGAGCTGCTTGAACAGCGCGCGGTGCGCGCCGGCAGTAAAGCCCAGCTGCAGGCCGAAGAACGCGACCAGCAACGGCAGCAGCACCACATACGAGGCCAGCAGCCCGTGGTGCCAACGCCGCTGCCGCCGCAACCAACCGCGTCGATGCAGCCCGCGCCAGGCGAAGATGCCCAGCGCCAGCCCCAACAGCGTGCCCAGCACGCTGCCGCCGATCAGATCGAGCACGCTCAGGCCGGTCCAGAATTCGCCAAGCCAGTACTGCGCTTCCTGCATGGTGTTGCCTTCCGTGGTTCAGTGCGGCCGCCATGGTAACCGCGACCCCATGCGACAATCGCGCTCCTTTCCTGCACCAACGAGGCCCCACGTGGGCAAACTGACCCTGAGCGGCGTGGACACGCTGCGTACCCGCCTGGCCGATGACACCGCCTGCGACGCAGCGCTGTCTGCCTTCGCCGACCCGGCTGCGGCGCGCGCACCGCTGCGTGAGCTGGTCGAGGCACAGCACCGCTACCTGCAGGCCGAACACGAAGTGGCACAGGTGGCCGACATCCTGCGCCGCGACCAGAAGTACGCGCCGGTGGGTCGCCCGTCGGTGCATATCGTGCAGCTGCGCAAGCAGCAGGCAACGACCAAGCAGGCCGCGCTGATCGCCCGCCAGGTAGTAGCGCAGGCGGCGCAGACGGGCAACCTCGGTGTAGTTGGATGCATGCGGTTGCCGGCCAGCGGCCGGCACTACCAGACGATCGGGCCACCCGGTGATTCGGCAATCGGCCAATCAGGCAATCGAGCGACCCGTCCAGGACGCTGCCAAAAAAGAAGGCCCGCTTTTCAGCGGGCCTTCTGCCTTCTCACGACGAGTGAGCGGGAGGGATCAAGCCGCCGGCTTCTCGCCGGTGGCTTCGGTGGTGATGCGGATCTTCACTTCATCGCTGACGTTCGGGGCGTAGGCGCCGACGCCGAAATCGCTGCGCTTGATCGTGGTGGTGGCATCGAAGCCGGCGGCCGGAACCTTGGCCATCGGGTGCTCGCCGCCGCCGTTGACGGTGACGTCCAGGGTTACCGGCTTGGTGATGTCCTTGATGGTCAGGTCGCCGGTGACGGTCAGCTTGTTGGTGCCGGCCGATTCGACCTTGGTGCTCTTGAAGCTGGCAGCCGGGAACTTGGCAGCGTCGAAGAAATCGGCGCTCTTCAGGTGCTCGTCGAACTTGGCGGTGAAGCTGTTCAGGCCGCTCAGCGGCAGCTTCACTTCCACGGTGGACTTGGTGACGTCGGTGGCGTCGTACACCAGAGTGCCTTCCGCGTTGCCGAAGTGTGCGCTCGGGTTGGAGAAGCCGAAGTGGCTCCACTGCGCCAGCACGTCGGTGTGGGTCGGGTCGAGCTTGTAGGTGCCCGAGGCGATGGTGATGGCGGCAGCAGCCGGGGCGGCAGCAGCGGCATCGGCGGCCGGGGTGGTGGCAGCCTGTTCGGTGGCGGCCGGGGCAGCAGCATCGGCCGCCGGGGCGGCGGTGTCGGCCGGCTTGGAGCAGGCGGCGATGGCCAGGGTCAGGGCCAGCGGCAGCAGCAGTTTACGGGTGGCGCTCATCTCAGGAACTCTCCGGATCGTAGGGTGGGAACACAGTGCAGCAATGGCCCGCCACGGCGGGCGGGCCCGAAACCGATACAGCGACTTACGCGATGCGCGCCGCTTCGTCGAAGGACAGACGCGGCAGACGGGGGAACAGGCCCGAATCGTCACCGTACCCCAGGTTGACCAGGAAATTCGACTTGATGCTGGTGCCGGCGAAGAAGGCTTCGTCGACCTTGGCGTTGTCGAAGCCGGACATCGGGCCGGCATCCAGGCCCAGCGCGCGTGCGGCCAGGATCAGGTAAGCGCCCTGCAGGCTGCCGTTGCGGAACGCGCCTTCATGGCGGCCTTCGCGCGGGCCGTCGAACCAGGCCTTGGCGTCGGTGTGCGGGAACAGGTACGGCAGCTTCTCGTGGAAGTCCTGGTCGAAGGCCACGATGACGGTGACCGGGGCAGCCAGGGTCTTGTTGTGGTTGCCTTCGGACAGGGCCGGGGCCAGCTTGGCCTTGGCTTCGGCCGACTTCACGAACACGAAGCGCGCCGGGCTGCCGTTGGCGGCGGTCGGGCCCCACTTCAGCAGGTCGTACAGGGCGTGCAGCTGGGCGTCTTCGACCGGCTTGTCGAGGAAGGCATTCTGGGTACGGGCAGTGCGGAACAACTGGTCCAGTGCAGCAGCGTCGAGCGCGTGGGACATCGGTGGATCTCCAGGGCGGCTAAGGTCAGTGCCCGCGGGCGGCGCGGGGCGAAACGTCGATCCGCAGTGTAGAGTGTCGCGACTGTTGCAACACCCAGCAGGGCTGAAACGAATTAATGCCAATGGTGAAACGATCGAGCGCGCCTTGGACGGTCACCGACGGCCGTGCCGGCAATGTCCGGCAGGCGGTCGCGCTGGCCTCGGCGCTGCGCCAAGGCACCCACCGCCCCCTGATCCTGCAACCACGGGCGCCATGGCGCTGGCTGGCACCGCGGCGCTTGCCCGGTGATGTGAAAGGCTACGGCGAGGCGTTCGCGTCACTCGCTGCAGAGGCGCCCGTGCTGGCGATCGGCTGTGGCCGCCAGGCCGCCGGTGCGCTTCGCGTGCTGCGCGCGCGCGGCAGCCAGGTAGTGCAGATCCTCGACCCGCGCATCGGCTCGCGTCACTGGGATGTGGTGGTGGTGCCCGAACATGACGCCCTGCGCGGCAGCAACGTGCTGACCCTGATCGGCAGCCTGAACCCGGTGGACGATGACTGGCTGGCCTGGGGCCGCGCTGCGTTCGCCAGCTTCAGCACCCTGCCCGGCCCGCGCACCGCGCTGCTGGTGGGCGGCCCGACGCCGCTGGCGCCGTGGGACGAAACCGCGATGGTGCATGTGTTCCAGGCGTTGGCCGAACAGATCCGCAGCGAGGGCGGCAGCCTGCTGGCGACGACGTCGCGGCGCACGCCGCCAGCATTGGCCGAGATCCTGCGCGCGAAGTTCGCCGATCTGCCGCATGTGATCTGGGGCGATGGCGGCGATGGCGTGAACCCGTATGCCGGCCTGCTCGGCTGGGCCAACCGGGTGGTGGTGTCGCCCGATTCGGTGAACCTGTTGTCCGAGGCCAGCGCCACCCGCATGCCGGTGATGGTGGCCCTGGCCGATACCGCACAGGGACGGTTGGCGCGCTTCCAGCAGCAGCTGCGCGAACGCGGGCGCCTGCAGCCGCGTTGGCTGGACTGGCAGTACGACCGCATCGAACCGCTGCGCGAAACCACGCGGATTGCCGCCGAGGTCAAAGCGCGCCTGACATCACGGTAGTGCCGGCCGCTGGCCGGCAACCAGGTGCACGTGGCCGAAGATCATGGGGTTGCCGGCCAGCGGCCGGTACGACCCTCTCCAGCACTTTTTGAACATTTCGATCCCGCTGCGCGGTTAGAGTCCAGCCTCCCCCTCGGACTGGACGTCCCCATGCGTACCCTGCTTCTGCTTCCGCTGGCCCTGCTGGCCGCCTGCTCCACCACCCCTACCGAACTGGACCCGCTGTCGCACGCCTGCCAGCAGCAGCTGGATGCGTACCGCGAGCAGCCGGCGCTGCGCAATCCGCGCAACGAGCGCCCGCCGTTGCCGATCGCGCCAATCAGCGATACCTGCGACAAGGAACTGCGGCGCAAGGGCGTGGAGCGCTGATTCCAGCGATGCGGGTATGATCGGCGCGCGGGCCTGCCCGCGTCTGGAGCGGTATACATGGAACGTCTGCATCGCCTGCGCTGTGCCTTGCTGCTGTCGATGGGCCTGCTGGCCACCGCGCCGGCATGGGCCGACAGCGGCACCTGCCGCGAGCGCTACCCCAGCGTAGCCGCGCAGGCGGCGATGTTCGATGTGGCGTGGACCACGGCTGAGCGCCTGGATGCGCTGCCCGACGTGGACGTGGTGATCGCCGCGCGTGGCGGCCAGGACCTGAGCCGCTACGGCCTGCGCCACAGCCACCTGGCCTTCCTGCTGCGCGAGGACGACGGCCGCTGGCGCGCGATGCACCTGCTCAACCGCTGCAAGACCGACAGTTCGCAGCTGTACCGCGAGGGCCTGGGCAATTTCGTCGGTGAAAGCGGCACCCATACCGATCTGCGCATCGGCGTGCCGCCCCCTGCGTTGCAGGCTGCACTGAAGCGGATGCTGGCTGCGCCGGCGATCCAGCCCAAGGCGCTGCACGAATCGAACTACAACGTGGTGGCCTATCCGTTCGCCACCGACTTCCAGAATTCCAACCAATGGATCCTGGAAGTGCTGGCCGCAGCGATGGCGCAGGCCGAAGGTGGCCCGGTCATCGTCAAGCGCGAACAGGCACAGCAATGGCTGCGCGCGCAGAAGTACCAGCCCAGCGTGCTGCATATCGGCCTGGGCAAGCGCGTGGGTGCGCGCTTGTTCGTGGCCAACGCCACCACCACCGACCATCCGGCCAGCGAACGCATTTCCGGCAATTACTCGGTGGTGACGGTGGAATCGGTATTCGACTTCCTGCACCAGCGCAGCCAGCTGCAGCAGGAACTGACCATTGCGCATGCGACGGCCGACACTGCCGCCGCTGCGCCCTGACCTGGCAAGGAGAAGATGATGCGCAACCTGCAGTTTTCCGCGTTGGCCGTGCTTCTGTGCGGCAGCCTGTTGTCTGCAGCGCCAGCACATGCCGAGCGCCGCATCGTGATCATCCAGAACAGCGTGCCCGAGGGGCCGAGCCTGGAGATGTCCGCGCCGATGGTGGCGGCTGCGCAAGCAGCGGCGGCCAAGGAAGCCGAAGATGCCGGCGTGCCTGCAGGCCGGGGCGCGGTGAAGCTGCCGCAGATGCAGGTCAGCGCCATCTCCACCACCGTTGATGGCCGCCGCGAGGTGCTGCTGCAGGACGCCAGCAACCCGCAGAACACCGCGTCCATGCAATGGCCCAAGCGCCCCGGTGACCCGGCCGTGCAGTTCAACGTAGGCCAGACCGTGAACTTCCAACCCACCGGATCGGGCAACGGCTGGCAGGTGAGCGACAACCAAGGCCGGCCGCTGGAGTACCTGCCCGAGGCCACCGGCCCACGCGACATTTTCGATACGCAGCGCTGAGCCGCTGCCTTCATCCTGACCAGGAGGTCACCATGCTTCGTTCCCTGCGCGCCCCCGCCGCCGCCCTGCTGCTCTCGGCCCTGACGGTGCCGACCGTGCACGCTGGTGCCGCCCCGCACATCAACAGCGGCCAGGCCAGCGTGCTGGTCACTTCGCTGATCGTGGTGTCGGTTCCACTGGCCACCTCGATGGGCCTGGCCGCACTGTCCAAGGCGCCGTTCAAGGCCAGCGAGCGCAATGGCCGGGTGGCCGAGCGCACTCCGGCAGTGCCGCTGCCGCCGATGGAAGTGAAGCAGGTGGCGACCACCGCCGCTGGCGAGCGCCAGGTGCAGCTGCAGGTGCCGGACAAGGCCGACCAGACCGCCACCCTGCAGTGGCCGGCGATCGAGGGCGAAGACCCGGTGGCCGGTTTCGTGGTCGGCCAGCAGGTGCGCTTCGACCCGACCGATGCCGGTGCCGGCTGGACAGTGAAGAACAGTGACGGCAAGGCCCTGGCCTATGTGCCAACCGCCTATGCCGCCGGCGACGCGCTGAGCGAGCAGCTGTAAAACTGAACGGCCGTTTTTGGCTTTGCGGCGGGCCGGGCGGATAATGGGCGATCCCCTTTGTCCCCTGGCTCGCCATGTCCGTGCGTCCTGCGCCTGTTTTTGCCCCGTTGACCGCCCGCGCCCTGGTGCTGGCGGTGCTGGCCATGGGCGCGGTGGTGCTGCTGTCCAACGTGCTGGTGCAGTACCCGATCAATGACTGGCTGACCTGGGGTGCTTTCAGCTACCCGGTGGCCTTTCTGGTCAGCAACCTGATCAACCGCCGCTTCGGCCCGGGCCCGGCCCGCCGCGTGGCGTGGATCGGGTTTGCGGTGGCGGTGCTGCTGTCGGTGTGGGTGGCCACACCGCGCATTGCGATCGCCTCGTGCTCGGCCTTCATCGTGGCCCAGTTGCTGGACATCACCGTATTCGATCGCCTGCGCCGCGGCAGCTGGTGGCGCGCACCGATGGTGGCCACCACCTGCAGCGCCACGGTGGATACCACGATCTTCTGGTCGATCGCCTTCGCCGGTTCCACCCTGCCGTGGGTGAGCTGGGCGGCGGGCGACCTGGCGGTGAAGCTGGCAATCGGCGTGTGCCTGCTGGCCCCATTCCGCGCGCTGCTGTGGAAGATGGCGCCGCTGCGTACAGCGGGCTGACCGCCTCACCGGTGGGTGCCGACCGTTGGTCGGCACGCTYCTTCAGGGTTCATCGCAGCTGAGAGATTGTGCCGACCAACGGTCGGCACCTACCAATGAAAAGCCATCGCCGGGCCCTTGATCCGGTAGCTGCCAACCTTGGTTGGCGCGCTCCTTGAACCCGGTGGGTGCCGACCGTTGGTCGGCGCGCTCCTTCAGGGTTCATCGCAGCTGAGAGATTGTGCCGACCAACGGTCGGCACCTACCAATGAAAAGCCATCGCCAGACCATTGGTCCGGTAGCTGCCAACCTTGGTTGGCACACTCCYTGAACCCGGTGGGTGCCGACCGTTGGTCGGCGCGCTCCTTCAAGGTTCATCGCAGCTGAGAGATTGTGCCGACCAACGGTCGGCACCTACCAATGAAAAGCCTTCGCCAGACCATTGATCTGGTGGGTGCCAACGATCGGCACCCACCCAAAGCTGCTACCGCCATTGCAGGCGGTCAGGCGAACGGTAGCTCCGCGGCGATGCACGCGGCGCGGATCGCCGCACACGCCTCTTCGATGGCCGGCGTGGTCGGTGCCAAGCGCGGCCGGCGATCCAGCGTGCAGGCCAGCCCGACCTCCAGCAGTGTGGCATGCGCGCCATGCAGCGCCTGTGCGGTGGCTTCGGGCAGGAACTCCGCCGCCGCCAGCGCGTCGATCAATGCAGGCGTGGCACGCGGCTGCAGCAATGCAGGGGTTTGCGCACTGCATGCCAGCACGCCGGTCTGCAGCAGGAACTCCAGGTCGACCACGCCGCCTGCACCCTGCTTCAGGTCGAGCCGCGCGGCATCGCTGCGGTCCAGTTCGGTGCGCATGCGCCCGCGCATCTTCACCACATCGGCATACAGCGTTGCGCGATCACGTTCGCGGCCCAGGGTCTGCGCACGTACCTGTTCGAAATCCTGCAGCAGGCTGGCATCGCCGGCCACGCCGCGTGCGCGCACCAGCGCCTGGTGCTCCCAGGTCCATGCGCGATCGCGCTGGTACTCGGTGTAGCTGGCCAGCGAAGACACCAGCGAGCCCTTGCCACCATCCGGACGCAGGCGCACGTCGATGTCGTACAGGCGGCCGGCGGCGGTGACCGCAGCCAGCAGCGCCATCACCTTCTGGGCCAGGCGCGCATACCAGCGGCCTGGTTCCAGCGGGCGCGCGCCGTCACTGGCTTCCACGCCCGGCGGGTGATCGTGCAGGAACACCAGGTCCAGATCCGAGCCGAAACCCAGCTCCAGGCCGCCCAGGCTGCCGTAACCGATGATCGCGAAGCGGCCGCCGGCGATAGCGCCGTGCGCGGCGTGCATATCGGCCTCGGCCATCGCCAACACCGTGATGACTACCGCCTGCGCCAGTTCGGCCAGTTGCCGGGTGCTGTCGACCGCGCCCTGGCGGCCATCCAGCGTGGCCATGGCCATGCGGAAGCTCAGCGCCAGGCGTGTTTCATTGAGCCAGCGCAGCTGTGATTCGGGATCTTCCACCGGCAGCACCTGCCGGCATTCGGCCAGCATGTCGGCGGCATCGGGCATCGGCCCGGACACGCGTACGTCCAACAGTTCATCCAGCAGCAGCGGATACGCGGCCAGGCGTTCGGCCAGCAGCGCGCTGCGTGCCAGCACGTCGACCAGTCGCGCAAGCGCGCTGGGCTGTTCGTCCAGCAGCGCCAGGTAGCTGGTACGGCGCAGCACTGCCTGCAGCAGGCCGAGCACGCGCTTGAGTGCGGCATCGGGCTGCGGTGAACGGGTGGCGGCGTGCAGCAGTGCCGGCAGTACGCGGTCCAGGCGCGCGCGCGCGGCATCGGACAGCGACTTCACGCCCGTGCCCTGGGCGAAATCGCGCAGTGACTGATCGGCGCCATTGGCATCGAGGAAACCGGCCTCGGCCAGCAGCGGCGCGTTGCTGCCTTCGGGCAGGCTGCGCCAGTAATTGGCCAGCGCATCCGGCGCTGCCTGGCCCTTGCGTGGTGCCAGCAGCGCACCGAACTCGGTACTGACACGCTGCTGCTGCACACGCAGTGCGTCGCGCAGCGCATCCCAATCGGCATAGCCCAGGCCGACGGCAATCCGCTCGCGATCCAGCGCATCGCTGGGCAGCACATGGGTCTGCGCATCGCGCAGCATCTGCAGGCGGTTTTCCAGCCGGCGCAGGAACAGATAGGCCTCGCGCAGTGCGGCGCCATCATCGCGGGCGATCTGCCCGGCAGCGACCAGTGCATCCAGCGCGACCAGCAATCGCCGCTCACGCAGCACCGGCTCGCGGCCACCGCGAATGAGCTGCAGCGCTTGGCACAGGAATTCGATCTCGCGGATGCCACCGGCACCGCGCTTGATGTCGTCGTGCATCTCGCGGCGGGCGACTTCAGCAGTGATCGCCGCTTTCATCTCGCGCAGGCCGTCGAGCGCGGTGAAATCGAGGTAGCGGCGGTACACGAACGGACGCAGTGTCTGCAGCCAGGCCTCGCCAGCGGCGATATCGCCCGCCACCGCACGCGCCTTCAACCAGGCATAGCGCTCCCAGTCACGGCCTTCGCGCTGGAAGTACTGATCCATCGCAGCGAATGACAGCGCGACGCGGCCTGCGCTGCCGAACGGGCGCAGGCGCAGGTCGACGCGATGGCTGAAGCCATCGACGGTGGTTTCATCCAGCAGCTTGGCCAGGCGCTGGCCGAGGCGGGCGAAGTACTCCTCGGCCGCCAGCGCGCGCGGACCGTCGGATTCACCGCCCTGCACGTAGGCGTAGACCAGATCGACATCGGAACTGAAGTTGAGCTCGCCACCGCCCAGCTTGCCCAGCCCGAACACCACCAGCTGCTGCGGTTGGCCGTTGTCATCGGCGATCACCCCGTGGCGCTGGGCGAACTCCTGCTGCAGGGCGTCCAGCGCCAACCGCAGGCAGTCCTCGGCCAACGCGGTGGCGCCCGCCAGGGTCTGCGGCACGTCATCCAGGCCGGCCAGGTCGCGCCAGATCAAGCGCGTGGACATCGCCGTGCGCCAGCGCCGCAGCTGCGCCGGCCAGTCACTGGGCTGCAGCGGGTCGAGCACCGGCGCCGGCAGCGGCGGGCAGCCCGGCGCGGCCAGCTGCGCCAGCAGGCCGGGCTGGCGCACGAGGGTGTCCAGGGCGAAGTCGCTGCTGATGGCCAGCTGCACCAGCATCGGCTGCAGTTCGGCCGGAATGGGATCGGGCACTGCCTGGGCCAGGCGCGCCAGCGCGCGGTGGACGAGGGGCTGCAGGGTGGCGGGCAATTCGGCGGGGGCGAGGGTCATGCACTGATTCTCGCGGGGTCGCATCTCTTTGCCAACGGCGAAGGGCTGCGACCGCTTGCTGCGATATCGCCGAAGGTTGCTGGGGTTGCCGGCCAGCGGCCGGCACTACCGATAATGGAGGCCGCGCATTCATCTTGGGCGACAGGCAATAAAAAAGCCCGCTTGCAGCGAACTGCCAGCGGGCTCTGCTCCCTCCCCCACGTCGGGATGCAGGGCCATCGTGCGGTGTACGAAAGTACTTTGCACGCTGCACTGCAAAACAAAACTGACGGGTATGGGAGAGGCGTTGCCGGAAACACCATTCCACGAAGGTAGAACCCCCCGTACGGCGGGGGATGGCCGATAATCGGGATTCCCCCCAGAAACGCTGTCGTCATGACTGTTGATCGCATCGCCAACGCGCGTCTTCGTGACCGCGTGGTCTCCGCCGAGGCCGCAGCCGCGCTGATCCAGCCCGGTGAAACCGTGGCCATGAGCGGCTTTACCGGCTCCGGTTACCCCAAGGCCGTTCCCGTTGAACTGGCCCGCCGCATCGAATCGGTGCATGCCCAGGGCCTGCCCTTCCAGATCAGCCTGATGACCGGCGCCTCCACCGCGCCGGAACTCGATGGTGCGCTGGCCAAGGCCGATGGCATCGCCATGCGCATGCCGTTCCAGAGCGACCCGGATGCGCGCAACCGCATCAACGAGGGCAAGCTGGATTACATCGACATCCACCTCAGCCACGTTGCCCAGCACGTCTGGTTCGGCTTCTACGGCGAGATCGATACCGCCGTGATCGAGGTTTCGGCGATCCGCGAAGATGGCTCGCTGGTGCCCTCCACCTCGCTGGGCAACAACAAGACCTGGCTGGACCTGGCCAAGAAGGTGATCATCGAGGTCAACGAGTGGCAGCCGGCCGGCGTCGATGGCATGCATGACATCTACTACGGCACCGCGCTGCCGCCGCACCGCAAGCCGATTCCGCTGGTCAATGCCAACGATCGCATCGGCGAGACCGCGCTGCGCTGCGACCCGGACAAGATCGTGGCGGTGGTGCGCACCAATGGCCCGGACCGCAACAGCCCGTTCAGCCCGATCGATGCGAACAGCGAGCAGATCGCCGCGCACCTGATCGAGTTCCTGCAGCACGAAGTGAAGCGCGGCCGCCTGCCGGCCAACCTGCTGCCGCTGCAGTCGGGCGTGGGCAACATCCCCAACGCAGTGCTGGCCGGCCTGGCCAAGAGTGGTTTCCGCGACCTGGCGGCGTTCACCGAAGTGATCCAGGACGGCATGCTCGACCTGCTGCGCGATGGCGTGCTGAGCTATGCCTCGTGCACCGGTTTCGCACTGAGCCCGCAGGCCAACGAGACGTTCAAGGAGAACATCGATTTCTACCGCGAGCGCATCATCATGCGCACGCAGGAAATCTCCAATCATCCGGAACTGGTGCGCCGCCTCGGCTGCATCGGCATGAACGGCATGATCGAAGTGGACCTCTACGGCAACGTCAATTCGACGCACGTGATGGGCACGCGGATCATGAACGGCATCGGCGGTTCGGGCGACTTCGCGCGCAATGGTTTCCTGTCCGCGTTCCTGAGCCCGTCGACGGCCAAGAACGGCACCATTTCAGCGATCGTGCCGATGGCCAGCCACGTCGACCACACCGAGCACGACGTGTCGGTGATCGTGACCGAACAGGGCCTGGCCGATCTGCGTGGCCTGACCCCGCGCAAGCGCGCGCAGGTGCTGATCGACAACTGCGCGCACCCGGATTTCCGCGCGCAGCTGCAGGACTACTTCGATCGCGCCAGCCGCGAGAGTTACGGCAAGCACACCCCGCACCTGCTGCCGGAGGCGTTGTCGTGGCACCAGCGGTGGCTGGATACGGGCACGATGAAGGGCTGATGTGAAAAGGCCGGGCAGATGCCCGGCCTTTCTTGCCCACATCCGGTAGTGCCGCTGGCCGGCTCCCCTCAGCAACGGCCGCACGCCGGATGCTCGCCTGGCCCAAAAGCTGCCGGCCAGCGGCTGGCACTACCAGCAATCGGACATCGCTCGCCGGCTCCCTGTAGCGGCCGGCACACCTTCAGGCGGTGCGCAGGCTCGCCAGCGATTCGGCCTGGATGCGCTCGTAGATCTCGAACTCATCGTTCACCGCCGCGCCCAGCGCCTGTTCAAAGGCCTCGCGATTGGCATGGGCGGCGTACGCGCGCTGCTCGCCACCGCCCAGGTTCGACTGGAAGATGCCTGCGGCACTGACCGGCAGGAAGTCCTCGTAGACGATCGGGTCGGCCGTGGCCAGGCCCGCGGCAACCAGCACTTCGGCCGGCAGATCGGCCACGCGCTCCGGCGCGGCGCGGCCAGCGTCGGTCAGCTGGTAGCGGTAATACCCCAAGCCTTCCTGGCGCAGCGTGTCGTGGTCATCCGGGAAGCTAGCGAACACCGCCTGCAGGCGCTGCCCATAGTCGCCACCGGTGCTGCCCGCGCCGCCGGCATCGCGCGCCTGCGTCAGCAGCTGGTCGTACAGCGCGCGTCCCTTGGCGGTCAGCGCCAGGCCGCGCTGCTCGATCTCGCCGAAGCGCGCGGTATGGGTACCGGCGTCGCCGCCTTCGTTGCCCGGGAAGTGCACGGCCTCTTCCAGCGCCTTGAAGCTGGTCTGCCGCAGCAGGATCGGGCAGGCGCGACGCGGCGGGCCCTCGATCACCGCCTTGGCGGCCATGCCGTGCTCGATCATCGCCGCCTGCGCAGCGTCGATGTCCAGCGTGCGCGGGGTCAGGTGGTTGATGTGCGGGCCACGGAAGCTGACCACGTCGGCCACCAGCCGGTGCGCCTTGTGCAGGGCATGGTAGGTCGGCAGATCGACGGTGGCGTCGCCATGCCAGCGGAAGGTCTCCAGCGCCTGCTCGACGAAGCGCTCGGCATCGGCCTGGGTCAGGCCACCGTCACGCTCGGCCTGGTCGATCAGCGCCAGTGCGTCGTCGGTGAAGATGCGGCGGCGGGCGAGGATTTCGGCCGACTGTGCACGCAGTGCCTCGTCTTCGATCAGCTCCAGGCGCAGCAGCGAGGTGAACACGCGGAACGGGTTCAGTGCCAGCGCGGCGGCGGTCAGCGGACGGAAGGCGGTGGAATGCACCGGCACGCCGGCCACCGACAGATCGTAGTAACCCACCGGGTACATGCCCATCACCGCGAACAGGCGGCGCAGGGTTGCCAGTTCCTGCGGGGTACCGACGCGGATCGCGCCATGGCGTTCTTCATCCAGGCGGGCACGCTCGTCGTTGCGCAGCAGCTGCGCGGCCAGCGCCGGGTCCTGCGCCAGGACCTGCGTGTTGATCCGCTCCACCAGTTCCACCAGCGTGCCGTACAACGGCACTTCGGTGCGGTACATGCGGGACATGGCCTGGGCGAACAGGCGGCGGATCACATCAGGCGAAACGAAAGAGGCGCTCATCAGTCACTCGATTACGGGAACGGGGAACAGCTCGGACCCGTATTGTCGCCGGAGCGCGCGGCGGCGGCGATACGCAGAGCAACATGACCTGCGATGGGTAGTGCCGGCCGCTGGCCGGCAACCTCTGCGTCGGGGGCATGCAGTTGCCGGCCAGCGGCCGGCACTACCGTTTGAGCTGGCGCTTCAGCGTGGCATCGAGGGTGATCGGCCGATCCCAGTGCTCGTAGCTGGCCACGATGGCGTGGCGTACGGCGCGGTAGTGCAGGTTCTGCGGCTTGGCCGGCATCCGCTTCACCACCTCGGCCCAGCCGCCCTCGGGATCCTGGCTGAAGGCACGCACGCTGTCGCGGCAGGTCTGGCCACTGGCCTTGGCCCAGAAACAGGCGAAATAGATGTCGCCGGCCTGCCACTGGTGGGTGGTGGCCAGCGCGGCGATGTAACCCCGCGGTACACCGGCATAGCGCGATACCTCGTCGAGGAAGGCATCGGGGTAACGCTCGGCGTAGTGGTTGATATCGGCCAGCTGGGTGTCGACCCAGGCATCGCCGGTATCCACCTCATAGGTCGCCGAACGTTCGGCGGTCTGCTGCGCCAGCACGATGGCCGGCGCCAGCAGCAGGGACAACAGCAGGGCGCGCAGTGACAGTTTCATGCTTCGATTCTGCCGCAGCGGCCGCGCCGTGTCAGGCCGCGGCAGCGGCCTTGGCCTCGATCGTCGCCAGCGCCGCCGGCCAGTCCCAGGCGGTATCGGCGTTGACCATGCGTGGTTCGTTGTCGGCCACGCCGTGCTGAGTCTCGTGCGCCCAGGTCACTGCGTACGGGGTGTGGATACCCCAGCCGCCGAGGGTGATCACCGGTTCGATGTCCGAGCGCAGCGAATTGCCGACCATCACGAACTGCTGCATCGGCAGGTCGAATTCGGCCAGCACGCGGGCATAGGTTTCCGGGTCCTTCTCGGACACGATCTCGATGCGCGGGAACAGGTCCGCCAGCGCCGCCACCTTGATCTTGGCTTCCTGGTGGAACAGGTCGCCCTTGGTGATCAGCACCACCGGGTACTGCGCGGCGATGGCAGCCACCGACTCGCGTACGCCGTCGATCAGTTCGACCGGATGGCGCAGGGTGTCATGGCCGATGTCGAGGATGCGCTGGATGTCCTTGGCTTCGATGCGCTGCGAGGTGATCTCGATGGCCGCTTCGATCATCGACAGCGTCATGCTCTTCACCCCGTAACCGAACACGCCGAGGTGGCGCTGCTGCACTTCCAGCAGGTGGCGGGCGGTCTGGGTGTCGTGGACGTCGATGTAGCGCGACAGCAGGTCCAGGTAATCCTGCTCGGCCTTGCGGTAGTAGTCCTCGCTCTTCCACAGCGTGTCGTCACCGTCAAAACCGACCAGGCCGATGGCGCGCGAGGGCGCAGGCGTGGAGGTGTTCATCGCCCTAGGATACAGGCGCGGCGATGACGAAAAAAACCCGGGTGGCCGAAGCCACCCGGGTTGCCCATGCACCGGTTGTCCCGAATTCAACCGTGGATCAGCGACCCTGGCCTGCTGCCGTGCCACCCGCGCCGGCACCCGCCTGCTGGGCGGCCACGTAGGCCTTGTACTCGTCGGCGCTCAACTGGCCGTCCTTGTTGGCATCCGCCTGGTCGAACACCTGCGCAAGGCCCGCATTCACCTGCGACTCGCTCTTGCTGATGGTGCCGTTGCCATCGGTATCGATGCTGGCCCACGTCTGGCCGCCGCCGTTGGCCTGCGCCGAGGCTGCTGCGGCCGCGTCGGTGGCCTGGTCAGCCGCCTGGCCTGCCTGTGCCGCCGCCTGCTGGGCCTGCGCCGCTTCGTTCTGTGCATGCGCGGCCTGCTGCTTGGCCGACTGCGCCATCGCCGGGATGGCCAACACGCTGCCGGCGGCGACGATCAGGGCGATCAGGGGCTTGCGGTTGCGAATAGTCATCTGGGGTGTCTCCTGAAGGGTGGTAGTGCGCGGTCGTTGTCTCCGCACGGCACCTACCCTGCCACCGCGTTTCTGAATCGATTTTGCGCCGCGATTCCCTCGAACACGCATGGTTAACCACTGGCGCAGACGCATGCGTTAGCGCGGTGGTTAGTGCGAAGTGAGCAGGTAGTAAGACGAGCATTCAGCGCTGCAGGATTTAACCTGCAGCGAACGAAAAACCTGCGTCAGTCGACGGTTTTTTCCGATGACCGCGAACTGAACAACACCCATCCCAATGCAACACCGGAGAGCGCACCGGCGATCTCCAGCACCACGCGGCTGCCCAGTTCGTTCGGATCGTGGATGGTGGACAGGAACAGGCGCGCATACAGCGGCGACTCCAGCCGCACGATGCCCATGTAGAACAGCTTCCAGGCGTCGATGCCGGCGGAGATGATCACCGCGATCACGCACGACCAGCCGATGGCATGGCCCACGGTCCAGTGCAGCAGCCGGCACAGGTGGTGCCACAGGAAATACACCAGCAGGCCGACCAGCAGGGCGATGAGGCCCGCCTCGAGCGTACCGAGCAGGCCGAAATGCAGGGGAAGGTTCATCAGGCGGGGACGCAGGAGACGGCGGCCAGTGTAAGGGTATCGGCAGGGCTGCGCCTTGGTACGCGCCATCGCATACGCGCTGTCGCTCCCACGCTTCGCTGCGCGAACCGCGGGCCCCACTTACCAGCTTCCAGACCCCCGCCGCTTCGCGGCCGCCCCCTGACTCAGGGGGCTCTTCCCCAGACGAGTACCGGCGGCTTCAGTAGATCCACGCCATGCGTGGATGGATCTCCATCGAAATCGAATATTTCGACAATTGAACGATGAACATCCACGCATGGCGTGGATCTACCGTGTCGACCAAGGTCGACACCCAACAGGAGCAGGGGATGGCGCGACCGAGCTTACAGGGACGTACTTGCAGCGTCCCCCGCAACCGGACCCACCCCGCCATCCCACGGAATGCCCGCTGTTGCTGTTGCTGTTGCTGTTGCCGTCAATTCGGCGGGTGCAGGGCGCAGCCCTGCCGACAACCCCTTACCGCACTGGCACGTCGTAGGCGGTACCGAGGTCCGGCTCGGGCTGCAGCGTGTAGTGCCACCACTCCTGCGCATAGTTGGCGAAACCACGCCGTGCCATCGCCTGTACCAACTGCTGGCGGTTGGCCTTCTGCGCGTCAGTCAGGCCGGGCGTCTGCGTATGCGCGCGCGGGCCGAAGAAATCGAAGTCGGTGCCCATGTCCATCGGCGTACAGCGCCCGCTGCGGCAATCCAGCAGGCCCAGATCCACGGTGGCACCACGGCTGTGGCCGGAGCGCTCGGCGATGTAGCCGTCGCTCAGCAGCTGCGGCTTGTCCAGATCCGGATACTGCATCGCCTTGCGCGACTGTTCCTGCGGATCACGTACCCAGGCCATGAACGCCTGCACCGCGCGCACCGGGCGATAGCAATCGTAGAGACGCAAGCCAAAACCCTGCGCGCGCAGGTCAGCTTCCACAGCGGCCAACGCCTTTGCCACCGGCGCCAGCAGATAACACGCGGGCGCTTCATAGCCGGGCACGCGCGCAGCAGTGAAATTGTTGGCACCGGCGTAGCGGATGTCCATCTCGATGCGCGGCGACAACGTGCGGATCTCCACCAGTCCCGCCGCAGTGACGTCGGTGGCGGGCGAGATGCGCGGCGGCTCAGCGGCGTGGGCCGCCGCTGCCAGGGCAATCGCCAGTACGAGTGAAATGCAGGTCCTGGAAGTCATAGCTGAAGTCGATCTCCGGATCGATGGCGCGCAGTTCCAGCGTCGGCGTGTCTGCGCCGGGATTCAGCCACGCCTGCGCCGAGGGTTCCAGCGTATCCCACTGCAACAGCCAGCGACCCTGCAGCTGCTGCACCGTTGCCTGCAGCGTGGGCGATTTGTCGACGCTGAAGCGCAGGCCATTGCTGGTGGGGCATAGCGAGGCGGGGCCAAGCCAGGGATCGCGGTAACGCCCCTGCCATTGCACCAGATCAGTGGCTGCAGCCGGTCGGGCAGCCCGGGTAGAGGGTGCACGACTTCCCGTGGCGGCACGCGCGGCCTGATCGGCCTTCAGCTCGGCCAGGTAGTACCCCACAGGTTGCGCGTCATCCGGCGCGGTGAACTGTTTCAGCGTCGACTGCATCAACGCGGTGCGGGCTTCTTCGGCCTCGCCGTTGATCAGCATCACCACGCCGACCTTGCGATCCGGCAGCAGCGCCAGCGAGGAATACATGCCCGACAGCGTACCGGTGTGCGCGACCTTCCAGTGCCCATCCATGTCCGACACCCGCCAGCCCAACCCATAGCCATAGAAGTGGGCGTTGTCCCACTTGCGTTGGCGTTCGCCCAACGGCATCGGCATGTGCAGCGTCCACAGCATGCGGCGTTGCTCGGCGCTCAGCCACGCCGGTGCCAGCGCCGGGTCCAGCAGCACCTGCATCCAGCGCGTCATGTCGCGCAGCGAACAGCGGATGCCACCGGCCGCCATCGACGTCAGATCGGGGCTGAGCGTTCCATCGGCACCGGCCACCACATTGCGGCCATCGCGACGCATATGCGGTTGGGCGACATTGCCGACCTGCTTCACCGACCATGCGCCCACCTGGCAACGGGTCATCCCCAGCGGTTCAAACACCCGCTCGCGCATCAGCTGGTCATACGGCTTGCCACCGGCGGCCGCAGCCACCTCACCGGCAACGACGTACATCAGGTTGTCGTAGGCGTAGCCGCTGCGGAAACTGGTGACCGGCTTCAGGTGTGCCAGCCCGGCGATGACATCGCTGCGGGTGAAGGCATTGGGCTCGGGCCACAGCATCAGGTCACCGGCACCCAGGCCGAGGCCACTGTTGTGAATCAGCAGATCGCGCACCTGCAGGTGTTCGCCCACCCACGGGTCATGCATGCCGAACGCCGGCAGGTGGCGGCGTACCGGGTCGTCCCAGCGCAGCTTGCCCTGCTCCACCAGCGTGGCCAACAGCGCGGCGGTCATCGCCTTGCTGTTGGAGGCGATCTTGAACAGCGTGTCTTCGTCGATGCGGCCGCCATCACCGCGCGCGCCTTCGGCGTGGCGATAGACCACCTGGCCATCCTCGACCACCCCCATCGCCAGCCCCGGCAGGTGCTCGTGCTGGTCCACGAAGGCGATGTCGGCGTCCAGGCGTGCGGTGTCCACCGCCCCTGCTGGGGCAGCGGGGCTGGCCAGTGCTACAGCCAGTAGCAACAGACGATGCAAGTCAGTCTCCGTCAGGCAGCGCGCAGGCAGGCACGGCGTTCATCACGCCACGCCGCCCCGCAGGGCGGCGCGCAGATGCATCCTCAATAATTCCAGGTCACCGTCAACTGCGCATAGCGCGGCGACTGGAACCCCGTGCCATAACCATACATCGGGTTCGGCGTGCCGATGCTGTCCTGCGGTTCGTAGTCCTGGTCCACGGTGACCACGCGCTGCTGGTTGAGCACGTTGTACACCGCCAGCTTCAGGCGCAGGTCGGTGGGGATCGGCACCTTGTAGGAAACGCTGACGTCCAGATCGTAGGTCCACGGGGTACGTCCATCGCCACCGCGCGGCGAATGCACGAACACGCGTTCGGAGGGTACCGTCGACTGGCAGTTGGACACACACACGTAATAGCTGTGGAAGTCGGTGTCGTCGAAGGGATTACCCGCACCGAAGCGGGTGATCGGACTGCCCGACTGCACGCCCAGGGTGGCGGCCACGCTGAGGTTCTCGGTCAACGCGTAGCTGCCGCGGAACTTGAACTGATGGCGGCGGTCATTGGCCAGATAGCCATAACCGCGGTAGTTCACCCATGGGTTGTCGAAATTCTCGGTGCGGCCAGCGTCGGCGAAGTCGGTATCGGAGTTGACCGGGCCTTCGGCATTGCCCCTGCCGTAAGCCAGCGTATAGGAGGCATTGAAGCCCCACTTGCCATCCCACGCGCGATCGACCTGCAGTTCCAGCGCCTTGTAGTCACGCTTGGGCTTCACCCAGCCGCGTTGGCCCACGTAATTGCCGTCGTCGTCATACAGCGCCCAGCCTTCCTTGGAGGTGTCGATGTCGATCCAGCCATCGTTGCTGCCATCGCAATTGGTGTCCCCCCAGACTGTGTTCGTGCGCCCGGGGTTTCCCATGATCCAGACGCCGTCGATCGCACCACACTGGCCGGTGGCGGTGATGTTCATGTCATCGATGGCGTTGCTCAGGCGCCGGTAGGTGACGCTTGCGGCAACCGACCACGATTCACTCAGCATGTGCTGGAAGCCTAGAATCGCCTCATCCTGGTAGACCGGATCCATGTCCCGGTTCACTTCGGCGCGCAGGTCCGGGACGCTGCCATCGCCTTGCGAATTGTCGACCGGACCGATCTGGCCGCCCAGGTTCGGCACGTTGTTGGCGGCGCCGGTGTAGCCCAGGAACTCATACCAGGTGCGCTCATCGAGGAAGCCACCGGCCTGCTTGATGTTGATGACGTTGGCCACCGGCAGGTAGTAACGACCCAGGTTGCCGAACACCTTGGTGGTGCCATCACCACGAACGTCCCAGGCGAAGCCCAGGCGCGGCGCGATCATGTTGTCGATCTTGATGTAGCTGTCGCCGTCGCCGCCCTTGTTGTCGAACCCTTCCACGCGCGCGCCGATGTTGAGCAGGAAGTTCGGGGTGACCTGCCAGTTGTCTTCCAGGTAGTAGGCTGAGTTGATGGTCTCGAACGACCCGGCCACTTCGTAGCGGCGGGTACGCGCGACCAGGCCGCTGGCGGGCACGGTGCCGCCGTTGAGTGAACTGCCCGGCGTGCGGTAGTAGATGTCGTAGCGCAGGCCACCGGGACCGGGATAGGCGCGCTCGTAGTCGGAGGTGTTTTCTTCGCGGTCCAGGCCAAAGCGCAGCAGATGGTTGCCGATGGACCATTCAAAGTCGGCGCGCGCGGCCTTGCGCGTATCCAGCGCCGACTCCAGCTGCGAGCTGCTGGTGCAGCTGCGGTCACCCTGCAGGTTGGAAGGCACGCCCTGGCTGGCAGTGCGGTTGTCGAACACGCGGTTGCAGTTCTCGTCCATCAACGAGCTCTGCGTGCGGTTGCGCTTGTTCTCGCCATACATCAGCTTCATGGTCAGATCGTTGTTGACCTGCCAGCTGTAGGTGCCCGACCAGTTCCTGCCGCCCACCGTGTTGTAGATCTGGTTGTTGCGCTCGGCTGCGACAGTGCCGGTGTCATGGTCGTAGCGATAGACGTCGGTGACGGTATCGCTCTTGTCGGAGAATCCGAACAGCGACAGCATCTGGTTGTCGGTGATCTGCCAATCCAGCTTGCCGCCCCAGAACGGATCATCGGCGGTACCCCGGTTGAACACGGTACCGGCATCATTGGTCGAATTGGGCGTGTAGTCGCGCGCTTCGTACATGCCGAAGAAGAACAGCCGGTCCTGCACCAGCGCACCGGAGGCGAACACATTCAGCGCACTGCGCGAGTAGTCGTCACGGCTGGCGGTGATGTAACGGCTGCCGTCGCCGTCATAGCGGTCGCGCGCCTGCGACTGCCAGGCACGCGGCTCGAACACCAGTTCGGCACCGGCCTTGAAGTCGTTGCTGCCCGAGCGGGTGACGGCGTTGATGACGCCGCCAGTGCTGCGACCGAACTCCACCGAGTAGCCGCCGGTCTTCACCTGGAACTCCTGGTAGAACGAGAACGGCACCGACGAGAACCCGACCCGGTTGTAGAAATCGGTGACGTTCAGGCCGTTGATGTAGACGGTGTTCTCCGCCACCGACGAACCACCGAAGGAGATGCCCTGTCCACCCAGCGAGCCCTTGCCCTTCACCGCGCCAGGCGCCAGCAGCGCCACCGCGGTGATGTCACGGTCCACCGGCAGCCGCGACAGTTCCTCGCGGGTGATGTTCGTGGCCGACTCGGTAGACTTCACGTCCACCATCGACACCACCTGCGGCGCGCGTACTTCAACGGTGCCCAACGTGCTGACCGCGCCCAGCGGCACATTCACCGTGGTTGCACTGCCCAGGCTGACGGTGACCTGGCCGACGCGGCTGGCAGCACCACCCGGCAGGCTGACCTCCATGTCATAGGTGCCGACTGGCAACAGCGGAATGCGGTAGCTGCCCTTGCTGTCGGCCTGCACCGAACGCACAAAGCCAGTGGCGGGGTTGCGCACGGTAACGGTGGCACCGGCAGGCACCTGTCCGGCATCGCTGGTCAGGCGGCCGACCACGGCTCCGTCCTGTGCGAATGCGCTGGGCGCCAGCGTGGCCATGCACGCGCCGAGGGCGACGCACAAGGCCGCCCGCTTGATGTTGTAAGCCTTCATCCCCTGCTCTCTCCTGCAAGAATTGAATGGTGGTGGGGTGGTGTGTCGCGCTAGCGTTGCCCGGCTGGCAGTACCCGCCACTGGAAGTCGTAGCTCCATTGGTCGAAGTACAGGTTGCCGCCTGACCACTCGGCCTCGCCGCGCTGCGAGTCGACCGTTTCCGAGCGGTAGTGCTGTTTGGCCGGCACGAACGCCTGGCCGAAATCGTCGTTGAAGGCGATGCGGTAGCCATCGAGGCCACCGAGGTAGAAGTCACGCAGCGCGGGCGTGTCGCTGGCCAGCGCGCCGGTGGTCACATCCATCGGCAGCCAGCCATAGGGCGCCAGGTAGACCTGGCCCCAGTCGTGCAGGTTGTTGTAGCCGCTGCCATCGTCGGAGAACACCATGCCCGACTGCCAGCGCGCGGGAATGCCGTTCATGCGCAGCAGGGCGATCAACAGCAGTGTCTGCTGCCCGCAATCGGCATGACCGGCGCGCAACGCGTAGTCGCTGATGTTGTTGAGGGTCGAGTACTCACGCGCACCGGCCCATGGAATGCGGTCGACGGCGGCGAACAGCTTGCGTACCACTTCATACGGGCGTGTCTCGCCCTGCAGCATCTGGTCGGAGAACAGCTTCAGCGCCGGGGTGAAGCGTACGTGCGGCAGCTGCTCGGCCAGATAGGGCTTCAATGCTGGATCATCCGGCGTGGCCTGCACCTTCGTTGCATCGATTGCCGTGTGGCGCGCGAAGATCGTCACCGCATAGCGGATTTCAAAGTGCGTCGGCTGCCCGGCCACCGCCTTGGCTTCCAGGTAGGCGGTGCGCTGCTGGGTGCTGGCTGGGGCGACTCGAGCCTTGCCTGGTGCACTGCCGATCCACTGCACGCGCTCCTGCTGGCCGGGAATCTCGCGCGGGTACGGAATCCAGGCACGTACGGTTTCGCCGGCCGGCACGGTGTCGGCCTTGACCGTCAACGATTGGGTGAATTCGATGCGCTGCGGCAGCACGGATGCCGTGCCGCTTTGTTCGGCGGCAGCAACCACCCGCGCGTGATGCGCGTTGAGCACCTCGTTGGGGCCCGGCGCCGGCATAGGCGCATCCGCGCGGCGGCGTGCGCGTGCTTCATCGCTGAGCAGGAACAGGTTCGATGGTGCGCGTTTGAAGTACCAGCGCGTGCCATCGATGTCGAGATGCTCGATCAGGCCGAGCTGGTCCCAGCGCGCGAATTCCTCGTCGGTCAGGTCGGGAATCCAGCGGCGTACCGCTGCTTTGGCAGCGGCGTGGTCAAGGGAGAAATCCAGTTTGATGCGGCGCATGCGCTCGCGCTGGAACGCGCTTTCGGCAGCATCGCCTGCGGTCGCCAGCAACGCAACGACATCGCTGAAACGACCGCTGTCGACCAGATCGATCAGCTGCGTTTCCCGTCCGCGATCAGTGGCGCTGGGCGGATCCGCGGCCGGTGCCGCCGACGCCCACAGCAGCAGCGCGGCACACAGGCCGGCAGCGGCAGGCAGAGACGGTTTGCGAACGGCAGGATCCACAGCGACACTTCCCAAGCGCGGGTGGTAACGGCTGTGTAACACGGGCCGGGAGACCGGTCAATAATTTATTCTTGCTTTCGGGGCCGAAAGGAATAAATATTCCAACAGGCATTCGAGGAGGGTGTGCAGCGCATGATCCTGGCTTCCCGCGAACCGCGTCGGCACTGGCCGCACCGGTTGACCTTGGCACTGGCCCTGGGCCTGCTGGGTGCACCCGCATTCACCCAGGCGGCCACGCCTGTACCCGACCCCGGCGCCCCGCTGCCTTACGTGATCGGCCTGCACGAGGCCTACCTCACCGCGGACTACTGGGCGGCACGGCTGGACAATGCCGACGCACCTATCCTGGACCGCGCGCAGATCGAGGCGCAGAACGCACGGATGCGCTCGCAGGACAAGCACATCCAGGACATCGCCACCCTGCCTGCGCAGCTCAGCGCGGCACAGGTGCGTGACAGCATCGGCGCGCTTTCGAGCTGGCCCACGCGGGCGCTGTATGACGACAAGGGCCGCGCCATCGTACCGGACGTGCGCGGCGCGATCGAAGCCAACCTCGGTCTCGACGCAGTTCCGTCGCAGGTGGCGCCAGACTACGCCCTGGTGGTGAAGCGCGCTGCGCTGCGCACCTTCCCCACCCGCCAGCGTGTCTTCAGCACCGTCGGCGATACCGACATCGACCGCTTCCAGGAGTCGGCGCTGTTTCCTGGTGACAAGGTAGCCGTCGTCCACCGCAGCACCGACGGCCGCTGGCTGTTCGTGCACAGCGAGCGCTACAGCGCATGGATCGAAGCCGACGCCGTGGCCAGCGGTGACAAGGCCACGGTGCTCGGCTACGGCGCGAAGGGCCCGTACCGCATCGTCACCGCTGCCACAGCGCACACCGCCTACACACCCGAAGAACCGCGCGTATCGCGCCTGCAGCTGGACATGGGCGTGCGCCTGCCGGTGTTGGTCGACTGGCCCGCCGCTGAGCCAGTAAACGGGCAACAAGCGCACGCCTCGTGGGTGGTGCAGCTGCCGGTGCGCGAGGCCGATGGCCGCCTGAAGCTGGTGCCGGCGCTGCTGCCGCGCTCGCAGGACACCGCCGCCGACTACCTGCCGCTGACCCCGCGCCTGCTGCTGCAGCAATCGTTCAAGTTCCTCGGCGAGCGCTATGGCTGGGGCCACGACTACGACACCCGCGACTGCAGTGGATTCGTATCGGAGATCTACCGCAGCTTCGGCGTGCTGCTTCCACGCAACACCAGCGCACAGGCGGTCAGTCCCGCGCTGGACCGCCTGCCGTTCACCGCCAAGGACGGCAAGGCCGTGCGCGACCGCGCCGTCACCGATCTGCAGGTGGGTGACCTGGTCTACATCCCCGGCCACGTGATGATGGCCATCGGCCACGTCGATGGCCGCACCTGGGTGATCCACGATACCGCGGGCGGCAGCTGGTTCGGCGCCGATGGCAAGCGTGTGCAGGCCCACCTCAATGGCGTATCGGTCACCCCGCTGGAGCCGATGATGGCCAGCGACAGCGTCCGCTACATCGATCGCATCACCAACATCCAACGCCTGCGTGCCAAGAACCCCTGAATGAAGATCACCGCCATCGAACTGGGCATGCTGCGCGTGCCGCTGAAGACCCCTTTCAAGACCGCGCTGCGCACGGTGGAAACCGTGGAGGACGTGGTGGTGCTGATCCGCACCGACAGCGGCCACACCGGCTACGGCGAGGCGCCTGCCACCGCGGTGATCACCGGTGACACCCACGGCTCGATCATCGAAGCGATCCGGCACTTCATTGCCCCGCGCCTGATCGGCCAGGAGGTGGTCAACCTCAACCGCCTGTGCACGCTGGTGCAGACCGCGATGGAGCGCAACACCAGCGCCAAGGCGGCGGTGGAGATCGCCCTGTACGACCTGTGGGCGCAACTGCATGGCGCGCCGCTGTACCAGATGCTCGGTGGTGGCGACCCGGTGATCACCACCGACATCACCATCAGCGTGGACTACATCGACAAGATGGTGGCCGATTCGCTGTCGGCGATCGAACGCGGCTTCGAGTCGCTGAAGATCAAGGTCGGCAAGGACATCGGCGTGGACATCGAACGGGTCAAGGCGATCCATGCCGCCGTCGAAGGCCGTGCGCTGCTGCGCCTGGATGCCAACCAGGGCTGGACCGCCAAGCAGGCGGTGCATGCGATGCGCACGCTGGAAGATGCAGGTGTGGTGCTGGAACTGCTGGAGCAGCCGGTCAAGGCCGCCGACATCAGCGGCCTGAAGTACGTGACCGATCGGGTCAACACCCCAGTGATGGCCGACGAGAGCGTGTTCAGCCCGAGCCAGGTGATGGACCTGATCCAGCAGCGCGCCGCCGACATCATCAACATCAAGCTGATGAAAACCGGTGGCCTGTCCAACGCAATCCGCATTGCCGACATCGCCGGCATCTACGGCGTGCCGTGCATGATCGGCTGCATGATCGAATCCAGCATCAGCGTGGCCGCAGCGGTGCACCTGGCGGTAGCCAAGAGCGATGTGATCACCAAGGTCGACCTGGATGGTCCCTCGCTGGGGCAGTTCGATCCGGTCAGCGGCGGGGTGCGCTTCAACGAGTCGGAGATCAGCATCAGCGATGTGCCGGGGTTGGGCATCACCGAAGTGCGGGGGTTGGAGATGCTGGGTTGATCGGAGCACCGCTGCCAGCAGTGTCTACGGCTGATGCTTGGTCGGGCGTTACTTTTCTTTTCGCGAAAAGAAAAGTAACCAAAAGAAACGCTCCGCCGGCCGCGAGCCGACGTGCTGCGCACGCCGGTGCCCTGCGCTCCTCGGGCCGCCGAGGGACAGCGCGGAACTCGCTGCGCTCAGACACCCGCGCCTCTTCGCCCTCGCCGGACCTGCGGTGCTCGGCTCGCTTGAAGGCGGACTCAACAGCAGCTCCGGGTAGAGCCACGCCATGGGTGGATGCCCTTGCTCCTGGCGTCCCCTGCGAACCCCACCCGCCCGAGCCACCACATACTCTGCTCTACGCCGCCAACCGCAACGCGTTCCTCTATGCTCCAGCGCACGACCATCGGACGCCCCGCATGCCGCCCCTGCTGAAAATCCGCACCGAGCGCGGGCAGATGTCGGCCATCGAACGCCGCATCGCCGACTTCATCCTCGACAACGCGCACCTGCTGCGCGACTACTCCTCGCAGCAGCTGGCCAGCGCGCTGGGCATCAGCCAGTCCAGCGTGGTCAAGTTCAGCCAGAAGCTCGGCTTCAAGGGCTACCCGGACCTGAAATATTCCATCGGCGAGGACGTCGCCCGCGCCGGTGCCGACCCACAGCAGGCGCCCGCCGAACCGGACATCAGCGATGACTACCTGCGCCTGGGCGACGCCCTGCGCCGCAGCAAGGCCCAGGCCGAGGAAGAAACCCGCCAGGCCAACCCGCGTGAGGAGATCGAGCGCATCGTGCAGCTGCTCGACGGCGCGCCCAAGCTGTTTGTGTACGGCCTCGGTGACGACGGCCTGTACGCGCGCGAGTTCGCCATGCGGCTGTCGCTGCTCGGCCTGCTGGTGGTGCCGCATACCGATCCGATCCTGATGCTGGCCAACCTGTCCGCCGCGCGCCCGGGCGATGTGCTGCTGATGTTCTCCGAGTTCGGCAAGTTGCCACAGCTTTCGCAGCTGTCGCGCCAGTTCCAGGACATGGGCGGCAAGGTGGTGTCGATCACCCGCCACACCGCCAACCCGCTGCGTGCGCATGCCGATGCGGCACTGGTGGTGTGCGCGCACGACCGCGCGCCGCAGGTGGCGCAGCTGCTGTACCGTAGCGCCATGCATGCCCTGCTCGATTTCCTGTTCGTGCTGCTCTGCCACGCCAATCCAGATCGCCAGCAGCAGCTGGCGGTGAACCTGGAACGGATCGACCACCTGCTGGATTCCTGACCGGAGCGCCCGATGAACCTGCTGCTGGCCCGCCTTGCATCTGCCGCGCTGCTGCTCGTTGCCGCAGCTGCTCTCCACGCTGCCCCGCTGGACAACGCTCGCCAACTGATCGTGGTCACCAGCGAGACCTGGGACAGCACGCAGGGCCAGCTGCAGGCCTTCGTGCGCGACGGCAAGCACTGGCGCAGGCACGGCCAGGCCTTCCCGGTGGCGCTGGGTCGCACCGGCAGTGCCTGGGGCCTGGGCCTGCATCCTGCCCAGAACGACGGTCCGCAGAAACAGGAAGGCGACGGCCGCAGTCCGGCCGGTGTGTTCGCGCTGGGCAGCGCGTTCGGCTATGCCGTCACCCGGCCCGGCACGGCAATGACCTATCAGCCGATGCTCGAGAGCAGCTACTGCATGGACGTGCCAGCATCGCCGTTCTACAACCGCATCGTCGATGCGAAGAAGGTGGGCAGCGCCGCCATAGCCGGTTCCACCGAACCGATGCGGCTGGACCTGCACAACAAGGGCGACGTGCGTTACCGGGAAGGCTTCGTGATCGCGCACAACCCGGACAACCAACCCGGCAAGGGCAGCTGCATCTTCGCCCATCTGTGGCGCCAGCCCGGCGAGGCCACCGCTGGCTGCACTGCGATGCCAGAGGTGCGCATGCAGGCGTTGCTGGACTGGCTGCGCCCGCAGGACACGCCACGCTTCGTCCTGTTGCCAAGGGCCGAATACCGGCGCCTGCAAGCACAGTGGAAACTGCCCGCGCTTGAAGGAGCCGTACGTTGAGCGCCGCCGACGAACCCCAACTGCAACGCGCGGTCAGCCGCTGGCAGATCGTCGGCCTGTCGATCAACGATGTGGTCGGCAGCGGCATCTACCTGCTGCCGGCCGCCACGGTCGCCCTGCTCGGCCCCTTCAGCCTGTGGGGCGTGGTCGCCGCCGGCATCGTCGTCGCCCTGCTGGTGCTGTGCTACGCGCAGGCGGCCAGCTATTTCGATGAACCCGGTGGCAGCTACCTGTACGCGCGCGAAGCCTTCGGCCGCTTCGCCGGTTTCGAGATCGGCTGGATGATCTGGCTGACCCGCATCAGCTCGGCCGCAGCGCTCAGCAATGCGCTGGCCGACGCTGTGGCGCGGTTCTGGCCGTGGGCAGGCGCAGGCATGGGCCGAATCGCAATCATCGTTGTCTCGCTCGGTTTCCTCACCGGGGTGAACATCATCGGCGTGCGTTCGGCCGCCCGCACCGGCATCGTGCTGGTGATCGGCAAGATGCTGCCACTGCTGTTGTTCGTGGCCATCGGCGCCTTCTACATCGACCCGCAGCTGGCCTTCTCCGGCCAGCGCCCGGACCCGCACGACCTGCAGCGCATGGGCGAGGCGGCGCTGCTGTTGCTGTATGCCTATGCCGGGTTCGAGAACATTCCGGCCGCAGCCGGTGAATACCGCAACCCACGCCGCGACATCCCGTTCGCGCTGATCACCATGATCGTCACCGTCACCGTGATCTATGCGGCGGTGCAGATCGTGGCGCAGGGCACGCTGCCCGGCTTGGCCAACTCGGCCACGCCACTGGCCGATGCGGCCTCCAGCTTCGGCGGCGAGGCGCTGGCGCTGATCCTCACCGTGGGCGCGACCATCTCCATCCTCGGCACCAACAGCAACACGATGATGATGGGCCCGCGCTTCCTGTTCGCCCTGGCCCGCGATGGCTACGGCCCGAAGGTGCTGGCGCAGGTGCACCCGCGCTTCCGTACCCCGGCCGCGGCGATTTTCTGTCAGGGCCTGATCGCCCTCGGCCTGGCGCTGTCCGGGTCGTTCGTGCAGCTGGCACTGCTGTCGATGACCACACGCCTGTTCGCCTACATCGGCACGGCCGCCGCAGTGCTGGTACTGGCCAAGCGCTATGCCGACCGTCCCGGCGCGCTGAAGCTGCCCGGCGGCCCGTTGATTCCGGTGCTGGCCCTGCTGCTGTGCGTGGCCCTGTTTGCCAGTGCCAGCTGGCAGAACATCGCCGCGGCACTGGTCGCCTTCGCAGTTGGCGCGGTGATCTACAAGCTGCCGCGCAAGGATGCCGCTGCTGATTGACCTGCCGATCACGCTGCCGGTCCGGCGCGTTAACCGGCCGATGGGCACGATCAGGCTTCGTCCACTACGGAGCCTTCTGTCCATGAGCCCCGATTACCAGATTCCCGGTCGCGTGCCGGAAGACAGCACCCCGCGCGAGGCCATTTCCGACTACTGGCGCGACCGCTACAGCGCCGAACCGTATTACGACGCCAGCCTGCTGTTCGATGACTACGAGCCGGCCTATCAGATCGGCCACGCAGCACGCTTCAACGAAACCCGCGCCGATCAGGTGATCCGCGCCTACGAACAGGTCGAAGCGGAGTTGCAGTCCCGCTGGGCGACGGAGCGGGGCAAGAGCCGCCTGGAATGGGATCAGGCCCGCGCCGCTGTCCGCCGCGGTTGGGATGAAGCCCATGTAGCCGATCCGCGGCTGACGCGCCACGGTTGACCCATCCAGCTGTTGACTGATGCAGCCACAGTAGCGCCGAGCCCGTGCTCGGCGCCTTCTGCTGTGCAGGCCTGGGCCGGGCAGGCGTTCGGCGCTACCTCAGCCGGTCATTCCTGTTCCGGCAGCGGCGGAATCGACGAAGCGCGCTTGGGCTCGGCCGCGTTGGCGGCAATCAGGTCGCGGGTGTTCTTCTGCACCGCCACCGCGCCAAACAGCGACAGCGCGAACGCCATGCCGTAGAAGCCCTTTTCGCTCAGCACCAGGGTGGCGTTCCACAGGCCGACCAGCAGCAGCAACAGCGCCGACAGCAGTGCGAACCAGCACAGCGCGTAGTACAGGCCGCTCACCGGAATGGCCTCGACGCGGTCGCGCACGCTCTTCTGCAGCGATACCGCCGCAAACAGGCCGAACAGCAGCAGGGTCAGGTAATAGCCCTTCTCGTTCAGCGGCATCTCGGCATTGAACAGGCCGACCAGGTAAGCCACCGCGCCCAGCAGCAGGGCCACCCACGAGGCGGCGATGAAGGCGGGCGAGGGTCGATGGATGAGGGGTGCGTTCATTGCAGGTCCTTGGCAGACAGGCGGGCAATGCTTTGCCCGGGCGACAACACCCTAGACGATCCGCGCCATGCCGCACAGGGGGAGCAGGACCTTCGGGCCACGACCGTCACCGCCCCGGTGGTATACAAGGGAGAGCCTGGCCATCCGCATCCCCTTCCGCTGGAGATACCCATGACCCGCACGCCCCTGCTGCTCGCCCTCGGCCTGCTACCGATCCTCGCCACCACCGCCTGCAACGCGGCCGGCCCTGATGCGTCTGGCCAGAAGGCCCCGGCGACCGCCGCGGCCAGCGCAGACCAACGCCCCTTCACCGCCACCGAGGTCAGCCGGTTCGACCAGCCGTGGGCGATGACCTTCCTGCCCGATGGCAGCCTGCTGGTCACCGAAAAGCGCGGCAAGCTGCAGCACCTGGACTTGGCCAGCGGCCAGAAACATGAAATCACCGGTGTGCCGAAGGTCGCCTACGGCGGCCAGGGTGGGTTCGGTGACGTCATCCTGCATCCGGATTTCGCCCGCAACCGCGTGGTGTACGTCAGCTACGCCGAGGAAGGCACGCTGGACACGCGCGGCGCGGCCGTGGCCCGTGCCACGCTTGCCCTCGATGCCAGCGGTGGCGGCCAGCTGAAGGACCTGAAGGTGATCTGGCGGCAGACGCCGAAGGTCAGCGGCGAAGGCCACTACGGCCACCGCCTGGCCTTCGGCCCGGACGGCAAGCTGTGGATCAGTTCGAGCGAACGGCAGAAGTTCGATCCTGCGCAGGACATGAGCGGCAACCTGGGCAAGATCATCCGCCTCAACGACGATGGCAGCCTGCCGGCCGACAATCCGTTCGCCTCGCAGGGCGGCGTGGCCGCGCAGGTGTGGTCGCTCGGCCACCGCAACGTGCTGGGCATCGCCTTCGATGCCAATGGCAAGCTGTGGGCGCAGGAGATGGGCCCGGCCGGCGGCGATGAGCTGAACCTGATCGTGCGCGGTGCCAACTACGGCTACCCGATCGTGTCCAACGGCGACCACTACGACGGCCGTCCGATTCCCGACCATGACACCCGCCCGGAGTTCGCCGCACCGAAGGTGACCTGGAACCCGGTGATTTCCCCGGCCGGCCTGATGTTCTACAGCGGCAGCCTGTTCCCGCAGTGGAAGGGCAGCGCCTTCATCGGTGGCCTGTCGTCCACCTCGCTGGTGCGGGTTGCCTTCGACGGCGACAGCGCGCGCGAGGCCGAACGCTTCAACATGGGCGAGCGCATCCGCGAAGTGGAACAGGGCCCGGACGGCGCGCTGTGGCTGCTGGAAGACGGCAGCAAGGCACGGCTGCTGAAGCTCACGCCGAAGGCCTGACGGCCGGGTGGTGCCGGCTGCTGGCCGGCACCTGCAGGAGCCCTGGCTGCCGGCCCGCGGCCGGCACTACCGATCTGGAACGGCCCTGCATACGGGGCCGTTTTCGTTACTGGATGGTGCCGACCTTCACCTCGGTGCGCGTGCAGGCCTTGTCCAGGCACTGGCCGGTCAGCCAGACCTGGCCATCGCCGATCATCACGCCCTGCTGGTTGACGAACACCGTGCCGAAGTCCTGCGCGGACACCGCCTTGACCACCGCCGGGGTGATGATCTTTTCGTAGTTGCGCTGGAATTCACCGGGCCCGGTGATCTTCCTGCCACCGCTGATGTTCAACGGGAAACGCACTTCTTCAACCACCGCCGCGCGATCGCCACCGACCACTGCGGTCTTGAAGGCAGTGAATACTTTTTCATACTGCGCCGCATCGCCGAGTAGCGTCTCGATGCGCGCGCGGGCGTCGTCTGCCGCCGCAGGTGCTGCGGGGTTGGCAGCATCGGCCGGCGTCGCAGCCGCATCCTTGGCGTGCTCCGCCGCAGCCTGTGGCGCGGCGACCGCATCGGGCGTGGTGCTGGCGGCCGCTTCGGCCGGCGTCGCGCCCGTCATCGGCGGAGGCGCATCGGCGGCAGGTTCGGGCGGCGGTGCCGGCTGCGAGCACGCTGCCAGCAACAGGACAGGAACAAGGTAGGCCATCGTGCGCATGCGCGGTCTCCATCGGATCAGGCTCCGATGGTAGCGCCGGGCCGTGCCCGGCGTGTTCGCCATGGGTGAGGACGCCGGGCATGGCCCGGCGCTACTCATTGCCAGTAGATCCACGCCATGCGTGGATGCTCTACCGATCAGGCCTTCAGCAGTTCGAACTGCACCGCGTCACCAGCCATCGACGAGGCGCACACCCACACGTCGAACAGGCCCGGCTCGGCACGCAGCACGCCGTCGCGGCCGGTGAATGCCAGCTGTTCACGGGTCAGGGTGAACACCACCTCGGCCGACTCGCCCGGCTGCAGGGCCACCTTGCGGAAGTCCTTCAGCTCGCGCACCGGCCGCACGCGGCTGGCCACGCGGTCATGGATGTACAGCTGCACCACTTCCTCGCCGGCCACGCTGCCGGTATTGGTCAGCGTGGTGGTCAAGGTCAGGGTGTCGTCCCAGCCGACGCGCGCAGTGCTCAGCTGCGGCACGCCGTAGGCGAAGGTGGTGTAGCCGATGCCATGGCCGAACGGGTACAACGGCTCGTTCGGAATCTCGCGCCAGCGTGCCTTGAATTCCGACATCGTCGGCAGTTCCGGGCGACCGGTGCGCGGGTGGTTGTAGAAGTACGGCTGCTGGCCGGACACTTGCGGGAAGCTGACCGGCAGGCGGCCGGAGGGGCTGTAATCGCCGAACAGGACATCGGCCACGGCATGGCCGGTCTGCGTGCCCAGGTACCAGGTGATCGCAACGGCATGCGCATTGCGCACCGCGCCCTGCAGGGCCAGCGCGCGACCATTGCGCAGCAGCACCACCAGCGGCTTGCCGGTCATCGCCACCGCTTCGGCCAGCGCCTGCTGTGCCGGCGGCAGGGTGATCTCCACGCGCGACTGCGCCTCGCCGCTGTAACGCTGCGGCTCGCCCAGCGCCAGCACCACCACGTCGGCGCGCAGCGCAGCGGCCACGGCCGCCTCGGTGCCACCTGCAATGGCGGCTTCCAGTTCGCATCCCGGCACCACTTCCAGCAGCGCGTCATCGCCGATGGCCGCGCGCACGCCGGTTTCCAGATCCACGTAACGCTGCTTGTCGCCGAACAGCGTCCAGCAGCCTTCGATGTTGTCGCGGTCCTGCACGAACGGGCCGATCAGCGCGATCTTCTGACCGTTCTTCTGCAGCGGCAGCACGTTGTCGCGGTTGTTCAGCAGCACGATCGAACGGCGCGCGGCATCGCGCGACAGTTCGTCATGGGCGGCGATATGGGAGGTATCGGCTTCGCGCGCCGGGTCCAGCGAACGGTACGGGTCGTCGAACAGGCCGATGGCTTCCTTCAGCCACAGGATGCGGCGCACGCCTTCATCCAGCACGCTCATCGGCACCTCGCCGCTCTCCACCAGGCCCGGCAGGTGCTCGGCGTAGAAGCCGCTCTGCATGCTCAGGTCCAGGCCGGCGGTGAACGCCTTGGCGGTGGCATCGCGGTCGTCGGCGGCATAACCGTGCGCGACCAGTTCCATGTCGGCGGTGTAGTCGGAGATCACCACGCCCGGGAACTTCCATTCACCGCGCAGGATGTCGGTCAGCAGCTCGGCGTTGGCGCTGGCCGGCACGCCGTTGATGTCGTTGAACGAGGACATCACGGTGATCGCGCCAGCGTCGAAGGCCGCCTTGAACGGCGGCAGGTGCACATCGCGCAGGGTTTGCGGCGAGATGTCCACCATGTTGTATTCCATGCCGGCCATCACCGCGCCATAGGCGGCAAAGTGCTTGGGCGTTGCCAGCAGCGAGTCGGCGGCGCGCAGGTCGCTGCCCTGGAAGCCACGCACGCGGGCAGCGGCGAAGGCACAGCCCAGTACCACGTCCTCACCGGCACCTTCGGCACCGCGGCCCCAGCGCTGGTCACGGGCGATGTCCACTGCCGGTGCGTAGGTCCAGTGCAGGCCGGCAGCGGTGGCTTCAACCGCAGTGGCGCGCGCGGTGCGCTCGGCCAGGTCCGGCTCGAAGCTGGCGGCCTCGCCCAGCGGAATCGGGAACACCGTGCGCATGCCGTGGATGACGTCGGCCGCCAGGATCACCGGGATGCCCAGGCGGCTCTCCTCGGTGGCGACCTGCTGGATGCGGCGGCCGAGCTCGGCGCCGACACCGTTGAACAGCGAGCCGACCTTGCCCTCGCGCACCTGCTGCAGCACCTGGTCGGCATTGCGCACGTTGGCTTCCGGGTTCACGTCCGGGGCGAACGGGCGGACCATGTCCGCGAAGACACCCAGCTGGCCGACTTTTTCCTCGACGGTCATCTGGGCAATGAGGGATTCGATGCGATCGGAGGCCACCGGCAGTCCTTGATGAAAACGTTTACAAGCCCGGCATTCTAGCGATCCCGGACGATTTGGCGAGAGGTTTCGTCATTCAGTTTCAGCCACCAGCCGGATCCGTACGGTCCGGCCGGGGGCATCGCAGCTTACTCCGAGCCGGCCAACTGGCGCTGCCCGGCCATCAACATCGCGTCGCTGGACGCCTGGAACACCCGCAGGCCAAAGGCCGGCAGGATCGCCAGCAGGTGGTCGAAGATGTCCGACTGCACCGCCTCGTATTCGCCCCAGGCGGTGCTGCGGGTGAAGCAGTACAGCTCCAGCGGCAGGCCTTCGGTGGTCGGCTGCAGCTGGCGCACCAGCAGGGTCATATCGGTATGGATGCCCGGGTGGCTGGCCAGATAACGCTCCACGTAGGCGCGGAAGGTGCCCAGGTTGGTCACCCGGCGGCTGTTGACCTCGGCCACGCCCTGCTCGCGCAGGCGCCCGTTCCACTGGCCCAGCTCCTGCTGCTTGCCGCGCAGGTAGTCGCCCAGCAGGGCGAACTGGCCGAGGAAGGCCAGGTCCTGTTCCTCCATGAAACGCACGCTGTGCTGGTCCAGGAACAGCGCGCGCTTGATCCGGCGGCCACCGGCCTCCTGCATGCCGCGCCAGTTCTTGAACGACTCGGTCACCAGCTTCTTGGTCGGGATGGTGGTGATGGTCTTGTCGAAGTTCTGCACCGTCACCGTATGCAGGGCGATGTCGATGACATCGCCGTCGGCATTCTGGCTGGGCATCTCGATCCAGTCGCCGATACGGATACGCCCATCACCACTGATCTGCACGCTGGCCACCAGCGACAGGATGGTGTCCTGGAAGATCAGCATCAGTACTGCGGTGGCCGCGCCCAGGCCGGTGACCAGGTAGCGCAGGTCGACACCGGCGAGGGTGGCAACGATCGACAGCCCGGCGATCACGAAGATGATGATCTTGGCGACCTGCAGGTACCCCTTGATCGGCTTGTTGCGCGCCTCGGGGCGACGTTCGTACAGGTCGTTGGCCGCATCCAGCGCATGCGAGAACGCCATCGACACGGTCAGTACCGCCCACACGATGCACAGCTTGATGATGACGTTGACCAGGCCTGGCGGCAGGTCGGGAATGAGGGTGATGCCCGAGGCGATCACCTGGCTGGGCACCACGTTGGACAGCCGCGAAATGACCCGCATAAGATGGCTGCCACGCCCGGACTCGGCGCCCGGCAGGCGCTGCAGCAGGCGACGCAGGCCGCGCAGCAGGATGCGCTTGGTCACCCAGTTGGCCAGGCCGGCGGCAACCAGCAGCGCCGAGATCATCAACGCCAGGTAGGCGCCAGGATAGGGTTCCAGTGTGTTCTGCAGCTTTTCCAGCCACTGTACCGCCACCACTGCGTCCACCATCGGTTGTCTCCTTCTTCATTGCTGTTGAGGTTGCCGGCCAGCGGCCGGCACTACCGCGGGTTGCCAGCCGACGGCCGGCATTACCGGCGTGTCAGTCCCGCGAGCGTTCGATGATCACGCCGACCGCGCGTGCACCGCGCACCGCCCCGGGCTTGCTCAGCTTCAGGCGCAGCCACTTCACGTCGAACTCGTCCAGCACGATCTGCGCGCAGCGCTCGGCCAGGGTCTCCACCAGGCCGAACTCCGATTCGCGCACGAACTGCTCCAGGCGCTTGCTGACCGCCTTGTAGTTCAGGGTATGGGCAATGTCATCGCTGGCGGCCGGGCGACGGTTGTCGAACCCCATCTCCAGATCGAACACCAGGTCCTGGCGGATCCGCCGCTCCCAATCGTAGATGCCGATCAGGGCGTCGATCGTCAGCCCTTCGATGAAAACCTTGTCCATTGCGGTTACCAGCCGGAAAACAGGCGGCCATGGTAACGGGACGGCAGTGAGCCTGCCCGGAACGGAGGCGGGTCGCCGGGTATTCACAAGGTCTGGAAAAGACAAAGGGCCCTGCTAGCGGGGCCCTTTGGTACTACCGTTTTGTCCCCGGGGGGAGCTTTCTCAAGCCGCGGGTCCCGGTGGCGCAGGCACTGAGGTTAGGCAAGGACCCAATCGCCGGTCAAGGCCAATTGCGACAAAGCAACTCACGGAATTCGTCCGAGCCGAAACACAGGAAATCGGGCACGCAGGCAACGGCGTTCCCCGATGGTGATCGCCGCGGTCTCTGGCCAGCATCGACCCTTCCTTCACCACCGCAAATCACGATGGCTGCATACGATGCATTGAGGCGCGCTCTGTCAGCGGAGCGCCTGTCGACCTACGAGAGAATTGCATCGGCCTGCAGCCCGGGTGTCACCGCCGAATCCCTGTACCTGTGGAACATGCGGATGTGCGGTGCGCTGATGATGCCGGTGCATCTGTGCGAAGTTGTCATCCGCAACGCAGCCGCATCGGCGCTGGCCCGGCAACATGGGCCTCGATGGCCGTGGAATGATGCCTTCCGACGCAGGTTGCCGGCATCTTCATCCGCTTCGGCGAGAACCGCACTGGAACTGGTCACCGGCCGTACCACCGACACGCCCGAGATCGTCGCCAACCTGCCGATGGTTTTCTGGCAGCAGCTCTTCACCTGCCGCTTCGACGCTTCGCTGTGGATACCAGCACTCAGCGGTGTTCTACGCCATGCGCCTTCGGCCCATCCCAGTGTCACCAGGAAAGCCATCCACGCAGATATCGGACGCATCCGCCACCTGCGCAACCGCATCGCCCACCACGAACCGATCCTTGAGCGCGACATCGGCGCCGACCTGGCCGCGATCGGGCGGCTGATCCACGCCCGGTGCCCGCATACGCTGGCATGGCTGCAGCGCCATGAACGGGCCACCACGGTGCTGGCGGCCTCGCCACTGGTTGGCAAGCGTTGATGATGTTGCCGGCCAGCGGCCGGCACTACCGGGAGACGGACCGGCTCACACCGCCGGCAGCGTCGCCATGTCCCAGCGCGGGGTGACGTCCACCTTCGGGGGGCTGTGCTGGCCCGCCAGCAGGCGCAGCGCGCCGGCGAAGGCGATCATCGCGCCGTTGTCGGTGCACAACGCCGGCCGCGGGAAGCAGGCGCGGCCGCCGAGGCGCTCGGCCATCTGCTGCAGGCGGGCGCGCAGGCGCTTGTTGGCACCCACACCGCCGGCCACCACGATCACATTGGTGCCGGCCGCTTCCAGCGCGCGTTCGCACTTGATGCACAGGGTCTCGACCACGGCGTCTTCAAAGCCACGGGCGATGTCGGCGCGGGTCTGCTCGCTCTGGTCGCTATCGCGCCATGCCATCAGGACCTGGGTCTTCAGGCCGGAGAAGCTGAAATCCAGGCCCGGGCGATCGGTCATCGGCCGCGTGAAGCGGTAGACGCCCGGCGTGCCCTGCTCGGCCAGCGCGGCCAGCTGCGGCCCGCCCGGGTACGGCAGGCCCATCATCTTGGCGGTCTTGTCGAAGGCTTCGCCTGCCGCGTCGTCCAGGGTTTCGCCCAGCAGCCGGTACTGGCCGATGGCATCGACGGCCACCAGCTGGGTATGGCCACCGGACACCAGCAGGGCCACGAACGGGGCCTGCGGCGGATCGTCTTCCATCAGCGGCGCCAACAGATGACCTTCCATGTGGTGCACGCCCACGGCGGGAACCTCCAGCGCCCAGGCCAGCGACCGGGCCACGCCGGCGCCCACCAGCAGCGCCCCGACCAGGCCGGGGCCGGCGGTGTAGGCCACCCCGTCGATGTCGTTCACGCCAAGCCCGGCCTCGGCCAGCGTCTGCCGGATCAACGGCAGCAGCTTGCGCACGTGGTCACGGCTGGCCAGTTCAGGCACCACACCGCCGTACTCGGCGTGCAGGGCGATCTGGCTGTAGACCGCATGGGCGCGCAGGGCAGCGCTGCCGGCCAGGTCGGTGTCATACACCGCCACGCCGGTCTCGTCACAGGAAGATTCGATGCCAAGGACTCGCATGCCTGCTATTATGACGCCCCTGCCAACCCCTCGGGGAACTGGCAGGCCTCACTGCAATCCAACAACTTGCCCCTATTCAGGATTTGTGGCTTGCAGTTTGTTTATTCGCCACTATAATGTGCGGCTCGCCGGGCGTGACCCGGTTCTACTGTGTCCCGGAGATTCCATGCCCAGCGTCAAAGTCCGCGAGAACGAACCCTTTGAGTTTGCTCTTCGCCGCTTCAAGCGCACTTGCGAAAAGGCCGGTGTGCTGGCCGAAACCCGCAAGCGCGAGTTCTACGAAAAGCCGACCCAGGAGCGCAAGCGCAAGGCCGCCGCTGCTGTGAAGCGTCAGCTGCGCCGCTCGTCGCGCGACGTTACCAAGCGTCAGCGCCTGTACTGATCGGACGCATCTTCATTGCGGTGGGCATTCCCTGCCGCGATGGAGTCGAAGCCGGCACGCGCGAGCGTCGCCGGCTTTTTGCGTTTCCGGGCCCGGGCATCCGCCCTGCCCCACTACCACCACGAGGTTCGTCATGAGCATGAAGCAGCAGCTCACCGAAGACATGAAGGCCGCCATGAAGGGCGGCGAGAAGCACAAGCTGGGCGTCATCCGCCTGATCAACGCCGCCATCAAGCAGAAGGAAGTCGACGAGCGCATCGAGCTCGACGACACCGCCGTGATCGCCGTGCTCGACAAGATGGTCAAGCAGCGCAAGGACTCGGTCAGCCAGTTTGAAGCGGCCAACCGCGAAGACCTGGCGGCAATCGAGCGCGCCGAAATCGTGGTGATCGAAGCCTACCTGCCGGCCAAGATGGGCGAAGCCGAGATCGTCGCGGCCATCCAGGCGGCCATCGCCGAAACCGGCGCCAACAGCGCGGCCGACATGGGCAAGCTGATGGGCGCGCTGAAGCCCAAGCTGGCCGGCCAGGCCGACATGGGCCTGGTGTCCAAGCTGGTCAAGCAGGCGCTGTCGTAAGCGACGCCTGACCCGGGTCCCTTCCGCACTGCGAAGGGACGCCGGGACGCGCTCCTGCGCACCTGCTTCACCGCGTCTTCGACGTGATGCTGCTACAACTCCGGCATGGTTGATCCAACGTCCCACGCCCCCGAAGACAGCGCGCCGCACGGCGGCCCCGCGTCCCTGCACAAGTACATCAAGCGCCTGCAGGACAGTTTCCCGATGGCCGTCGTCAAGCGCTTCGTCGAAATCGACGTGCTGACCCAGGCCGCCTCGGTTTCCTTCTATGCCCTGCTGTCGATGGCGCCGCTGCTGGTGCTGCTGCTGTGGCTGACCGCCTCGCTGTATCCGCCGGCACAGCAGGCCCTGGTCGACCAGATCAGCTCGGTGGCCGGCAGCAGTGCCGCGACCGTGGCCGAAACCGTGCTGAAGAATGCCGACAACCAGCCCGACGTCGGATCGCTGGCCGGGCTGTGGAGCACGCTGCTGCTGTTCGTTGGCGCCACTGCGGTGTTTGCCCAGTTGCAGAACGCACTGAACCTGATCTTCCGCACCAGCGGCGAACGCCTGGAGGGCATCAAGGCGTGGCTGCGCAAACGCGTGTTCTCCTTCGGCGTGGTGCTGGCGCTGGGCTTCCTGCTGATCCTGTCGATGACCGCCACCACCGTGCTGCAGGTGGCCTTTGCGCAGCTGCCCTCGATCCTGCCGGCCATCGGCTACCTGACCAGCCTGCTGCTGTACGCGGTCGGCTTCGCCTTCATGTATCACTACCTGCCGGACCGGCGCGTGGCGTGGCGCCAGGCCTTCATCGGCGGCCTCATCACCTCGGCGCTGTTCGCACTCGGCCGCTATGGCATCGGCGTGTACATCGCCACCGTCGCACCGGGCAGCGCTTACGGCTCGATGGGTGCGCTGGTGATCTCGCTGGTCTGGATCTACTACGCCACCGTGGTCTTCTTCGTCGGCGCGCTGATGACCGCGGTGATCGATGAACGCCTGCGCGCACGCCATCATCTGCTGGCTGCCGGCATCGACCCTGGCACTGCAGCGAACGCGCCCGGGAACGTGGCCGGCAAGGGGTAAACTAGGGGGACTGACTTCCCCCTTCCGCGTGGCTGCCGCCGCGCCCTGCCTCGTTGCCCATGGCCCGTATCCCCGACGCTTTCATCGACGACCTGCTGGCCCGCTCCGACATCGTCGAGGTGGTGGGCAGCCGCGTGCCGTTGAAGCGCCAGGGCAAGGAGTACGCCGCGCGCTGCCCGTTCCATGACGAACGCTCGGCCTCCTTCACCGTCTCGCCGACCAAGCAGTTCTATCACTGCTTCGGCTGCGGCGCGCACGGCACGGCCATCAGCTTCCTGATGAACTACGACCGCCTCGAATTCCTCGACGCGGTGGATGAACTGGCCAAGCGTGCCGGCATGGAAGTGCCGCGCAGCGAGAACCCGCGCAGCGCCCAGCAGCAGGATGACAGTCGCGAGCTGTATTCGGCGCTGGACGCGGCAACCAAGTTCTTCCAGAAGAACCTTGAGGGCAGCGAGAAAGCCCGCAGCTACCTCGATGGCCGCGGCGTGGATGAAGAGAACCGCGCACGCTTCCAGATCGGCTATGCGCCTGATGGCTACAGCGGCCTGCGCGACGCACTGGGCAAGGACGAGCGGCGGATGAAGCTGCTCGACCGCGCTGGCCTGTTCTCCAAGAACGACCGCGGCCACGTCTACGACAAGTTCCGCGACCGGGTGATGTTCCCGATCTTCGACCGCCGTGGCCGGGTGATCGCCTTCGGCGGGCGCGTGTTCGAGAAGGATGACGGCCCCAAGTACCTCAACTCGCCCGAGACCGCGCTGTTCCACAAGGGCCGCGAGCTGTACGGCCTGTGGCAGGTGCGCCAGGCCAACCAGAAGATCGAGCGCTTGATCGTGGTCGAGGGCTACATGGACGTGGTCTCGCTGTTCCAGTTCGGCGTCACCCAGGCAGTGGCGACGCTGGGCACGGCGACCACGCCGGACCACGCCGAACTGTTGTTCCGCAACGCGCCGGACGTGTTCTTCTGCTTCGATGGCGACGCCGCCGGCCGCCGCGCCGGCTGGAAGGCGCTGGAATCGGTGCTGCCACGCATGAAGGACGGCCGCCAGGCCTTCTTCCTGTTCCTGCCCGACGGCGAAGACCCGGACAGCATCGTGCGCAAGGAAGGCGCCGAGGCCTTCGACGAACGCTTGAAGCAGGCCACGCCGCTGTCGCAGTTCTTCTTCGACGAGCTGACCCGCGAGATCAACCTGGGCACGCTGGATGGCAAGGCACGGCTGGCCGAGCGCGCCAAGCCGATGCTCGCGCAGATTCCCGACGGTGCCTTCGGCGACCTGATGAAGCAGCAGTTGGCACAGCTGACGGGCCTGGGGGGCAACGCTCAGGCGGGCCGGCCGCAGATGCCACAACGCGCCGCGCCGCGCGCGATCCAGCCGGCGGCCAAGCGCAGCCTGGTGCGTGGCGCGATCGCCGTCCTGCTGCAGCAGCCATCGCTGGCCCTGACCCTGGGCGGCAAGCACCACTTCCAGGGCCTGCGCCTGCCGGGCGTGGAACTGCTGCTGGAACTGCTGGGCTTGGTCGAACAGCGCCCGGACATCAGTACCGGCGCCCTGCTGGAGCATTTCGACGGCCGCGAAGAACAGGCCTCGCTGCACACCTTGGCCGCGCAGACGCTGGCGGGCGATGAAGCGATGTGGACGGTGGAACTGCATGACGCGGTCGGGCAGCTGGAGAAGCAGCTGCTGTTCCAGCGGATAGATGACCTTAACGCCAAGCAGCGACAACAGGGTCTGGACGATACTGACAAGTACGAGATGCGCGAGCTGCTGAAGGCACGCGCCAATCTGCGCCTGTAGCGGCAGTACACATCCCCGGAGAGACCATGCTGCTGCGCCTGACCTGCCTGCTGTTGTTGTCGCTCTGCCCGGTTCTGCCAGCCTGGGCTGCGGACCCCGCCCTTGCTGAAGTCCGCCCCGGACTCTACGCCGGCGGCCAGCCCACGGCCGCGCAACTGCGCGAACTTGCTGCACAAGGCGTGCGCACGGTGATCGACCTGCGCCAACCCGGTGAAGATCGCGGCTTCGATGAAACACGCGAGGCCGAAGCGCTCGGCCTGCGCTATGTACGCATTCCTGTGGCCGGTGCCGAGGGCCTGGATGCCGCCAATGTGCGCGCCGTGCACCAGGCGCTGCAGCAGAGCCAGGGGCCGGTGCTGCTGCACTGCGCCTCCGGCAACCGCGCCGGTGCCGTGCTCGGCCTGGTCAACGCACGCTACGAACACGCCAGCCCGGAACAGGCGCTGCAACTGGGCCAGCGAGCCGGCCTGAAGTCGCTGGAAGCCACCACCCGCGAGCGTCTGGCGATCCCTTCTCCCACCCCCTGATTCCCGGGGTAATCCCCCCGCACCAAGGAGCCCATCCACCATGACCCGCTGGTGGTCGCGCCTGCGACCGGACAACTTCACCCTCGCCCTGCTGTGCACCGTCGGCCTGGCCTCGCTGCTGCCGATGAAAGGCGCCGCCGCCCTGGTGCTCGACGATGTCACCACCGTCGCCATCGCCGCGCTGTTCTTCCTGCACGGCGCGCGCCTGCCGCGCGAATCGATCATCGGCGGCATGCTGCACTGGCGCCTGCACCTGACGATCCTCGCCTGCACCTTCATCCTGTTCCCGCTGCTGGGGCTGTTGTTCAAGCCGTTGTCAGGCTGGCTGCTGACACCTGAGCTGTACCTGGGCGTGCTGTTCCTGTGCACCCTGCCCTCCACCGTGCAGTCCTCCATCGCGTTCACCTCGATGGCGCACGGCAACGTGCCGGCGGCCGTGTGCAGTGCTTCGCTGTCGAGCATCCTCGGCGTGTTCCTCACGCCCCTGCTGCTGACCGCGCTGGCCGGCACCTCCGGCGGCGTGCACGACCCGCTGCATGCCATCGGCGGCATCATGCTGCAGCTGCTGGTGCCGTTCGTGGCCGGCCATCTGTTGCGCCCTTGGATCGCCGGCTGGGTGGAGAAGCAGCGCGCGCTGCTGCGCTACACCGACCAGGCCACCATCCTGCTGGTGGTGTACTCGGCATTCGGCGAAGCGGTTACCGAGGGGTTGTGGAGCAAGACGCCCCTGCTGTCGCTGTTCGCAGTGGCGGTGGTGGCGGCGGTACTGCTCGGCATCGCGATGCCACTGATCACCTTCATCGCCCGCCGCCTGCGCTTCAACCGCGAAGACGAGATCGCCATCGTGTTCTGCGGCTCGAAGAAGAGCCTGGCCACCGGCGTGCCGATCGCCAAGGTGCTGTTCGCCGGTGGCAGCCTCGGCGCGATCGTGCTGCCGGTGATGATCTATCACCAGATCCAGCTGATCGTCTGCGGCGTGATCGCCCAGCGCTACGCCAAGCGCGCGCCCTGACCTGTGGAACAGCCATCCACGCATGGCGTGGATCTACTGTAAGGCCCGGTCCACAAAAGTAGATCCACGCCATGCGTGGATGTTTCTGCGGTCAGACGGGGTCAGAGCCCCTTCGCGGATCCGGCCCTGAGTCGAGCATGGCTGGAATCCACAGGTAGCGCCGGGCCATGCCCGGCGGATCCACCCGCTACAACCAGGGCAGGATCCAGTGGTCCACCAGCAGGAAGGCGAACAGCGCCATCAGGTAGACGATGGAGTAACTGAACATCTTCATCGAGAACAGCTCGTCCGGCGGGTTGAGCATGCGCCAGGCGTACCAGAGGAACACGGCGTTGAGCACGATCGCCCCACCCAGGTAGAACGCTCCGCTCATGCCAACCAGGTACGGCAGCAGGCAGACCAGCGCCAGCACCACCGAGTACGCCATGATCTGCTTGCGCGTGTGCACCACGCCATGGGTGACCGGCAGCATCGGGATTTCCGCCTTGGCGTAATCCTCGCGACGGAAGATCGCCAGCGCCCAGAAGTGCGGCGGCGTCCAGATGAAGATGATCAGCACCAGCAGCGACGAGTACGCCCAGTCCGACTGCCCCTGCATGCCGGTCACCGCCGCCCACCCCAGCATCGGCGGCATCGCACCGGCCAGACCACCGATGACGATGTTCTGCGAGGTCGCGCGTTTCAGGTAGACGGTGTAGATCACCGCATAACCGATCAGCGAGGCGAAGGTCAGCACCGCGGTGATCCAGTTCACCCACAGCACCAGGATCGCCATCGACAGCACGATCAGCACGCCGGCGAACACCAGCACCTGCCACGGCTTCACCTTGCCCACCACCAGCGGACGCCACGAGGTGCGCGCCATCTGCGCGTCGATGTGCGCATCCAGCAGCTGGTTGATGGCTGCAGCGGCGGAGGCGGCAAGCCAGATGCCGAGGAAGCCGAGCAGGCCGGCACGCACCTGCTCCCAGCTGGGCACGCCGGGAATGGCCAGGACCATGCCGACCAGGGCGGTGAAGACGATAAGGGCGACGACCTTGGGCTTGGTCAGATCCCAGTACTGGCGATAGTTGGAAAACATGGGATCAGTCCGGGGCACGCAGGCGGGCCAGCAGGCTGACCAATACAAACAACAGGGCAACGGCAACGCCGTTGTGCGCCACTGCCACTTCCAGCGGCAGCGCCAGCTTCACGTTGAGGATGCCGAGGGTGACCTGCAGCACCAGCAGCGTGACCAGGGCCGAAGCCCAGCCGCGCATGCTCGGCAGCCGGAACAGGCGCAGGCCCAGCCACAGCAGGTAAACGGCAACGACGATGGCAAACAGGCGATGGGCCATCTGGATGGCGATGCGCGAGGCACCGTCGAGCACGCCGCCTTCGTAGTCCACGCCGATACCGCGCCACAGGGTGAAGCCCTCGGCGAAGTTGTGCTGCGGCCACCACTGGTTGGCGCAGCGCGGGAAGTTGTCCAGCGAGGCGCTGCCGCCGCCGCACGCCAGCGCCGCGTAGTTGGCGCTGACCCAGCCACCCAGCGCGATCTGGGTGACCAGCACCGCCATGCCAATGCGCAGCAGCCACTTCAGCTTCGGCGCCTCAGCCAGGGTGATCGGCATGTGCGTGGCACGCCAGGCCATCCACACCAGCAGGCCGAACATCAGCATGCCGCCCAGCAGATGACCCATCACCACGATCGGCTTGAGCAGCAGGGTCACCGTCCACATGCCCAGCAGCGCCTGGAAGATCACCACCGCCAACGTCAGCAGCGCAGCGCGCGCCAGGTCGATGTTGCTCCAGCGCAGCGCCGCGATCAGCAGGATGGCCTCACCAACCAGCGCCAGCGCGCTGGCGGTTCCATGCCAGCCCATCATGTACAGCGGTATGCCCGCGGCCACCAGCACGCAGGCGGTGACTACCGCCGTGCTTCCGAAACGCCGCTTGCGCGTGGCCAGCAGGGCCAGGGTCAGGATCTCGATGCCGAGCGCGCCAGCCAGGAAGCGGTGCACCTGCTCACGCCAGGCCTTGTGTGTTTCCAGCGGACGGATCTCCGCTGCCGGGTGGCCAATGGTCTCTTCCACGTGCTGCGGCCAGGTCGCCTGCCCATAGCAGGTCGGCCAGTCCGGGCAGCTCAGGCCGGCATCGGACAGGCGCACGAAGGCACCGAACATGATCGTGCTCGCGGTCATGATCATGGCGAACCACGCCAGGCGGTGGAAATTGCGGTGCAGCGCCGGACGCGCGGAAAGGCTCATCAAACGGGACTCACTTCAGTTTCAGCAACGTGGCCATGTCCTTGCGCAGGCCGCCGAGATCGCTCCCGGGGGCATGACGCATGATCACGAAGCCGTTCGGATCGATCACGTAGACCGGCAGACCCGCCGGATCATCGACGCCAGGCAGCGCCGCGCGCAGGGCTGGCGACGGGGCCAGCGGCCGCAGCGCGGGCAGCGAGGCGATCGACGCCGGTGGCGTTCCCAGCCACAGGATCTCGACATTATCGGCGTTATGGCCGAACAGCTGCCACACCTTGCCCAGTCCCTGCGACAAAGTGACGCACTGCGCGTCGCAGGCTCCGGCCGGGGCCACCAACAGGCGCCATGTGCGCGCCTCGGGGTTCCAGGGGTAGGCCGCGCCATTGGCCAGCGTCGGCGGTTGCTGGCGCAGATCCACCGGCGGCTTCAGCAATTGTCCGCTGTTGCGATGTGCGGTCGGCTGCCAGCCGGAGAAACGCAGGAGGGCGGCCAGCGCCATCGCCCCGAAGAAAACGGCGAACAGCAGCACCAGGGTCCGGCGGCCGTTGCCGCGCGCCTGCGGGGAGGTAGCAGTGTTCATGCAGGGCATTTTCTCATGGTTGGGAAAGGGATGCCGGCCAGCGGCCGGCACTACCGGGCAACGGGCCGTCTTCTGCGCCATTCCAGTACCAGCGCCACCACCAGCACGGTCAGCGCCAGCCCGAACCACTGCACGGCGTAACCCAGGTGGCGCTGCGGCGGCAGCGTGTTCGGCAGCAGGTCGAGATCGCGCTCATCGCCGAACGGCAGCGCCGGGTCCAGCCGCAGCACGCGTTCGGGCAACGATGGCAGGCCCAGTGCCGCAGCCAGGCCATCGGCGGGAAGGCGACTGGCCAGCCAGCGCCCTGCAACATCGGTGGTAGTGAACGCCGGCCCCAGCGCCAGCCCGGACGAAGGGGGCGGCGCCAACAGGCCTCGCACGGCTACCGGCGACGGCGGTGCCGGCACCACCGGCAACCTGCGGTCCGGCGGCAGCGCGCGCCAGCCCAGGTCCACCAGCAACACGCTGCCCGCATCGCTGCGGAACGGACGATAGATCTTCACTCCGGCGCGGCCGTGGCGGGTCTGGTTGTCCAGCAACACCACGCCCGGCAGGAAGCGACCGTGATCGGCCACGCCATGCAGCGCGCCCTGCGCCGCCAGCGCCTGCGCCAACGGCAGCGCCTGCGCCACGGCTGGCCCCTGCGCATCCAGCAACGCCTGCTTGGCCTGCATCCGCTGCAGCTGCCACAGCCCCAGCGCGGTGAATCCGGCCATCGCCAGCAACGCCATCAGCCAGCCGATCAGGCGCGTGTGCTGGCGCATCATGACAAGTCCGTGCAAACGCGGTCAGATAGGCACATCCATCCTGCCCTCGAGCCGCGCATGAGTGATTCGCTGAAGACCCTGCTGGTAATCGCGTTTCTGATCGTCATCGTCTGGAATCTGGGCGCCGGCCTGTATTACCTGCTGGTGGACCGCGGCCAGACCAAGCGCACGGTCAATGCACTGACCCGCCGCATCGGAGTGTCGGTGGCGTTGATCGTACTGGTGATCGTGAGCATCTACATGGGCTGGATCAAACCGCACGGCATCGGCGGCTGACGCTCCATCAGGCCAGGCAGCGCCGGCGGCTGACGCTGCCGACGCCTGCGCAGTCAAAGCACGTAGACGAACAGGAACAGCATCAGCCACACCACGTCGACGAAGTGCCAGTACCACGCGGCCGCTTCAAAGCCGAAATGGTTGTCGCGGGTGAAGTGTCCCTTCGCCGACCGCAGCCACATCACGATCAGCATGATCGTTCCCAGCAGCACGTGTGCGCCGTGGAAGCCGGTCAGCATGAAGAAGGTCGAACCGTAGATGCCCGAGCCGAGCGTCAGGTTCAGTTCCTTGTAGGCGTGGATGTACTCCTCGGCCTGCAGGGTCAGGAAGCCCAGGCCGAGCAGCACGGTCAGGCCCAGCCAGATCAACAGCTGGCGGCGGTTGCCCGCCTTCAGCGCATGATGGGCGATGGTCAGGGTCACGCCCGAGGTCAGCAGGATCAGCGTATTGATCAGCGGCAGGCCCCAGGCCGGGATCGTCTGGAACGCGCCACCGATCGCTGCCGGGCCATTGGTCGGCCAGCCGGCCGAGTAGCCCTGCCACAGCAGCTCGTTGGTCATCACCCCGCGCCCTTCGCCGCTCAGCCACGACAGGCCGAGGTGGCGGGTGTAGAACAGGGCACCGAAGAAGGCACCGAAGAACATCACTTCGGAGAAGATGAACCAGACCATCCCCATCCGGAACGAACCATCCACCTGCCGGTTGTAGTTGCCGGCCTGCGACTCGCGCACCACATCGCTGAACCACCAGAACAGGGTCAGCACCAGCATCGCCACGCCGATGTAGAAGGTCCAGCGGCCCCAGCTGGCGTCATTGAGCCAACTGGCCACGCCGACCATGGTCACCATCATCGCGATGGAACCGACGAACGGCCACTTGCTCTGGGCCGGGACGAAGTACACGTTGGCGTCGGTAGGTGTCTGGGCCATGGTCGGTATCCGGGTCAGGGAGCAGCGTGGGCGCCTTCCGACGTGGCGGCGGGCGCCAGCCGATCGGACAACGCATCGTTGCGGTAGAAGGTGTAGGACAAGGTGATCGTGCGGATTTCCGGCGGCAGGTCCGGATCGACGATGAAGCGCACCGGCATGTCACGCTTCTCGCCGGCCTGCAGGGTCTGCGCAGTGAAGCAGAAGCACTCGGTCTTGCTGAAGAACCCGGACGCGCGTGCCGGCGCCACCGACGGCACCGCGCTGCCGACCACGGCCTGCTGGCTGTCGTTGCGGGCGAAGTACAGCGCCTCGTTGAGTTCGCCAGGCACCACATCCATGGTCAGCTGCTCGGGATGGAACGACCACGGCAGCCGCGAATTGACGCCACCATCGAATTCCACCCGTACGGTGCGCTTGCCGGTGGCAGCACCGGTACTGGCTTCGCTGCCCGGGCCACGTTCCAGGCGCACGCCGAATACCTTCTCGCAGGCGATGCGATACAGCGGTACCAGCGAGAACGTCAGCAGGAACACCACCACCGCAACGCCGATCAGGCGCGGCAGGCCGGCGCTGCGTGACGGAGCGGTGGCCGGTGTTTCGCTCATCGACCGATCACACCGCTGAGGATGAAGCCGACGTACACCAGCACGGCGATCGCGCCCACCCACAGCGCGGTGCGCCTGGCGCGCTGGCGCTGCTCCGCATAAAGCGGCGCGGTGCCTGGCCGCTGGCCTGCCGATGCGCTTGCGGCCAAGCGTGGCTCGGCTCTGGCCGGGGTGATCGGGCTCTCGTTATGCATGCATCACCTCAATGACCGATATCGTCGTGGGCCAGGTCACCCGGGCGGATGGTCGGCGGCGTGGTGAAGGTGTGCGCCGGTGCCGGCGACGGCAGCGTCCACTCCAGGCCGCGCGCGCCTTCCCAGGAGCGGGCCTCGGCCTTCTCGCCGTTGCGCAGCGAGGACAGCAGGATCGCAGCCATCATGAACGGCGTGGCGAACATGCCGAACGCACCGATCGAGCTGATCAGGTTCCAGTCGGCGAACGCCACCGAGTAATCGGGGATGCGGCGCGGCATACCGGCCAGGCCCAGGAAATGCTGCGGGAAGAACAGCAGGTTGACGAACACGATCGACCACCAGAAGTGCACCTTGGCCCACTTCTCGCTGTACATGCGCCCGGTCCACTTCGGCCACCAGTAGTACACCGCCGCGATCAGCGCGAACACCGCGCCGGTCACCAGCACGTAGTGGAAGTGGGCGACCACGAAGTAGGTGTCGTGATACTGGAAGTCGGCGGCCACGATCGCCAGCATCAGGCCGGAGAACCCGCCGATGGTGAACAGGATGACGAACGCCACCGACCACAGCATGGGGGCTTCGAACGTGAGCGAGCCGCGCCACATCGTGCTGACCCAGTTGAACACCTTCACCCCGGTCGGGATCGAGATCAGCATGGTGGCGAACATGAAGTAGATCTCACCGCCCAGCGGCATGCCCACGGTGAACATGTGGTGGGCCCAGACGATGAACGACAGGAACGCGATCGCCGCAGTGGCGTAGACCATCGCCTGGTAGCCGAACAGCGGCTTGCGGCTGAAGGTCGGGATGATCTCGCTGACCACGCCGAAGGCGGGCAGGATCATGATGTAGACCTCGGGATGGCCGAAGAACCAGAAGATGTGCTGGAACATCACCGGGTCACCACCACCGGCCGCATTGAAGAAGCTGGTGCCGAAGAACTTGTCGGTCAGCAGCATCGTCACCGCACCGGCCAGCACCGGCATCACCGCGATCAGCAGGAACGCGGTGATCAGCCAGGCCCAGCAGAAGATCGGCATCTTCAGCAGGTCGATGCCGGGCGCGCGCATGTTCAGCACCGTGGCGATGATGTTGATCGCGCCCATGATCGAACTGATGCCGGCCACGTGGATGGCGAACACGGTGAACGCCACGTTGTAGCCGCCCTGCAGCGACAGCGGCGGGTAAAGCGTCCAGCCACCGGCCGGCGCGCCACCGGGCAGCAGGAAGGTCAGCAGCAGCAGGCTGAAGGCCACCGGCAGCAGCCAGAACGACCAGTTGTTCATGCGCGGCAGCGCCATGTCCGGCGCGCCGATCTGCAGTGGGATCATCCAGTTGGCCAGGCCGACGAAGGCCGGCATCACCCCGCCGAAGATCATCACCAGCGCGTGTACGGTGGTCAGCTGGTTGAAGATTTCCGGACGGATGTACTGGATGCCGGGCTGGGCCAGTTCCAGCCGGATCAGCACGCTCATGAACGCGCCGATGACGAACATGATGAAGCTGAAACCCAGGTACAGCGTGCCGATGTCCTTGTGGTTGGTCGAGAAGAACCAACGCTCGAAGAAGCTCTGCGGGTGATGGTGATCGTCGTGCCCAACTGCCGAGTGCGCCATTGCAAAACACCTCTCAGGATCGGTTGTCGCCGCAGCCGCGATACGGCCGCGGGCAGTTACATCAGGCTCCGCTGGCCGCCGCCGCAGGCGTGTTGCCGGCCTCGGCGGCTGCCGGTGCCGCCGGCTGCGCCGGCGTTTCACTGGCAGGTGCGGTGGGTTCGGCGGGCGCGGCAGGCGCTGCCGGTGCAGGCGCGGGTTTGCGCTGCGCCAGCCACTGCTTGAATTCTTCCTTGGACACCGCCTCGACCACGATCGGCATGAAGCCATGGTCCTTGCCGCACAGCTCCGCGCACTGGCCGCGGTAGACACCGGGCTGCTCGATGCTGGTCCAGGCCTCGTTGATGAAGCCGGGAATGGCGTCCTGTTTCCAGCCCAGCGCCGGCACCCACCAGGCGTGGATCACATCGTCGGAGGTGATGACGAAGCGCACCTTGGTGTCCACCGGCAGCACCAGCCGGTTGTCGACATCCAGCAGGTAGTGCGGATGGCTCTCGCGGGTCGGTACCTTGCCACTCTGCCGCATGCGGTCGGACTCGCGGTCCAGGCGGCTGGTGAAGGTCACGTTCTCGCCCAGGTACTCGTACTTCCACATCCACTGGTAGCCGGTGACCTTGACCGTCATCTCGGCATCGCGGGTGTCGTACATCTTGATCAGGTTGGCCGTGGCCGGCCACGCCATCACCACCAGGATGATCACCGGGATCACCGTCCAGATGACTTCGGCCTTGGTGTTGTGGCTGAAGGTGGCAGCGACCGCGCCCTTGGACTTGCGGAACTTGAACATCGCGTAGGCCATCGCGCCGAACACGATCACGCCGATCACCGTACAGACGATCAGCGAAAGGTTGTTCGATTCCCAGGCCAGGCGCGAGGTCTGGGTCACCCCCTTGCCCATGTTCAACTGCCACGGTTTTGGATCGGCCGCCTGGGCCAGCGCCGTCCCCGGCATCGACAGCAGGGCCCCCATCGCGGCGGCCATTGCAACGCACTTCGTGCCCCACCCTCTGCTTTGCTTCATTGCCTAGACCCTTAGCGTCGTCGGTTGCCGCCATCGCTGGCGGCGAGCAAATCTTCAAGCGTTTCAACAAGCGTTTGACGTTCGGCCGGCGCGAGGAAACTCCCCACCTCCACCTGCCGGCCGCTGGATGCCAGCCGGACCCTCTGGTCGTCGGTGAGCAGGCGCACCCAGTGCGGATGAGCCCGGAACACCGGCGATCCACCGGGCACGGGGATGACCTCCACGCACGCCGGCACTACCCGGATTTCCTCCTGCCGTTCACCACTGCGCCACAACGCGCGCAACGCAGCTGCCAGCAACAGGCTGTACAGCAGCGCGAACAGGGGGGCGAATGCATTGCCGGCCACCCACCCGAAGGCGGACACCAGCCACATCACTCCCGACAACACAGCAAACAACAGGACGAACTGCCGGGCATCGAGCGCCCGTGGGGGACGCAGTCGCAGCTGCGTACCTGACCCATCCGGAGCTGTAAGCACCTCGATCATGTCGCAACCGCGTTCCTGCCGCGGGAAACGTCTCGATGGTAGCCCTGCCCTCTCGCCGGTAGCAAGGGTGCATTCACACTTTTTCCGATGCTGCAATACAGCATGGGTCCAGCGGCACGAATGACGAATTCGGCACAAAACGTACCGACTTTGCTGAACACGCTGAATCCACCACCGCTAGGGGCTATCAGCATTCATGAAGGTGGCTGCGCGGGCCTTCCTGAAGTCGAAAAAATGATTAAAATCGCCAAGTTTTCCACTGGCCGGACCGGCATGAACGCACCCTCCTCTCCCATTGCCGCCAGCGACGCCCCGCGTCACTCGGCGCTGCTGTCGCCGGAACTGCCGGCGTCCCCCAACCCGTTCCGCCAGGCCATCACCGATGGTTGGCTGAAAGACGAGGCCAGCCATGTGCGCGAACTGCTGGCGCAGGCACGCCTGCCGGCCGACGAGCAGGCCCGGGTGCAGGCGCTGGCCGCCGACCTGGTCGCCCGCGTGCGTGTGCGCGCCAAGGACCAGGGCGCGATCGAAGCCTTCATGCGCCAGTACGACCTGGGCAGCGAGGAAGGCGTGCTGCTGATGTGCGTGGCCGAAGCGCTGCTGCGCATTCCGGACCAGGAGACCGCCGACAAGCTGATCCGCGACAAGCTGGCCGATGCCGACTGGGAAAAACACCTGGGCGGCAGCGATTCGGTGCTGGTCAACGCCTCCACCTGGGGCCTGATGCTGACCGGCAAGCTGGTGCAGATGAACGACGCCACCCGCGCCGATGCGCCCAGCGCGTTCAAGCGCCTGGTCGGCCGCGTCGGTGAGCCGGTGGTACGCCTGGCCGTGCGCCAGGCGATGAAGATCATGGGCCACCAGTTCGTCATGGGCCGCACCATCGGCGAAGCGCTGGCACGCTCGCACAAGGGCGACAGCGCCAGCTACCGCTACTCGTTCGACATGCTCGGCGAAGGCGCGCTGACCATGAAGGACGCCCTGCGTTACCTGGAAGACTACCGTCGTGCGATCCACGCCATCGGTGGTGACCACAAGTCGCGTGGTGGCCGTGCCGATGGCGACGTCAACAACGCACCGGGCATCTCGATCAAGCTGTCGGCGCTGTACCCGCGCTACGAGCACGCCAAGCGCGCGCGCGTGCTGAAGGACCTGGTGCCCGGCGTGCTGGAACTGGCGCAGCTGGCCAAGAGCTACGGCATCGGCTGCACCGTCGACGCCGAAGAGTCCGATCGCCTGGAACTGTCGCTGGACATCATCGAGCAGGTGTTCGGCGATGCCTCGCTGGCCGGCTGGGATGGCTTCGGCGTGGTGGTGCAGGCTTACCAGAAGCGTACGCCGTACACGATCGACCACCTGGCCGACATGGCGCGCCGCGCCGGTCGTCGCCTGCAGGTACGTCTGGTCAAGGGTGCCTACTGGGACGCCGAGATCAAGCGCGCGCAGATCGAAGGCTATGCCGGCTACCCGGTGTTCACCCGCAAGCAGAACACCGACGTGTCCTACCTGGCGTGTGCCAAGCGCCTGTTCACCCATGCTGACGCGATCTACCCGATGTTCGCCACGCACAACGCGCACACCATCGCCGCAGTGCGCAGCATCGCCAACGGCGGCGTGTACGAGCACCAGAAGCTGCACGGCATGGGCGACGACCTGTACGCCGAAGTAGTGCCGGCCGACCGCCTCGGCCTGCCCTGCCGCGTGTACGCGCCGGTCGGCTCGCATGAAGACCTGCTGCCGTATCTGGTGCGTCGCCTGCTGGAAAACGGCGCCAACTCCAGCTTCGTCAACCGCATCACCGACGAGCGCGTGCCGATCGCCGACCTGGTCCGCGACCCGGTCGAGATGGTGTCCTCGTTCGAATCGATTCCGCATCCCAAGATCCCGCTGCCGGTTGACCTGCTGCGCAGCCAGAACCACGACAGGAAGAACTCCATGGGCGCCAATCTCGCCAACGACAACGAACTGCGCGCCCTGGCCGAGCAGCTCAACGCTGCAGTGAAGCCCTGGCAGGCCGCGCCGCTGGTGCCGGGCGCGAACCCGACCGGCGCATCGCTGCAGGTGACCAACCCGGCCGACACCCGTGAAGTGGTCGGCCAGTGGCAGGCCGCCGATGCCGCCACCGTGCAGAAGGCGCTGGCCAATGCCGTGACTGCACAGCCGGCCTGGAACCGCACCCCGGCCGCCAGCCGCGCCGCCATCCTCGAGCACGCCGCCGACCAGCTGGAAGCGCGCATGCCCGAATTCATGGCGCTGTGCGTGAAGGAAGCCGGCAAGAGCCTGCCCGACGGCATCGCCGAAGTGCGCGAAGCGGTGGACTTCCTGCGCTACTACGCCAAGCAGGCGCGCGAGCAGTTCAGCCACGCCGAGAAGCTGCCCAGCCCGACCGGCGAATCCAACGAACTGCAGCTGCATGGCCGCGGCGTGTTCGTCTGCATCAGTCCGTGGAACTTCCCGCTGGCGATCTTCCTGGGCCAGGTGGCTGCCGCACTGGCCGCCGGCAACAGCGTGATCGCCAAGCCGGCCGAGCAGACCAACCTGATCGGCTACTACGCAGTGAAGCTGCTGCACGATGCCGGCGTGCCGGCTGACGTGGTGCAGTACCTGCCGGGCGATGGCGCCACCGTCGGTGCCGCGCTGACCGCCGACCCACGCGTGGCCGGTGTGGCCTTCACCGGCTCCACCGACACCGCCCGTGCGATCAACCGCGCGATGGCTGCACGCGATGCCGCCATCGGCGTGCTGATCGCCGAGACCGGCGGCCAGAACGCCTTCATCGCCGACTCCTCGGCACTGCCGGAACAGCTGGTCAAGGACGCCATCGGTTCGGCCTTCACCTCGGCCGGCCAGCGCTGCTCGGCCGCGCGCGTGCTGTTCGTGCAGGACGACATCGCCGACAAGGTGATGACCATGCTGGCCGGCGCGATGAAGGAACTGAAAGTCGGCAACCCGGGCCTGCTGTCCACCGACGTCGGTCCGGTGATCGACGCTGACGCACTGCAGATCCTGCAGGACCACGCCGTGCGCATGGACCGCGAAGCGCGCCTGATCGCGGCTGCCGAACTGTCCGCCGAAGCGGCCAACGGCACCTTCTTCGCACCGCGTGCGTATGAGCTGAAGGATCTGGGCCAGCTGCAGAAGGAAATCTTCGGGCCGGTGCTGCACGTGATCCGCTGGAAGGGCGACCAGCTCGACGCGGTGATCGACCAGATCAACGCCACCGGATATGGCCTGACCCTGGGCGTGCATTCGCGCATCGACGAGACCGTCGACCGCATCAGCAACGGCGTCCACGTCGGTAACGTCTACGTCAACCGCAACCAGATCGGTGCGGTGGTCGGCGTGCAGCCGTTCGGCGGCCAGGGCCTGTCCGGCACCGGCCCCAAGGCCGGCGGCCCGCACTACCTGCTGCGCTTCGCCACCGAGAAGACGGTGACGGTGAACACCACCGCCGCCGGCGGCAACGCCTCGCTGCTGACCCTGGGCGACTGATCCCAAGCGTCATGCAGTAAACGAAAAACCCCGCGAAAGCGGGGTTTTTTCATGTTGGGCGGATGCGGGCCTGCCAGCCCCTGGCAACTCATTCCGCCAGCACACTGAACCGGTTGTCCGCACGCCTCACCAATTCCTCCAGCACCCGCGCGATACGCATCTCCAGATCGCCTTCCAGCAGCACATACGCCATTCCTCGCGCCTGCAACTGCTGCAGATACCACGCGTGTTGGCGCATGCGGAACTCCTCACCCACACGCGTTCCATCCTGCTCGAACGGGATATCCGGGGCGCACAGGAACAACAGGTCGTACGCACGCGCCGCGGCCCGCTGCAGTGGTTCGGGTGCAGTGCCGAACATCCAGCCGCTGTAGCCCAGCGTCACCAACGGCGTGGTATCGCAGAACACCCAGCGATGCGCATGCTGCGCGGCCTGGTCCTCGTGCTGCGGCTGGGTTGCAGCGATACGCAGCAGATCCTGCGCCTGCAGCTCGCCGCCCTGCTGCTCCCACAACGTACGCCCGAACTCCGGCACCCATGCCGTACCCAGGCGTTCGGCCAGCACCCGCGCCAGCGTGCTCTTGCCCGTGGACTCACCGCCGATGAAGGCCACCCGCTGCACATGGTCGGCATAGACCGACCGGCTCAGGCCCTGTCGATGCGCATGCGGATCGGCGCGCAGTTCGGTACCACTGGCCTGACCGATGTCGGTCGAACGCTCCAGCCGATGGTGCTGCACCGGCGCATTGAAATGCTGCGCCAGGGCTGCAGCGAAACCATCGCCGTAGTCTTCACCGGTGAAAACAGCCTGGACCGGTCCGCCAAACAGCGCCACGCACAGCCATGCGGTGAACGCGCGTTGCACCTGCTCACTGTCCTTGTCCTGCGGCAGCGCACGCACGGGAACACCCTGTTGCCTGCACAACGCCGCCAGCCGCGCATCATCCAGCACCGCCACCGTCGCCTGCGGGAAGCGCGCGCGCAGCCAACGCTCGCGACGCGCCGCGCTGTAGCCGGCAAAACCCGGCTGAGACCACCCGATCACCAGCAGCTGGGTGCAGCGTGTAGAAGCAAATTCGATCAGGCGCTCGTGGCCGAGGTGCAGCGGGCAGAACTTGCCGACCACCAACCCGCGCGGTACCCGCTCAGGCAATGCCATCGGCCGCCCTGCCCGTATCCGCTTCGGCGCGCATCAGGTGCCGCCAGTGACGCAGCGCCACCAGCGCGTTGATCCAGAAACCGACATACAGGATCGAGGTCAGGTGCAGCCCGCGGCTGTAGTACAGCGGCACCGCGATGGTGTTGACCAGCAGCCACACCCACCACGATTCCAGCTTGCGCCGCATCATCAGGATCTGTGCGATCACGCTCAACACCAGCACCGCCGAGTCGATGTAGGGCGCATACGCATTGGTCAGCCGGGTCAGCATCCAGCCGTAACCGAAGGTCGCCAGCACCGCCAACGGCAGCAGCCAGCTCCACGCGCGTGCTGGCAAGCTGGTGATGGGCAGCGGCTCGCCATGGTCACCACGCAGCCACTGCCACCAGCCGAACACGCTGATGACCACGAAGAAGAACTGCAGGACCATGTCCGCGTACAGGTGCGAGCGCTCGAACACTGCGGCGAACAGCGCGCAGCCGACGATGCCCAGCCACCACGTATGCACGTTGTTGCGACCAGCCAGCAGGATCGAGCCGGCAACGGCGATGTTGGCAGCCAGCTCCAGCTGGAAGTTCGGATCGGACAGGTTCATCGCGCTATTGTCGCGTAGATCCACGCCCCGCGGGATTGAGCCAGTAGATCCACGCCATGCGTGGATGGAAATCAAGCGCGCACGCGCACCAGCAGCCGGGGCTCTGCGCTACCCCAGCGGCCCAGTTGATGGTGCGGCGCCATCACAGGCGCGAGCCAATCCGGTGCTTGGATATCCCAGGTCACGCCATCGAACGGATGCGGCCAAGGCGTACCCTGCGGATTCGGCGAATGCAGGAACAGCGCGCTCTGGCCGCTATCCGGCGCCAACACCACCCAGCACTGGGTGTCCTGCCGCCTGCAGGCCACCGCGCGCTCGAGCAGCCGCAGCAACGCGGCGGCAACGGCGGTGCGATCACTGCCGTGGCGATTGCCACGCCCCTTCCAGTCCAAGTGGGTATGCCAGTAGTCGAACCATTCCGATGCGAGCGCATCCTGCAGCGCCACGGTGGCCCTCGCCTCTTCGGCGGCCCAGTAGCGGGTCATCTTCTTCAGGTATCGGCGATCGGCCATCAGGCCATTGTCGCGTAGATCCACGCCATGCGTGGATGCAGACCCCCGGAAAAAAGAAAGCCCCGCTTGCGCGGGGCCTCCTTCGTACTGCTTCAGGCAATCGCCGGAATCAGAACTTGTACTGCATCGACGCAGCCAGCACGTCGCCGGTGACCTTGTACTTGCCGACAACGTTGTTGGCGGTAGCGGAGGTCGAGTTGATGTTCGGATCCTTGGTGAACAGGTGGGTGTAGCCCACGCTGTATTCCATCTTCTCCGACGGCGCCCAGGTCAGGCCCAGCGACAGCCACTTGCGGGTGGTATCCGGCACGCGGACGTCACGGTGGGCGTCGGTGGTCGGGGTCTGGTCATAGGCCAGACCGCCACGCAGGGTCAGCTGCTCGTTCAGACGGTACTCGGTACCGATCGAAGCGAAGGTGGTGTCGCGGTAGTGGAACGGCAGCACGCTGTCGGGCTGGTTGGAGTCGTAGTCGACGCGCACTTCGTCGAACTTGCTCCATGCGGTGCGCGACACGTCGGCCATGATCTTCCACTGGTCGTTCACGCGGTGCGTGAAGCTGACGGTGGCGCTGGCCGGCAGGGTGATGGTCGCGCGGCCGTTGCTGTCGACGAAGGTGCCCGGAGCAGCCTGCGCCAGGAACGCTGCAGCAGCCGGGGTCATGGTGAAGTCGGCCTTGCCGTCGGTGATCTTGTGTTCGACTTCCGAGCGGTAGCTGAAGGCGATGTTGGTGCCTTCCACCGGGCTGACGGTCATGCCCAGGGTGTAGCCGACGGACACTTCGTCGCCCTTGATGCGCAGGTAACCATCAGCGGTACCCGGCGAGAAGCCGAGCTGTGCGGCCTGGCGGCCAGCGGCCTGGGCAGCGGCCTGGGCCTGTGCCGGGGTGCGGCCAGCGGCCAGTGCAGCGGCGGCAGCGCGCTGCTGGGCGCTGGCGTTGATGGCGGTACCGCCGTCGACGGCGCTGGTCAGGTCGACATTCAGGCGCTCGGCGAACACCGACGCACCGAACGACAGGTACGGGTTGACGTCGTAGGAGAAGGCCGCACCCAGGTCGATGGCCTGCAGTTCGGTCTTGACGCCGTTGTAGCGGCCGACCCAGTCACGGTCGTATTCGGTCTTGAAGCCGAACGGCACGGTCAGCGACACGCCGAAGTGCATGTTGTCCTTCTCGCCGAACGGCACGTGGAAGTACGCGGCCGGAACCGGAGCGATCATGCCGGCGTCGCCGCCGTTGCCGCCGGAAATCGGAGCGCCGTTGGCATAGCGGCCTTCGCCGCGGAACTTGGCGCCGAAGCTGATGGCGCTGACGTCACCCTGGATCTGGGTGCCTTCCAGCAGGCGCATCGAAGCCGGGTTGGTGGCGACCACCGAGGCATCGCCTTCGGCAGAGGTGGAACCAGCGAAGGCGCGGCCCAGGCCCTTGGCGCTGTTTTCCTTCAGCTGGAAGGCGGCGGCATTGGCGTCGGCGGCGGCCAGCGCACCGGCAACGCCGACGGCCAGCAGGGTCAGGCGGGCAATGGTAGAAGCAGTTTGCATCGTAGTTCTCTCTCCGGTAAGCGGTGATGGTGCTCTAAGTGCGCCTGCGCCCGTCAGGCTGGATGGCCTTTCGAAGCGCGCCGGATTCCCCTCCCGACATACGACGCCGTATGCGAGTATTACCCAGAGCCGTTAATGAAACAATAACAGCGCTGGCGCTTTCTTCGTCGCAAAAGCTGAACAGGCTCCTTCCCCGCCAAAAGCGCCCGCACGCTAGGCTAGTGCCATGTTTGTCTCCCTCCCCTCGCGCAAAAAGGCGACCCTGCGCTGGGCTACGCCCGTGCTGTTTGCGGCACTGTGGCTGGCATTCCTGTGGTCGATCTCGCGCCCGGACGATGCCCGCGGAAGCCTGTGGCTGGACTGGGGCGCCCTGTCCACCGGCCTGACCCACCCGCTGGACTGGTGGGCAACCCTGCAGGACGGCAGCGTGCTGCGCCTGTTCACCGCCCTGTTCCTGCACGCCGACTGGTCGCACCTGCTGGGCAACCTGGTGTTCCTGCTGATCTTCGGCCTGCCCGCCGAGCGGGTGCTGGGCCCGTGGCGGTTGCTGCTGCTGTTCCTGGTGGGCGGGGCGATCTCCAACCTGGTCGCGATCTACACCATGGGCAGCCCGGACCAGATCATCATCGGCGCCAGCGGCGCGGTGTCGGCATTGATCGGTGCCTATCTGGCGCTGTTCCCCGGCGCGCGCCTGGGCGTGGTGATCCCGCTGGGGCTGTTCCTGGAGTTCGTGCGCGCCCCGGCCTATCTGCTGATCGGTGTGTGGGCGGCGCTGCAGGTGGTGTTCGCCTACATCGGCCCGACCTTCGGCATGGTCGCCTGGTGGGCGCACATCGGGGGCTTCGTGTTCGGCGTGGTGTACGGCATGTACGTGCGCGCGGCGATCGCACGGCGACTGCGCAAGCGGCACGGGTTCTAGCGTCCGCTTGGTAGAGTCGAACTTGCCAGGCTGCTTCATTGCTCTGGGTCTGCTCCATCCGGAACGATGCCAGAAACGTCACTCGCGACTGACCACCAAGGTGTTGTGGTGGGTATCAAAGAGCAACGTTGCGCCGTCATTCAACACCAGGAAGTACTCGAAGAACGGCAGCTCGCCCAGCAGAGGAATCAGTTCGCTTGCCTGCAGCGTCCACATCGGCCAAGGCGATGCGCGCTCTTCTGATGCCACCAGGCAGATTTCGCTCTGCACTTGCGCCAACAGTCCAGCCAGGTAGGAGAGGCCTTCCTCACTGCTGTCGTAGTGAATCTTCTGGACAATCAACGGCGCGCTTGCCCACCAGTAGATGAGGTGGGTATCGATCCGATGGCGGCCCGCCAGCGATTCCATCAGGACGGCAGCCTGCTCCATCGGCACTGGCTGGCGCTCAAGCAGATTGCTGATCGTGGTGGTGAGAGTCGAATCGTCCATGAATCGATTCTATGGGGCGACACATGCGATCGTGCTGCCTCCTTGACGTACCGAGGTTAGCCGGGCGTGGCCCGGCGTACCATCAGGGCGTGGCCGGGGCCGGAACGGGCTTCGCTTCGGGCTTCGCTTCGGGCTTCGCTTCGGGCTTCGCTTCGGGCTTCGCTTCGGGCTTCGCTTCCGGCTTTGCTTCCGGCTTTGCTTCCGGCTTTGCTTCCGGCTTTGCTTCCGGCTTTGCTTCCGGCTTTGCTTCCGGTTTTGCTTCCGGTTTTGCTTCAGCCTTGGGCTCCGCCTTGGGCGCCGGCTTGGCGGCGACCTTCGCCGCCTTGTCCGCTTCGGCCTTCGCAGCTTCTGCCTTCAAGCGCGCCGCAACCGAACCCGGGTTCTTCAGTTCGGCCAGTGCATCGTTGATCGGGCCATCGCCCGGCAACACGGCGCCTGCGTGGTAGCCCTCGGTGCCTTCCTCGTCACCGCGCAGGTGGCCCGGCAGGGTCGCTTCACTGTAGTCACTCAGGCTGGCCGGCAATGCCTCGTCTTCCGGACGCGGTGCTGCCTTCAGTTCCACTTCCGGCACGATACCGGTGGCCTGGATCGATTTACCGCTGGGTGTGTAGTAGCGCGCCGTGGTCAGCTTCACCGAGTCACCGTTGTCCAGCGGCAGCACGGTCTGCACCGAGCCCTTGCCGAAGGTGCGGCTGCCGATCACGCGCGCGCGCTTGTTGTCGCGCAGTGCGCCGGCCAGCACTTCCGATGCACTGGCCGAACCGGCATCGACCAGCACCACCACCGGCGCGCCCTTCAGCAGGTCGCCCGGGGTTGCGTCGAAGCGTGCATCGCTGATGCTGATGCGGCCGCGGGTGCTGACGATGTTGCCCTTGTCGAGCAGGTCATCGGCCACCTGCACCGCAGCGGTCAGCAGACCACCCGGATTGCTGCGCAGATCCAGCACCAGCCCCTTGAGGTTGCCGCCGGACTGCTTCTGCAGCTGCTGCAGGTGCTTCTGGAAATCAGAGCCGGTGTCGGCCTGGAACGTGCTCAGGCGGATGTAGCCATAGCCCGGTTCCAGCAGGCGGCTGCGCACGCTGGTCACGCGGATCGTCTGTCGGGTCAGGCTGACGTCGAAGGGCTTGGGCTTGCCGTCGCGGACGATGGTCAGCACCACCTTGCTGCCGGCCGGGCCACGCAGCGGTTCGCTGGCATCGATCGCGCTGATCGGCTTGCCATCGATGGCGATGATCAGGTCGCCGGCGAGGATGCCGGCCTTGGCCGCCGGGGTGTCGTCGATCGGCGAGATCACCTTCATGCTGGCGTTGTCCGGCTGCTGCTGCAGCTCCACGCCGATGCCTTCATAGGCGCCGTTGGCCTGCTCGTCGAACGCCTCCGCATCTTCCTTGTTGAAGTAGGTGCTGTGCGGATCGAGGTCGAGCAGCAGGCCGCGCACAGCTGACTGCATCAGTTTGTTGTCATCGACCGGGTCGACATAGGCCGCGCGCACAGCGTTGTAGACGGCCACGAAGCGCCGGATGTCGTCCAGCGGTACCTTCGAGGTCACCGCCTCCTCGCTGCTCGCCGCCTTCCCGGGAGTTTCCTTCAACGGGATGGGGGCGGTGTGCTGAGCCCAGGACAGGGCCGGCAACAGAGCCAGCAAGAGGGTGGCGGTACGGGCTGCGCGCATGGATCACTCCTGTCGACGATGGCATCGTGCCCAAGGCACATGCACCGATTATGCGCGAAGCGTGGCTAAATTCCCGTTGAATCCGCCGTGCTGCGGCCAGGCGGAATTCAGCGCCGCTGCAGCCAGCTGTCCGGATTGACCGGTTGCCCACCACGGCGCAGCTCGAAGTACAGCGCCGTCACGCCCTGGCCACCGGAGTTGCCGACCTTGGCCACCGCGTCGCCACGGCTGACCCGCGCGCCGGCATCCTTCAGCAGGGTGTCGTTGTGGGCGTACAGGCTCATGTAGCCGTTGCCATGGTCGACGATCAGGATCATGCCGTAACCGGTCATCCAATCGGAGAACACCACGGTGCCGTCGGCCACGGCGGTGACGGTGCTTCCGGCAGGTGCGCCGATCAACACACCGCTGCTGGTGCGCCCGTCCGGCAGCTTGCCGCCATAGCGGGCCAGCAGATTGCCCGACAGTGGCCAGCCCAGGCCACCGACCTTCGGCGCTGGCGCCGAGGCCACGGCCGGAGGAACCTTGGTCGGCGGCGGCGGTGGACGGCCAGCCGCGGCGGCCTGGCGCGCCGCGCGCTCGGCGGCGGCCTTTTCGGCGGCAGCCTTGCGGGCGGCGGCACGGCGCTCTGCCTCTGCACGGGCCGCAGCAGCGCGCAGGTTGGCCAGCAGGGTTTCCAGTGCCTTGGCATCCTGGCCCAGTGCCTGCTCCTTCTCGCGCTTGTCCTTGAAGCGTTCTTCCAGCGAAGCCACGGTCTGCGCACGCTCGCGACGGTCCGATGCGAGCGTGGCGACCTGCTGCTTCTGCTCCCGCTGGGTACCCTGCAGGTGCTGCTGGCGCTGGGCGATCTGCGTCTGCAGTGTCTCCAGCTCCTTCAGGTCGGCCGTCAGCGTGGTGATGCGCTGCGCACGCTCGCGCTGCAGGTAGCGGTGATAAGCCAGCGCACGGTTGGCATCGGCCACCGTGTCCTGCGAAAGCAACAGCTTCAGCGGCGCGTGGTTGCCAATCTGGTAGGCCGCACGCAACAGGCCTGCCAATTCGCGATTCTGTTTTGCCAGATTGGACTGCAACGCATTGCGACGCTGCTCGGCTTCGGCCAGCGCCCTGCTCTGCTCACGCAGTGCCGCCTCGGTCTGGGCCAACGTGCGACCACTGCGTGCGACTTTTTCATCGGCCTCGCGCAGCTGCTGCGAGGCCTGTCCGCGCTGGCCCTCGATCTGCCGGCGCTCCTGCGCCACGCCCTTCAGTTCGGTGCGCAGCTTCTGCAGCTTGCGCTCGGCCTCGCGGGCCGAAGAGGTCTGCGCCACACCAGGCATGGGCAGCGCAAGGGCAAGCGCCATGCCCAGCAACAGGCAACGTCCACCGCGCAGGGTGGCGATGTGATGCCGGCGTGAGGGGAAGACGTTGTTGCGCAAGGGCTTTCCAGTGACTTCAGGCAGATGCGGAGACGTGCGGGGAATGGTGACATCTCCGCACGCGGCCTGCCAGCCGCACAACAACGAGGTTCCCATGAAAGCTCTCTCCATTCCGCTGCTGTTGGGCATTGCGCTGGCCAGTGGCCCGGCCTGGGCCCAGGCAGACGTGAGCAAGGTCAACGGCAGCATCAGCGCCGATCCGGGCCAGCGCTACGGCAAGCTGGACACCGTCAATGGTGGCATCCGTGTCGGCGAGGGCGTGGAAACCGGCAGCATCGACACCGTCAACGGCGGCGTCAAGGTCGCCGATCGTGCCCGCACCGGCAGCATCGAGACCGTCAACGGCGGCATCCGCCTCGGCCGCGAAGTGACGGCCCATGGGGATGTCAGCACGGTCAACGGCAGCATCTTCAGCGACCAGGGCAGCCAGATCGAAGGCGGCGTGGAAACCGTCAACGGCGGCATCGGCCTGGTCGGCAGCCGCGTGCGCAAGGACGTAGAGACCGTCAATGGCGACATCACCGTCGGCATCGGCTCGCAGGTCGGCGGCGGCGTGCATGTGCGCAAGCCGAACTTCAGCGTCTCGCTCACCGCCAGTCGCAAGCCGCGGGTCATCATCGGGCCGAATGCCGTGGTCAGTGGCAGCCTGTTGTTCGAGCGCGAAGTGGTTCTGTATGTCCACCGCAGCGCACGCATCGGCGCGGTCACCGGCGCCGATCCGATTCCCTTCGATACCGACACCGCCCCGGCCGATTGAGCCTGCGGCTTGGGCGATACTCCCCGATACCGGTCGCGCCCGCTGCGCGGCCGTCCCTTGTGTTTCCAGGAACCGATGATGCCCCGCAAACTCCTCCTGTGCCTGGCCGCTGCGGCCGCGCTCAGCGCCTGCAAAGGCGAAGACACCCCGGCTCCGGCGCCCAGCGCCGACAGCACCGCCAAGCCGGCCCCGCACACGTTCTCTCCCGGGATCAACGCCGCCGACTTTGGCGAGATGGTGAAGACCCTGGCCTCTGACGAGTTCGAAGGTCGCTCGCCCGGCAGCAAGGGTGAAGAACTGACGGTCAACTATATCCGCGACCAGATGCAGCGCATCGGCCTGCAGCCCGGCAACGGCGACAGCTGGTTCCAGGACGTGCCGATGACCGAAACCACGGCCGATGAGTCGACCGTGCTCACTCTCACCCAGGACGGCAAGACCCGCGAGCTGAAGTTCGGCACCGACATGGTGGTGGGCACCCGTACCGGCCAGACAGAAGTGAAGGTCGATGCCAGCGACCTCGTCTTCGTCGGCTACGGCGTGGACGCACCCGAGCAGAAGTGGAACGATTACGCCGACCAGGACTGGAAGGGCAAGACCGTGGTCATGTTCGTCAACGACCCGGGCTTCCATGTCGATGACGAGAAATTGTTCGACGGCAAGCGCATGACCTACTACGGCCGCTGGACCTACAAGTTCGAGGAAGCCGCGCGCAAGGGTGCCGCCGCCGCACTGATCGTGCATGACACCGCAGGCGCGTCCTACGGCTGGGACGTGGTGAAGAACTCCTGGGCTGGCCCGCAGTACGACCTGCCGGCCAAGGACGATGCAGAGCCGCGCCTGCCGGTGCAGGGCTGGTTGAGCGCCGACGCGGCCAAAGCCCTGTTCGCCGGTGCCGGGCTGGATCTGGACCAGGCCTACAAGGATGCCAGCAAGCGCGGCTTCAAGCCGGTGCCGCTGAAGGCAACCGCTTCGGTGGACCTGAAGAGCAAGGTCGCGCAGAAGCAGTCGCGCAACGTGGTGGGTGTACTGCCTGGCAGCAAGCGCGCCGACGAGGCCGTGCTGTACATGGCGCACTGGGATCACCTCGGCAAGCACGAGGGCGAACAGGGCGACAACATCTACAACGGTGCCGTCGACAACGCGACCGGCGTAGCCGGCATCCTTGAGGTGGCCGAAGCGATGGCCCATCAGGAGCCGAAGCCGGAACGTTCGGTGGTGTTCCTGGCGGTGACCCTGGAAGAATCCGGCCTGCTGGGTTCGAAGTACTACGTCGCCCACCCGACCTTCCCGCTGGACAAGATCGCCGGTGTCATCAACATCGATGCGATGTCGGTGGCCGGTCGCGCCAAGGACGTGACGGTGACCGGCTTCGGCAGTTCGGAGCTGGAAGACATCCTCAAGCCGCTGGCTGCAGCCCAGGATCGCACCCTGCACGGCGAAACCTCGGTACAAAGCGGCTTCTACTTCCGTTCGGATCACTTCAACTTCGCCAAGGCGGGTGTGCCGGCGCTGTATGCCGACGGCGGTGAGGACCTGCGCGACGGCGGCGTCGAGGCCGGTCGCAAGGCCGCCGCAGACTACGGTTCCAACCGTTACCACGGCCCGAAGGACGAGTATGACCCGGCCACCTGGAAGCTGGATGGCACGGTCGAGGACCTGCAGCTGATGTACGGCGTTGGCAAGGAACTGGCCGGCGGCGATCGTTGGCCCAACTGGTACGAAGGCAATCCGTTCAAGGCTGCCCGCGACACGATGATGAAGGCCAAGGCACCGGCCGCTGCGGCGAAGTAAGTCCGCCAGCAGTTGAGCTCCAAAAAAGGCGGCGCCCCTTGGGCGCCGCTTTTTTTGTGCGTGTTGTGCTGGGCCCCGGTAGTGCCGGCCGCTGGCCGGCTGGCACGTGCAGCCGCGTGATGTTCATGAGGTTGCCGGCCAGCGGCCGGCACTACCTTCGGTTTCTCGCGCGCAAAGAAAAACCCCGCTGCGTGAGCAGCGGGGTTTTTGGATGTAAACCCTGGCGATGACCTACTCTCGCATGGCTTAGGCCACACTACCATCGGCGCAGCTACGTTTCACTTCCGAGTTCGGGATGGGATCGGGTGGTTCCATAGCGCTAATTTCACCAGGGAGACGGTTGCAGCAGCGCTTGCAGCGCCAGCTCACGTACTTGCCCTTGGGGCGGAAGGAACTCAAAAAAGCAGAGCCTTCACTTAATAGAAAAAACCCCGCTGCACATGCAGCGGGGTTTTTGGGTATAAACCCTGGCGATGACCTACTCTCGCATGGCTTAGGCCACACTACCATCGGCGCAGCTACGTTTCACTTCCGAGTTCGGGATGGGATCGGGTGGTTCCATAGCGCTAATTTCACCAGGGAGGCGGTT